>JAHDPQ010000142.1 GCA_018434245.1 Oscillospiraceae bacterium
GCACTTCGGACAGCTTATTTGATATACTTTCACCATGAGAACCTCTCTTTCTTTTTGGGAGTACATGGGTTTTGTGGTGAAACCATTGTACCAAAAGGCTTGAGGGGTTCTCAACTTTCATTTAACTTTACAATACGAAATTAAAAATCAGGAGGATTCTCTCATGAAAAAAGCGTTAATTATATTTTTATCATTGGTACTTATGCTTACCCTCGCCGCTTGCGGCGGGGGCGGCGGCAAGGCTTCGCCCGAAAGCTCATCATCTTCACAACCGGTCAACAGTACATCCGATAATACCGAAACAGAAGAAGCCAAGTATTACGGTATCGGTGAGGCGGCAGATTACGAAGAATATCGGATCACAATCGATAAAATAGAGCGAGTAAATGATACGTCTATTTTTTGGAATCCCAAGGAGGGCTACAGCTATATTAAGGTTTATGTGACCGTCGAAAATATTGACGCCGAGGCTGTGTCGGTGGATGAGACCCCGCTGTGTATCGTGCGCAATGGAGATTATAACGCCGAACTTTCGGACTATTCGCGCAACGCAGATGTGAAAGGACATTTACAGGACGGAATCTTTGAAGAGGCCTATCTTGATCCGGGAGCGACGGAAAGCGGTTGGCTGACTTTCCAAATAAAGCCCGATGAAAAAGAAATCACTATGAAATATGACCAACTGTTTGATACGGTCAATTTCCGCTTTATGGTTGAGTAGATTCGAAGGAGGCTTTATATAATGAAACGAAAAATATTATCCCTTTTGCTTGCAGCCGTCATGCTGCTGTCCTTAATGGCGGGGCTTTCCGGCTGCGGCTCTGGTAATCAGGCTAAGACTCCCGGCACACAGAAATCCGAAACCTTTACGGTGGAGGACGGACAGACGGCATTGGCCTCAGAGGACGGTGCGGCGATAGACTTTGGCTGTCTGCTGGAGGCTGGCGATGAACTCACCATACAAAAGGTATCGCCCGCGTCAATAGACAGCGATGTTGAAATCTACGCCTACGATTTCAAGCTATCCTCCGGACAACCGGAGGGCACTGTCGAGCTGACCATACCCTATGACGATGCGGGGCTTGGCGCCGATGAGGAGCTGCTGTCGGTCTGCGGTAAGTATCTCAACGAACAGAGCGGTCAGTGGGAGGATGCCCTTTATACGGTGGACGCTGAAGCCAACAAGGTGCATATTCTCACCGACCACCTCTCCACCTATAGCGTGTTTAAGGTCACGAACGCAGGAAAGCGCAGCGAATACATTTCCGATGTCAACGTCTACGCCGCTTACATGACGACAAAGCAAGCGGAGCTGCTGCTCAAAACCTACGCTGAGCAGGGTGTGTCGTGGCAAGAGGATGTTATATCAGCGTTTTTAAATGCAAACAGCTCACTGCCGATGTTCGCTGAAACAAATATCCCCACTCTCGTATCGCTTGGAGGCGCATACGACGATATGATCACCGAACCGTTCGGCAACGCGTTGACGGTTTTGGGCATTGCGACCTCCTGCACCCAGTTCGCGTATGACGCATACAGCAACGGGCTGACAAGCAAAGAAACGTCGATCAGCGGAATGAAAACCGTGTTGAATCTGGGGCTGAATTTGGCGTCGTCAAAAAAATATCTGTTGGATTCATTTCAGGTGGCCTATGTGGGCGTTGGAGTGATCGACATCGCGCTTACCGATGTGATGAATTTTGCCATCGACACCAAGTATGAAAGCACAAAAAATATGTACGACGCCTATTACGCAAGACCCGAAAACAAGCGCCGTGTCAAGGATTGGTACGCTTTATTCAAGAAGATATACAAAGAAAACAAATCCGCCCCGCAGACAGCTCTCGACAAAATGCAGAGCGAGATTGACAACTATGTAAACAAATACTGGGAGGTTGCAGCAAGCGACTGGGATTCATGGATAGACGCATATGAAAAGAACGGCAAGCTGTCCAAGTATCCGTGGCCGTCGGAGAGCGACCGCAAAAAAATATCCAACAACTACAAAGCCGAGATCTATGAATACCTTCAGGTTATGTTCCAGTCTCTGAGCCGGGATGTGTATTTTGATGCCCTAACTCAGCGGGAAAAGGAGTATAAACAGCTCGCCGCGCAGCTCAACACGATATATACCATCACGATAAAGGAACAGGAGATAGAGGGTGAGCAGCCAAAATGGGCAAACTGCTATGTCAAATTGGCGCCGCTTTCCGATAAGGTTGCCGCAAAAGCATGGACAATCAAGTTGGATGATAAATCAAACGGGCAGTTGAAATTTACTCTGCTTGCCCACGAAACAGCAGGATTCCCGATGAAGCTGGAATTCTATAAAACGCAAAAAGATTGGGAGGAGGGCAAGGTTGCGGCGAGCACAAAGCTAAAACCGTTTAAAAGCACCGAAAAAACCTTCACCATAAAAACGCAGGCGGAAAAGGTTGACTATTCAGGAACCTTCACAGGCGTACTTCATGTTGCAGAAACAGGTAAGGATATTGATGTGACAACTGTAGTCACATTTGAAAAGGATTTTGGCGACGGCTCTTACTATAAAATCGTCTGCTCAAATAATGAAACCGGGAGCACCTACATCAACGGCAGCTATTTTGTGCGGTGGTCGACAGGCGAGGCAAATATTGCGGGAGCAAAATTTGTATTCTCCGCTGACGGAACATCGTTCAGCGCCTCAATGCGAGACCACAACGATAAAGAGTGGGGCGTGATTACCTGTCAGAAGTGAAAACGACCCCAAGCACAAGATATGTCGGCCAACATGAGAAAACAGCGCACAATAATCGGATCAAACAAACTGGAGGCATATCCATGAGAGATAATATTCCATCTGCGGGCAGAGGCAATAAAATCTTGCCCGCAATACTGATCGCGGCCAATCTGCTGATGCTTGTGATAGGCGTTCTCACCATACCGCCCAATTTGCCGTCAGCAGCAGTAAAGGAATCTCCTGCGCCGAGGACGGAGCAAACAGCGCTCGTTACACCGGCATCGGAGAAAGAAACCCCGCCTGCGGCCACGGAAAGCGGCAGTATTCCCGCGCCGGAGGTAACAGGCGTGAGCTTATCCACGGAGGAACGCCCCGATTTGGAGGACTTTCTCTGGTACTCAGAGGACGTGGCTTATGACGGAGTTCCGTCCGATGCGAATATCATTGACAATATCGGCCCGCTGACCGGAAGCTGGAAAGCACTGATTATTTATGACCCCAATAACGAATACGACTCGGGCGCTATGGAGTTTCTCAATGTCGCCCTTGCAGGTGCGGCGGAGAGCCTGAGCCTCACTCTCGACTGGTATCAGATTTTTTGGGCAAACGAGGGAGATAGCTTCGATGAAACGGATATGGAGGACGGCGTATTTTTCGGCAAGTGGGAAAACGGCGGCCTGTGGGCGTCCGGTGCGGGAACCATACACCTGATGCAGTTCTACGAGCTTAATGGAAAGCAATACGCCGTCGGCACAATGGATACGCCCGACGGGACACCGGCGCTTGTGGCGCTGGTAAGGCCATAAGGAGGTGCGGACGTGGGAAAATATTGTACGAATTGCGGCAAGGAGCTTCATACCGGCGCTCGCTTCTGCGCCAAATGCGGCGCGGCGGTTCTTGATGTGCCCGCGAATCCTGTTCCCGCAGCACAGCCGAAACCTGTGCCGCAGCCGCAGCCGCAGACTAAAACCGAGGTGCAGCCTCAAGAATATACTCCGCCCGTTGCGACACCAAAAAGAAAAAGTGCCGCAGCACCGAAAAGAAACAGCGGGCGCAATGCGCTGTGCATCGTGCTTTCCGCGCTACTTATCATACAGATCGCGGCGGTGGCCCTCTACGGTTGGCCGGGTTTTATGGTGAAGGACAGACCGCAAAAACTTGGCAACATCCGCGTCGAAAACGGCGTGGCGGAGCTTTCCGGAATGAGCGTGAATTTCGGCAGTGCATACGGCGGGGCGACGCTTGAAAATGCCAAAACCGCCCCTATCGACTTAGATGAGGGGGCTGTCTCCGTCGGTTATGAACTGGCGTTTGCGGACATACCCGAGGGCGAAGTGACGCTGTCCGCGCCGATGCCGGATGATCTGACCCTTGCGGAAAATGAGCGTTTGTATCTCGATATCGGTTTTTCCATGCAGGACGAGACGGGTGAGAAGGTCATGGTTTACGACCATATCGAGGCCTCGGAGCAGGAAGGTGAGCTGACCGCGAAGATAACCCCCTCAGGCTACAGCGAGCTGTCCGGCAACGTCTACTTGAAGGGCGAGGGCTTCGTTTCCCCGACCTACAGCGACAAAATGCACTTTGACATCCAGTTCAAGGTCAAGCTCGTAAGCGCCTCGCAAAGCCAACGCTTCAATCTCATCTTTGACCGCTCGCGGTTTATGGCGACCACGGTGGAGCCGGGCGACGTAGAGGCGCTGCTCTCGCGTATGGAGCAGGTCTATGCGAAATACGGGGAGTTCGGCTTCGATATGTCGAGGCGCACCGAATGGCCTATGGATATCCATGTAACAACGCTAAAAAGCGCCGACGCCGCCACACCCACATACGCGCAATATGTTTCAAGCTGGTGGGGCATTGACAGCGGTTACATGAATTTCAGCCGCCTGCTGTTTACGAAATTCAACCTCGATTCGGTCACGAGCATATTCGCACATGAGCTTATGCACTTTGTGCAGGAGTGCTATGTTACAACCCAGTATAAGCGCCTCGATTGGCTGGACGAGGCGACGGCGGTATTTCTCGAAAAATACTTCGGCGGCACAGGCGATCACAGTGCCCGTCAATACGAGCTTTACGACGGCATATATCCTGCCTCCGACTCCGCGAGCGCCGGATACGCCCGCGGCGCGCTGGTCGCTTACTGGGCGAACCGGGGCGGCTGGTATGACGGCGCGGAGGCCCTTTCCGGCAACGATAAGATGTTGGGACTAATCGACCTCTATTCCACCGGCGGTTATTTGCAGGTGAGCAAATGGCAAAGCTGGATAGACGGCTGTGTGGGCGCGCCCTCGGAATATGTAATGGATTTCTTCACAAAGCTCCTGCTGGGCGAGGAAAGCGTCTGGGCGGAATATGCGTATAAGCCCTATATCCTCCATCAGACCATCGTGGATAATGCAGGAAAATCCCCAAAGGATTTTTCCTCAAAGCTTGACCCCAACTATGCCGTATCACTTTTTACATCGGTGCTTTCACTGAAGGCCGATAAGCTCGTCAGTGAGGATGGGCAGGAATTCGAGCTCAGCGTCCCTGCCTACGGTGCCAGAGTCGTTGCGCTTGATATGACGGAAAAGGAACGGGAAAAGCTGGATGAGGATCCCGCCGTCAGTATCAGCGCCAGAAATGGCGAGGAACTGGTGCTTTTGAAGTCGCTTTCCAAGGAAACGACGACCCAGCAGGGTGCGAACATTTCAGCCCCGGCGTTCAGGAAAACACTTGAGGACAAATACCGCTATCTTCTGCTGGTGGTAAACACCACCAACAAGAAGAAAGACACACACCTTAAGGTAGCGAGTGGCGAAGGGCTCCCGCTGGATGAAATCATCGGCACCTATGACATCAATTATGAAACTTCAGCGTCAGTTACAATCAATAATTATATCGCAAGGGATGGCGATAGCTTGGTTTTATCCGATTCCGACGGCTTCAATGAGCCGGCTACATTGTCCTACGATCCCCTTAAAGGCATAGCTTATGGAAAACATACGTATTCAAAGGTGTATGCAACGGGCGTGAATGAGATTACGGTAACCTATAAGCTGTATTTTACGCGTGAAAACGGAGGCATTACAATGACAGGCGTGGGGTCACAAACCATAAACGGTAACCCAGCAGGCAGCTGGAGTTACAATGAAACAAAGATTAATTAATGTGGAATGCTTGCCCAATATGTTTTTGACAGGACGGTGTTTGATTGATGCTGACGAATCTTGCTGAAACTCTGCCCCCCGGCGTCATTCCCTGCGACGACGGAAAGCTGCGCTGGAGCTACACTCTGAACCTCTGGCAGAGGCCCGTCCTGCTGTATACGGCGTTTTGGGCACTGTGTATCGCAGCGGCATCCTCCACACAGAGGAAGCGCGGCAGAGCAAAAAATCCCGCCGGCTGGCCACGCTCACCACACTGGTCGGGGCGGCGGCGGGGCTGGCAGCGGGCAACCGGCGCTTCTACTCCCGCTTCAGCGAGGTCAAGTCGGTCAAGGCGTTGAAAGAGCAAAAAGCACGATCTGATAAAGATCAACGGCGCATTTATGAAAAACCGAATCTACGCCGCGCCGGAGCAGTTCGATTTTGTTTGGCAGTATATTGCATCCCGCTGCCCGAAAGGAAACATATATGAATCGTAAACCGAAACGAGTACTTTTGCGGATTTCATCCGTACTGATGCTGCTTGCCGCCTTGCCTATGCTGCTGTGGAGCTGGAATCTCATAGACAACGCAGCACTGGACTACACCTACGCCGGAGCGGGTTGCTTCGCGGCTGGAATAGCGTACATCTTTTCTATGGTGACGGCCATCGCGGGCCTGGCCTTTGCAGAGCGGCTCCACCGACATCGCTGGTGCCGGACACTTGGCTATATCCAACTGGCGGCGGGAGTGCTGCTGATCGTCCCGCTTCGCTCCTATGCCGCGCTCACGCTGCCGCCGCTTTTCCTGCTTACTGTTCTGTATCTGTTTGGCGTGGGCTGGCGCAAAAAGCGTGACTCCGAACAACAATGAAAGGAGCGTCCGATGGCAAAGAAGAAAACAAGCAAAAAAATCCCCCTGCCCATCCTTATCCTGATCTGCGCCGTGCTGCTGTATGCCATATATACCAGCGTCAGCACCCTTGCGCTGGCGATATGGGGCGATTCCGTCATGGGTACGGTGGACAGTTATCAAGCACGGCTGGACGACACAAAAGCGGAGCAAAACCGTTCCCGCACCGTTTCCAAGGGCTATTGGTTTGTGGCAAACGGCAAGGAGTATCACGGCTATGTGATATATAGCAGCGACGAGGCGTGGCCGCGCCTTAACGAGGGCGAAACGCGCTCCGAGCGTATTCGATACCTTAGCTTTTTCCCCTATGTCAACAAGCCCGCCATGCTGTGCGAATTTGGCGAGATGGGCGAAGTGGCGATTATTTATCATATCCTCGCCCCCATCGGTTATCTGCTTTTGCTGCTGCTTGTCATACGCACAGCCGGACGCGGAAAAAAGAAGAAAACAGCGGCGAGGAAACCCGCCGCGCCCCAAATAATCGAAGCAAGGAGTGATACGGATATGTTTTGCCCTAACTGCGGAAACAAGCAGCCGGAGGGCGCGGCTTTCTGTTCGGGCTGCGGCGTGAAAATACAGGCCGGCGCACCCGGCGTGTGTACGGCCTGCGGCGCAAAGCTGCCGGACGGCGCTGAATTTTGCATCGGCTGCGGCAAGGCGGTGAATTTGAGAACGCCGGAGCCGATGGAGGTAAGCCAAGCGGCATCTTCCGCTCCCCCACAGGGCGGCTCGGGGCTGGTCGGCTTTTCCGACAGGTGTAATTCGCCGGAGATACTGGCCGCCGCACAGAAAAACAAGAAATCCTCTATTGGCTGTATGTGGATATTGGTTTTCGTGCCACTCATCGGCTTTCCCGTCGCCGGTCTGCTGATGGACGATTTCCCGTTTGGAGAATCCCTTGTCATCGGTGTTGGCATTGCTCTTGTCATGCTGGTCGTTAATCTGCTGGCGTTGCGAAAGACCAAGCAACCCATGTGGGAGGGCGTGGTCGTCAATAAGTACAGCAAGGAGAAAAGCGAGCATAGGGGCGGCGAGGACGACAACTGGCGAACCTATACGGAATATAACACGATCATCAACACCGACGCGGGCAAGAAAAAGACCATCGTGGAAAAGGACAGTGGTCGGCATATGTACGACTATCTTTCCGTTGGCGACAGGGTGCGGTTTCACCCAAGATTCAGTACATACGAGAAATACGATAAATCCAAAGACCGCATCATCTATTGCAATGTCTGCTCTATGATGAACCCCATACAAAATGACCGCTGCAAGCGGTGCAATAACCTGTTATTCAAATAATGAGGAGGATTTTATAATGGAGAGATTTGACACTCTGCTGGCGGCTTCGGAGCTTGCCGCCACACTCTGCAAGAGCTGGAGTTTTGCCACTGCCGATGATAGATACGACGTAAAAGGCTTGCTGGTGCTTGCCGAGACAAGCGACAGTGAAAACCCCATCGATGAGGACAGCTTTTATGTGGTTTCGCCCGCCGGAGCCATCGGCTTATGCGAGGACGGCGAGGACATCGACTGGCTGTTTCTGACAGGCTCCAGTGAAGATGAGGATTTACCCGCCACCTATCAGGTCGACCCGCAAATAAATTTCTGCCCGAAATGCGGCTCCGGTGTTGTTTCCGGCGCGCACTTTTGCGGAAAGTGCGGCAATAGACTATGAGACATCTTTGAATAATACAGAAGAATTCTAAAATGTGGTATAATAGTTAAGACGAACAGGCAGTTTTACCTGCTGTCTGTTCGTCTTTTATATCGTCTTTTTATATCATTCTTTTTTCCGTATTCAGTTTGCCTTGACCCCCGGTTCACAAGTTGTCCTTATGGCTACTCGCATTTAGGCCGGGGACTGTTTTATTTTGAACCCTTCAAAGCGGGGCCGCCTTAAAACAGATGGCGGTGAAGCTTGGATATGATTTCATCAATATCCAAAGGCTTGCCGATGTGGTCGTTCATGCCGCAGTCCAGACACCGCTCCACATCTTCCCGAAAGACGTTGGCGGTCATGGCAATAATGGGTATGTTTTCCGCGTGGGGGAATCCCAGAGTGCGAATGGTGCAGGTTGCCTGATAGCCGTCCATTTCCGGCATGTGGATGTCCATAAAGATAGCATCGTACCGCAGGGGATCGGCGGTGAACATTTCCACTGCCCGCAGGCCGTTTTCGGCGCATTCGATGGTGATTCCCAAAGGCTGCAGCAGGGAGATGACAATCTCCCGGTTGATCTCCATATCCTCGGCCAGAAGGATGTTGCGTCCGGCAAATACCGGGATATGCTCCGGGATTACCTCCTCCGACTGGTAGTTGAGGGAAAGGCAATCCACAATACAGTCCATGATGGAGGAAGAAAACAGGGGCTTTTGTATGTACCGGTGCACCCCCATCTGCTGGAACCCCTGCTCCATGCCGCTCCAGGTAACGCTGGAGGTCATGGCCACCAGGGGGCCGGTGCGCTCCAGCATTTGCCGGGAGGAGAGGACGTCCTCCTCCTCCAGAATGGCTTGATCCACAAACACGATATGAAAGGGCTCCCCCGCCTGAAGGAGGGGGAACACCTCCTGCCAATGGGAGGCAATTTCACAGGAGAACCCGTGCTTTTTAGAGAGGCGGCGGAAAAAGTCCTGTACCTTGGGGGAGCTGTCCACTGCCAGGAGCCGCAGATTCTGCCAGTGGATCGGGGGACGGGCAAGCAGGCTGGCATTACCCTGCTTGGTGAGAAAGGTAAAGGTAAAGATGGAGCCTTCCCCCGGCTGGGAATGAACCCAGATGTCTCCGCCCAGACTTTCCGCAATGTTTTTGGAAATGGCAAGGCCCAGTCCGGTTCCGCCAAACCGGCGGGAAATCCCGGCGTCGGCCTGCTCGAAGGAGTGGAACAGCCGCCCCTGTTGCTCTGGGGCGATGCCGATGCCGTTGTCCCGCACCGAAACCTCTACTGCAAAGGAGCCATCCACCCGGGTAGGCAGCCTGCGGGCCTCCACAAAAATCTCCCCTCTGCCGGGAGTGAATTTGACGGCGTTGGAAAGCAGGTTGGTCATCACCTGCGTCAGGCGCTGCTCGTCGCTGACCAGCATCTTGGGGATGGCGTCGTCGATGGAGACGTGGAGAACGTGCCCCTTTTGGCTGAGGTTGTACCGCATGACGTTGGTGGTGCGCATCAGCATCTTTTCAAAGTCAAAGGGGGCGTAGACCAGCTCCAGCTTCCCCGATTCGATTTTGGACATATCCAAAATATCGTTGATGACCCCCAGCAGATGAATGGAGGCCTCGGCGATTTTGTCAATGCAGTATTCCCGGTGCTTGGGGTCCTGCGAGAACTTGGCAATACCGGTCATGCCGATGATGGCGTTGAGGGGGGTGCGCATTTCGTGGGACATGTTGGCCAAAAACTGGGACTTTGCTCGGGCGGCGTCCTCCGCCTTTTCCTTTGCCCGCTTGGCCTTTTCGCTCATGCTTCGCAGTTCTTTGGTCCGCGCCTCGATGTTTGCCTCCAAGGTGTCGGCAAACAGCTTTTTGGCAGTGATGTCGTAGCAATTGAGCAAGAGATAGCTGTTGCCGTCCACCCAGATGATGGGCTCGGCAGAAACCGCCAGCCACTGGCCGGTGCGGGTGCTGTACAACTCGGGGTAATCCGCCGGGCCCCCTACCGACTTCCGCAGGAAGGAAGCAGCCTCGGCCCGAAGGTACCGCTTAGGCCCGAAGGTACCGCTTAGCCTCCTTGCCGGTGCAGTTTTCTTCATGTACCTTTCGGAAAGTGCCGTTGGCAAAGATGATCTTGTCGGTTGCGGTATCCACCACCAGAATGTAGGAGCCCACGTTATCCAGAACAGCTTCGTAAGTTTTGCGGCTTTGCTCCAACTCCTTGGCGGCGTGCTGGCGAGCCAGCGCCGTGGAGATGAGGTTGGAGATGTTCTTTAAAAAGCAAACAGTATTTTCATCCCAGGTTCGCTCTGCCACGCAGTCGTCAAAGCGGATAAACCCGTAGTGCTTGCCCTCCAAATAGACGGCAAAGACAGCGCAGCCGGTGAGATGCTCCTGCTCAAACATGGCTTTGCAGCAGTGGGGGACCTGCCCTGCGTGAATCAGCAGGTAGCCGGCGGTTTCCAGGGACATGCAGGACTGAGACAGGATGGTTTCGCAGGCCAGGCGGTGGTAGTTTTCCCCCTCCATTACCGAGGGAATGTCCCGGTTGCACCATTCTTCGATCACCTTGCAGTACTGTTGTCCGGAATTTTGCCGAAACAGCAGAGCCCGGCTGATGTTGAGGTATTCGCCGGTTCGGCCCAAGATGATCTGCAGCACGCTTTCCGGGTTGGAATCGTGAAGGCTAAGCAGAATATCATTGAGAACCGCCTGCTGGTGATAGTGGTTGTCGATAAGGCGTTGGACCCCTTCGTTCTGGGCGTTGCTGATTAAAATCGTGTCGTAGCAGAGGACGCCGCCCTGCGAATCCCGATGAACGGTGTTGTATTCCGCAATAGGAACGCTCTCGCCGCTTTTGGTGATCAGCCGGTAATACAGCTTAAAGGCGCTGATTCCCCGGGCCTCGTAATCCTCCACCATTTTGTTCACCATCACCCAATCGTCGGGGTGAATGACGTCCATCCACTGCATTTGCTGGCTGGTGAACTCATCGGCAGTATAGCCATAGGTAGAGATGTTTTGCGTGACAAACCAGGTATGCCACTGGTCTCCATGGTGAGTCAGACGAAAAGCAACCGCCGGTATCTGCTCGATGATGTCCGACAAATGAGAAAAGCGTGTGTCGTTTACAGGGATGCTCATGATTGCCCTCCTGCATCTCTCCGGGGTGGTGGGGCCGCACAAATCCCAAAGGGATTTGTGCTATCCCTGCCATGCACCAAACCTGCCCTAACGTCCTAAGGGGATTGCCTGCCACAACTGTAGAGCCATTGTACACTAAATACAAGAAAAAAACAATGGTTTTTTGTATAAAAAGTAATAATTCGGGGGCGATAAACTCCGGCGGAGGGATTCCCATCGCCGGAGCATTGCGGCAGAGTCAAATAGGATGTCAGCCTTGGGGCAGACTGTTTTGGAGTAGCGTGTCCACTTCCCCCCAAAAAGCCCGGAAAGCACTGGGCAGGGCAACGGTTTCCTTTAAATCAGCGGCTGTCGCCCAGAAAAAACCCGGTGGCGGATCAAAAAGGGGAGAGGATGCGGAAAATCCTTCCATCTGCCACTCCACATGGCTAAAGATATGGGTGGCCTTTCCCAAGGGGTGAAGTCCCTGAGCTCTACCCCCCATCTCCTCCACACAGGCGGCGACCTGCTCCGGCTCCCGGTAGCCTTCCAGATTCAGAGGCTCGGGCAGTCCCGCCAGCAGTCCCTTGGCAGGGCGGCGGGAGAGGAGCAGCTTCCCCCCCGACGCTATCAGCAGAATAGTACGTTCCTCCACCCGGCGGGGCTTTTTTTCCGGAAGCAGGGGGATGGTTTGCCAGATACTCTCCCGGCGGGCGACGCAAAGGTTGCTCCAAGGACAGGCATTACAGAGGGGAGCACCGTTTGGCAGGCAGACAATGGCCCCCAGCTCCATCAGAGCCTGATTAAAATCCCCCGGAGCCTTGGGGGGGATCATAGATGCCGCCACCTGAGCCAGTGCTTTTTTCACCTTGGAGTCCCCCAAACCGGCGGAACTGCCCAGCAATCGGGTGAGCACCCGGTAGACGTTGCCGTCGGGAGCGGGGACGGGGATTCCAAAGGCGATGGAGGCAATGGCTCCCGCGGTGTAAACTCCAATGCCGGGAAGCTGTTGTAAGGCGTGGTAGTCGGCGGGCAAAGCGCTGCCGTGTTGTTCCATAACCACACGGGCAGCCTTTTGCATATTCCGCACCCGGTTATAATAGCCCAGCCCCTCCCACAGCTTGAGAAGCTGATCCTCGGGGGCTGCCGCCAGAGCGGCCACATCGGGAAGCTGGGAGATAAAGCGGCTGTAATAGCCCCGCACCGCTTCCACCCGGGTTTGCTGCAGCATGATCTCGCTCACCCACACCTGATAGGGAGTGGGGGTAAAGGTATCCGTTCCCCGCCAGGGCATTTCCCGCTTGTTCTGATGATACCAGTCTAGCAGCAGTGCGGCGGGGCGGCCCAAGCCCCCCAGTCTTTCGGGGGGGATTTCCAGTCTCTCATGAAGCTCCATCTTAGGAAATCCCAAAGAGGGTCTTGGCGTTAGCGGCGGTAAGATCCACTACCGCCTGCGGTTCCATGGCAAGCTCCCCGGCCATCACCTGGGCCACATAGGGCAGCAGGGAGGAATCACAGCGCTTGCCCCGGAAGGGCTCGGGGGCCATGTAGGGGCAGTCGGTTTCCATCAGCAGCAGTTCCTTGGGCACGGCCTTCAGAGCCTCCAGAGGCTTTCTGGCGTTCTTAAAGGTGACCACCCCGGTAAAGCCCACATACAGCCCCAGAGCGGTTACCTCCCGGGCCATTTCGGCGCTGCCGGAAAAGCAGTGGACCACTCCTTTGGGGCGATACTTTTTGAGAAGCTTCAGGGTGTCCTCGTGAGCTTCCCGGTCGTGGATGATCACCGGAAGATTCAGCTCCCCTGCCAGAATCAGCTGTTCCTCAAAGACCTGCAGCTGGGTTTCCCGGGGAGAAAAGTCGTAGTGGTAGTCCAGGCCGATTTCCCCCAGCGCCATTACCTTGGGCTGAGAGAGAAGCTCCTTCAGGCGGTCCAGATAATCGGCGGGGGCTTTGGAGGCCTCGTGGGGATGAATTCCCGCGGCACAATACACATGGGGAAAAGATTTGGCAAGCTCCAGCCCTGCGGCGGCGCTGGCAAGATCGGCGGCGGCGTTCATCACATAGGCAACCCCCCATTCCGGCAGCCGGGGGAGGACCTCCTCCCGGTCGGGGTCAAAGCGCTGGTCATCATAATGGGCGTGGGAATCAAAAATGCCGGTCAGGCGGATGGGTTCAGACATAGGCTCTCCTTTGCAATGCCAGTATATTTTAGCGGGACATCCAGCTGCCGATGGCGGCGTGGAGCAGCTCCATGGCACGGATATTGTTCCCCGACTCCTCCAAAGAAACCAGAGGAGCTTCCCCTTCCAAAATGCAGCGGCCCATCTGTTCCAGCTGGGCGGCGTAGGTGTTGGAAGCGGTTAAGGGGATGATGCGGTTGCCCTCGGGCCGGGCCAGAGTGATTTCCAGCTGCCCCCAGGTATTGGGCGTTTTGGGAAAGGTGATGATCCCCCGGCTGCCGATCACCTTGAGGCCCCGATGGTTGGCGCCGTCCTTGGAGCTGAAAGAATAGCCCACAATGCCGCCCCCCAAATCCAGTAGGGCGGCGACGGTTCCATCCACTCCCGAGGGGAGGAAGGAGCCATAGGCCTTGACGGAAACAGGTTCTCGCCCGGTAACCTGTCGGATGCTCAGCAGGTTGTAGCAGCCCACATCGTGGATGGAGCCGCCTAAAAACTCTGGGGAAAGCTTGGGGCTTTGCGGGCTTTGGAGGGGGGAGGAAAAGACCGCTTCTACCGCACGCAGTTCCCCGATCTCTCCTTCTGCGATCAGGCGGCGGATGGTGGGGTACAGGGGACTGTGGAGGCAGGCAAAGGCTTCCATAATGTGAACGCTATGCTCCTGAGCCGCCTGCTTTATTTGGGAAAGCTCCCGGGAGCGGCAGACTATGGGCTTTTCGCAGAGAACGTGCTTTCCGGCTTTGGCAGCCTTGAGGGTCCATTCCAGATGAAGGCTGTTGGGCAGGGGGATGTAGACGGCGTTGATGGCTTCATCAGCCAGAAGCTCCTCGTAGCCGCACACCCGAAAGGGAGGGTACGCCGCCCGAATTCGCTCCAGCCGCGGAGAACCGCTCCGGGTGGCCACGGCGGCGACCACTCCGTTTGCCACCTCCTGAAAGGCGGGGAAAATGCGGCGCTCGGCAATGTCGGCGCAGCCCAGTATCCCCCAGCGAACCTGTTTCATCCTGCCACTTCCTTTCCGTCAGCCTGCCGGGAAGGCACAGCCCCTTCCCGGCTGCATGGTTGGTCATCTACGGTTGCCGGCCCTCTCCCGTTCTGTCATCAAGGGCAGGCCGGGGGGCTTGCAGCTAGTCCCCTTTATTATACGGCAAAAAAAGGCCCCGGGCAAGAAGAGACTGCCCGGGAACCCAGTGAAAAGGAGAGCCTGAAGTTAACTATTTCAGCAGAGTCAGGAGGACCGCCTTTTGAGCGTGGAGACGGTTTTCCGCTTCGTCGAAGATTTCGGGGTGGGAGTCCATTACCTCGGCGGAGATTTCCTCTCCCCGGTGGGCGGGCAAACAGTGGAGGACCATAGCGTCGGACTTGGCAGCCCCCAGTAGTTTTTGGCTAACTTGATAGCCTGCAAAGGCCTTGCGGCGCTGCTCCGCTTCCTCCTCCTGCCCCATAGAGGCCCAAACGTCGGTAACTACCACGTCGGCGTCCTTGGCAGCCTCGAAGATGTCCTCGGTGAGGGTGAAGCAGTCGTAGTCCTTGGCAAAATCCAGAACCGACTGGTGGGGGTGATAGCCCTCGGGGCAGGCAAGGGAAACGGACATGCCGGTTTTGAGAGCACCTACCGTCAGTGAGTTTGCCATATTATTGCCGTCCCCGATGTAGCAAAGCTTAAGGCCTTCCAGTGTGCTTTTGTATTCCCGGATGGTCATCAGGTCGGCCAGCACCTGGCAGGGGTGGTACAGGTCGGTCAGGCCGTTGATGATGGGAATGCTGCCGTACTTGGCCAGATCCTCCACATCCTCCTGTTTAAAGGTGCGAATCATGATACCGTCCAGATAGCGGGAGAGAACCTTGGCGGTGTCCTCAATGGGCTCTCCTCGGCCCAGCTGCAGCTCGCTGCCCGACAGAAAAAGGGGGTAGCCTCCCAGCTGCTGCATCCCCACCTCAAAGCTGACCCGGGTGCGGGTGGAGGCTTTGGTAAAGATCATCCCCAAGGTTTTCCCCGCCAGATGATGGTGCTTGATGCCATGCTTGGTCTCGTACTTGAGCTGGTCCGCTTGATTGAGCAGGCCGATGATGTCCTCTCCGGTTAAATCCAGCAGCTTTAACAGATGTTTCATATGGTGTAAGGCAGAAAGCTGACTTCTTTTGCCCAAGCTCCTGCCTCTTCCTCCCTTTTTTATAAGGTGTTGTTATCATTGGTATTTTCAAATCGCGTATTTGCCGCGTAGTTGCCCTAGGGCAGCTTGAACCGAATTTTATCATTGGTGGGCAAGTTCCGCCAGCACGCCGGACAGAACCCCAAGGCCGGTGTCCAGCTCCTGCCGGGTAATGGTGAGGGGGGGCAAAAACCGCAACTTGTGCTTTGCGGCCAGAATAATGACCCCCTTTTCACCGCAGGCGGCAATGACATCGGTGTTTTTAAGTCCTTCAACGAGGGTGGCCCCCAGCATCATCCCCTTGCCGGAAACCTCTGCGATCCCCGGCATCTGGGAAAGCCGCCCTCTCAAATAGGTTCCTGTTTCCGCCACCTGAGCCAGAAAGCCGTCGTCTATCATTTCCAGCACGGCTCCGGCTCCGGCGCAGCAGACGGGGTTGCCTCCAAAGGTGGAGCCGTGATCCCCCTTGCCCAGAACCTCCTTGGTCTTTTCTCCAAAGAGAACCGCCCCGATGGGAAGCCCACCCCCCAGCCCCTTTGCCAAAGTCACCACATCGGGGGTGATCCCGTAGTGCTCCAATGCCAGAAACTTACCGGTGCGGCCCACTCCGGTCTGGACTTCGTCCACCATCAGGAGGATATCCCGCTCGTGGCAGAGGTCGGCAATGGCCTTTACAAAATCCTGCTCCAAGGGAATGACGCCGCCCTCTCCCTGGACGCACTCGATGAAGATAGCCCCCACCCGGGGATTGAGCTTTTCCTTAAGATCGGCGATATCGTTGGCCTTGGCGTAGACAAATCCCTGAGGAAAGGGCCCAAAGTGCCGGTGCATCCCCTCTTGCCCCGTGGCGGTGAGGGTGGCGATGGTCCGCCCGTGGAAGGAGTTTATAAGGGTGAGGATGGTGTCCCGCTGGCCGGGATACCGTTCGCTCATATACTTGCGGGCGGTTTTTAAAGCGCCCTCGTTGGCCTCTGCCCCGGAGTTTGCAAAGAACACCTTCTGCATACCGGTGCGCTGACAGAGGGCCTTGGCCAGCAAAGCCATGGGTTGGGTGTAGTAGAGGTTGGACATGTGAGCCAGCTTGTCGATCTGATCCTTGACCGCCGCCACCCAAGCCGGGTTGCCAAAGCCGATGGAATTGACTCCGATGCCGGCGGAAAAATCGATGAGGGTACGCTCCTGCTCATCCTGACAGGAAGCGCCTGCACCCTTTTGCACCAGCAGGTTGTTCCGACCGTAAGTGCCTGCAATATAGGTCTGATCCAGCTCTTTCACCTGCAAAAAATTCATACTGTTGCCTCCTTGCTTTTCCCCCATGCTTTGACCCTAGACCCGGAACATGGTTCCGATGCCCTGATCGGTCATCAGCTCGATGAGGATGGAGTGGGGGATGCGGCCGTCGATGATAAAGGCCTTACCTACCTCCCGGCGGACTGCTTCTACGCAGCTTTCGATTTTAGGAATCATGCCGCCGGAGATGATGCCCTCCTTGATAAGGGCCGGAACCTGACTGATGTTGACGGCGGGAATCAGGGTGCTTTCGTCACCCTTATCGGTGAGCAGGCCCCGCACGTCGGTCATGAGAATCAGATTTTCCGCTTTAAGAGCCCCCGCAATGGCGGCGGCGGCGGTATCGGCGTTGATGTTGTAGACATTGCCGGCATCATCGGTGCCCACGGTGGCAATCACCGGGATGTAGCCTCGGGCCAGTTGGTCGGTGATGACAGTGGTATCCACCGAGGTAATGTCTCCCACAAAGCCCAGATCGTGGGGACCCTTGTGTTTTTTCGCCTTGATCATCCCGCCGTCTATACCGCAGAGGCCGATGGCCCGGCCGCCCTGCCGCTCCAGAAGGCCCACAAGGTCCTTGTTGGTCTTGCCTGCCAGCACCATTTGAACTACTTTGGCAGTTTCAGCATCGGTATGGCGCAGGCCCCCTACAAAGCGGGATTCGATCCCCATCTTATTTAGGGTGCCGGTAATTTCGGGGCCGCCCCCGTGAATCAGCACCACCTTGATGCCGATGAGGGAAAGGAGGACAATGTCCTCCATCACCGCCTGCTTGAGCTCGTCGCTCTGCATGGCGTTGCCCCCGTATTTGATGACGATCACCTTGCCAAAGTACTTCTGAATATAGGGCAGTGCCTGTACCAGAATATCCGCTTTGGCGGAGTTGTTGTTATAAATTGGTTGTGTCATGAGCGATAATCTCCGTTTATCTTGACGTAATCGTAGCTAAGGTCGCAGCCCCAGGCCACGGCGGAGCCTTCTCCCTGAAACAGCTCCACCATGATTTCAATTTCACTTTCCAGCAGGATTTGCTTGGCCTTCTCCTCGGAGAAGGGAACCCCTGCCCCCTTGTCGCAGACGGTGATGCTTCCCGCCAGGGAGGCAAAGCTGATCTTCACCTTGGAGACATCAAAGTCGGCGTCGGCATAGCCCAAGGCACAGAGCGCCCGGCCCCAGTTGGCATCGGCTCCGAACATGGCCGCCTTAAACAGGCTGGAGCAAATGACGGATTTGGCTAAAACCTTGGCGGTCTCCTCGTTGGGGGCGCCATAGACCATGCATTCCAGCAGCTTGGTGGCTCCTTCCCCGTCCTTGGCGATCATCCGGGAAAGATAGATGCAGACATGGGTGAGTGCCTTGACGAATAGGTCGTAGTCCTCGCCGGACTCCTCAATGGTAGGATTGCCTGCCATTCCATTGGCCAGAACCACCGCCATATCGTTGGTGGAGGTGTCCCCGTCCACGCTGACCATGTTGAAGGTGTTGGGCACAATAGTGTCCAGAGCCTTTTGTAGCATGGCGGAGGAAATATCCACATCGGTGGTGAGGAAGGCCAGCATGGTTCCCATATTGGGGTGAATCATCCCCGAACCCTTGGCAATCCCCCCGATTTTGCAGACGGTATCCCCCAGCAGGAAGGAGACGGCAATTTCTTTTTCCAACAGATCGGTGGTCATGATGGCGGCTTTGGCATCGGCGCTTCCCTCCGGCGAGAGGGCGGCGCCCAGTTTTGGCAGAGCCTTTTCCACTAGCTTGACCGGCAGAGGCTGGCCGATCACTCCGGTGGAGGCCACCACCACATCCTTGGGGGAAAGGCGCAGGGCCTTTGCCGTGGCCTTGCACATCCGCAGGGCCACCTCCACCCCGTCGGCGTTGCAGGCGTTGGCGTTGCCGCTGTTGCAGATGACGGCCTGAGCCTTGCCGTCGGCCAGATGCTCCTTGGTCACCGCCAGAGGGGAGGCCTTGACCTTATTGCGGGTGTAGACCGCCGCCGCTGCACAGGGAACCCGGCTGTAGATGAGGGCCAGATCCTTTTTGCCAGCTTTTTTGGCAAGGCCGCAGTGAAGCCCTGCCGCCAAAAATCCTTGGGGGGCGCAGACGCCTCCGCTTTCGGGTTTCACAGACATGGTAACACTTCTTTCTCTCGGTTGATGAAGTCAGGTTAGGGGTGCTGTCACAAGACCCTGAGCTTCGGGCAGTCCCAAGGCAATGTTCATGCACTGGATGGCTGCTCCCGAGGCTCCCTTGCCTAGATTGTCGAACCGGGCGGCCAGAATCACCCGCTCCTGGTTTCCACAGATGTAAAGCTGGGCATCGTCCCGCCCCGCCAGAGCATCGGCACCGAGCATCCCTTCGGGTAGATAGCCTTCCGCCCCAAAGGGCTGAACCTTCACCAGCTCCTGCCCTGCATAAAATTCATGGAAGAAGCTGTGGAGGGATTTGGCGTCAGAATATTTATGCAGCAGGTGGGTGTGTAGTGGAATCGTTACCACCATCCCGGCGTAGAAGTCCCCGATGATGGGGTTGAACACCGGAGGTTGGGCCAGCCCTGCAATCTTCTGCATTTCGGGCAGATGCTTGTGCTGCTGCCCCAGAGCATACTGCCGGGGAACAGCGTAGTCTGCCGGGCGGGCGGGGTCGGCATAAGCGGCGATGGCTTTTTTACCCGCTCCGCTGTACCCGGTGACGGAATGAGCGGTGAAGGGGTAATTTGCAGGGGCAATCCCCGATGCCACCAATGGGTAGGCCAGCAGGGCAAAACCGCCGGCGTGGCAGCCTGGGACGCAGATTCGCTTGGAGTCTGCGATGGCTCCCCGGTGAGCGGAGGAAAGCTCCGGCAGGCCGTAGGCCCAATCATCCAGCACCCGGTGGGCGGTGGAAGCGTCGATCACCCGGGTGGTGGGATTGGTGATCCCGGCCACGGCGGCGCGGGCGGCGTCGTCGGGCAGGCAGAGGAACACCACATCGGCACTGTTGGACACCCTGGCCCGTTCCTTCTCATCCTTGCGCAGGTCGGGGTCGATGGTCAAAAGCTGGATGCCCTCCCGCCCCGCCAGCCGGTCGGCCAGCCTTAGGCCGGTGGTTCCCTCTGCCCCGTCTATGAATATCTTAACTGCCATGATACTGTCCTTTCTGTGGGGTTACTGATTGCCTCCCAGCAGCTGGGCCCGCACCTTGATGGGCAGACCAAAGAGGTTGATGAAGCCCTGACTGTCCATCTGGTTGTAGTCGGTATCCTCTCCAAAGGTGACCACCTTTTCGGAGTAGAGGGTGTAGGGGCTGGAGGTTCCCGCCGGGAAGATGTTCCCCTTGTAGAGCTTGACCCGCACCGTTCCGGTGACGGTTTCCTGGGTGGAGTCCACAAAGGCGTCCAGAGCCTTGCGCAGGGGAGTATACCACTGGCCGTTGTAGACAAGCTCGGCGTACTTGCAGCCGATCAGTTCTTTGTAATGGGCGGTATCTTTATCCAGGCAGAGTCGCTCCAGCTCCTTGTGGGCAGCGTAGAGGATGGCTCCGCCGGGTGTCTCGTAAACGCCCCGGCACTTCATGCCCACCAGCCGGTTTTCCACAATATCCAGAATGCCGACTCCGTTTGCACCTCCCAGCTGGTTGAGCTTTTGAAGCAGGGCCACGCTGTTCATCTTCTCGCCGTCCAGAGAGACGGGAATGCCCTGCTCAAAGCCGATGGTGACATAGGTGGGGGTATCGGGAGCCTTTTCCGGGGAGACGCCAAGCTCCAGAATTTTGTCCAGCTGGGCTTCGTTTTCCGTCTTTTCCAGATCCAGACCCTCGTGGGAGAGGTGCCAGATGTTCTTGTCCTTGGAGTAGTTGGTCTCCCGGGTGATGGGAATGGGAATGTTACGTTGTTCGGCGTATGCGATTTCATCCTCCCGGCCCTTGAGCTCCCAAGTTCTCCAGGGGGCGATGATGGGCATATCGGGGAGGAAGGCCTTGATGGTCAGCTCAAAGCGAACCTGATCGTTGCCTTTTCCGGTGCAGCCGTGGGCAATGGCGTCGGCTCCTTCCTCCTTGGCGATTTCCACCAGCCGCTTGGCAATCACCGGGCGGGCCATGGCGGTGCCCAGCAGGTAGTCCTCGTACTTGGCTCCCGCCTTGAGGCAGGGAAAGACAAAGTCGTCCACAAACTCCTGGGTCAAATCCTCTATGTACAGCTTGGAGGCTCCGGTGGCAATGGCCCGCTCCTCCAAACCGGAAAGCTCATCCCCCTGCCCTACGTCGGCAGCCACGGCGATGACCTCGCAGCCGTAGTTTTCTTTCAGCCAGGGAATGATGACGGAGGTATCCAACCCGCCGGAATAAGCCAGAACTACTTTTTTATACTGGGTCTTCTTCTGTTCGCTCATGATAGACAATCTCCTTTATATTGTTCTCTAATGAAACAAACTAATAAATATTCTTAAATTGCTTATTATTATACATCTAACTCTGGGGAAAAGCAAGAGCCTTTTGAATAAATATTCCCTGCAAATTAGATTTGTGCGCTCTTGACAAAAAATACCTGCAGAAAAGCTGGCTTTCGGGGATATCGGTTATCTTTCAGGGAAATGGCTTAATTAAAAGAAAAAATTAATCTTTTGCCTTGCTAATTCTTTGACAAACGGGTATAATAAATCGTAAAGCGTTCCGGATTTGCAGGATGGATAGATTTTTCCTGCAAGGGGCTGGCACAGCGATAATTCTTTCACCGTAGAAAGGGGATGCTCAAGATGACAAGCAATCAAAACGTACTGCGCTGGCTGGAAGAGATGAAAGCTCTGGTAAAGCCGATGAACGTCGTATGGATCGACGGCAGCCGCGAGCAAATGGAAGACCTTAAAAAGCAGGCTCTGTCCACCGGCGAGCTGGAAGAGCTTAATCAGGAGCTTTTGCCGGGGTGTGTGCTTCATCGCACCGCTGTCAACGACGTGGCCCGGGTGGAACACCGCACCTTTATTTGCTCCCGCAAAAAGGAAGATGCTGGCCCCACCAACAACTGGGAAGATCCCCAGGTTATGTACGAAAAGTTAAGCAAGTTGTTCAACGGCGTCATGCATGATCGCACCATGTACATCATTCCCTACTCCATGGGTCCTATTGGCTCCCCCTACTCCAAGGTGGGTATTGAGCTGACCGACTCTATTTATGTGGTGCTCAACATGGACATTATGACCCGGGTGGGCAAGGATGCCCTAGGCCAACTGGGCGATTCCAACGATTTTGTGCGGGGACTCCACTCCAAAGCGGATATTGACGAAGAGAACCGTTACATCTGCCACTTCCC
Source organism: Oscillospiraceae bacterium (assembly GCA_018434245.1). Classification (GTDB taxonomy): domain Bacteria; phylum Bacillota; class Clostridia; order Oscillospirales; family Ruminococcaceae; genus WRAV01. Next base: position 22,444 of record JAHDPQ010000142.1, read on the forward strand.
CGAGGACAATGCCATTTGGTCCATCAACTCCGGCTACGGCGGCAACGTTCTGCTGGGCAAAAAGTGCTTTGCGCTGCGCATTGCCTCCTACCAGGGCTGGAAGGAAGGCTGGATGGCCGAGCACATGCTGATTCTCGGCATCCAGAATCCCAAGGGCGAGATCAAATATGTGGCCGCCGCCTTCCCCTCTGCCTGCGGTAAGACCAACCTGGCCATGCTGATTCCCCCCGAGGTTTACGAGAAGAAGGGCTACAAGGTTTGGACGGTGGGCGACGACATCGCTTGGATGAACATCGGTAAGGACGGCCGTCTTTGGGCCATCAACCCCGAATCCGGTTTCTTTGGCGTGGCTCCCGGCACCAACATGAAGTCCAACCCCAACGCTCTCATCTCCACCCAGAAGAACACCATCTTCACCAACGTGGTTCACAATCTGGATAACAACACTGTATGGTGGGAGGGGCTGGATAAGAATCCCCCCGAAAACGCAGTGGACTGGAAGGGCAACCCCTGGAACGGCAAGACCAGCGATGTAAAGGGCGCTCATCCCAACAGCCGGTTTACCGCCCCCGCCATTAACTGCCCCTGCATTTCCAGTGAGTTCTCCAATCCCGCCGGTGTACCCATTTCCGCTATCATCTTTGGCGGACGCCGGGCCAAGACCGCTCCCCTGGTTTACCAGGCAAGAGATTGGGAGCACGGTGTATTTGTAGGTTCCGTTATGGCATCCGAGACCACTGCCGCCGCCGCCGGCGCTGTGGGTGTGGTTCGCCGGGATCCCATGGCCATGCTGCCCTTCTGCGGCTACCACATGGGTGACTACTTCCAGCACTGGCTTGACATGGGCAAGAAGCTGGGCGATAAGGCCCCTAAAATCTTCAATGTCAACTGGTTCCGCACCGATGACGAAGGCCACTTTATCTGGCCTGGATTCGGCGAGAACCTGCGGGTTCTGGACTGGATCATTCAGCGCTGCGAGGATTCTGTCGACGCCGTGGAAACCCCCATCGGCTACGGGCCCAAACCCGAGCAGATCAATCTGGACGGTCTGGACGACGTCACCATGGAGACCGTCGCGGGACTTCTGGACGTGGATAAAAAGCTCTGGCTGGAAGACGTTGCCGCCATCAAGGAGTTCTATGCCAAGTTTGGCGACAGACTGCCCAAGGAGCTTTCCGACGAGCTGGTGGCTCTGGAAAAGCGCTTGAGCTAAGAGCTCTACTCAACGAATTTAGCCTAATAAAAACAACCCCGTCGTTTAAGCGATGGGGTTGTTTTTGCATCTCATGTTCTGTACACCGTATGGTGTCCACAGAAACAAAAGCAAGGCCAAATGGTGTATGCTGATATCACAGCCACCCATGCCTTGGGTGGTCGGTTGTCACCGCGGACGACTTTTCCGGCTCGATGCCCTGAGAAACCTCGATCAATAGGCGGAGTTTAAAAACGGGGGGTGGGGGGCCGGCCGCGGCCTGGGCGGTAGCTAAAAACATCGGCGCAGCTGATAGGGCAAGTATCGAACCAAAAAGAAAATGCCATCCCGAGTGGACGGGACGGTATAGAAACGGAGGTCTTGTCATGGAAAACAAAACCTGCAACAACTGCCGGCACTTTCGGCTCCATTCCATCAAATACGTGTGGGGAGACTACCGCGCCTTATCCTACGGCCATTGCATCAACCCTGGCTGAAAAAACGATACGCCGACGAAAAAGCCTGTTCCCACTGGCAGGATAAAGCCGATGCATAAGAAAAGCCGCCCATCAAGGGCGGCAATAGCTCCCAATTGTCATGCATATAAATTCAGGAGGCGAAAGGCCTGCACCTCAAACCGGCTGGAAAGGCGGGAGCCAAAATCTGCAAATTTTTCGCTGATCTTGCCCACCGTCACCGAAAAGCTTTCCTCCTTGCCGTCCACCTCTCCCCTGCCCTTGCAGATCAGGTTACCTTTTTTGTCCACCACAAAGCCGCTTTCCAGCAGCTTGCGCCCATGAACCGAGAACGTTTCCTCCAGCACCTTTTGCAGGTCGGGAATTTTGTTCAGTTTGTCTTGCAGCAGCTGCTCTACCTTGGAATCCTGTGCAGCCTCCAACAGAAGGTCGCAGCTTATAAAGACACTGGGCTTGGGAGCGGACGATGTCTGACCGGGGGTTCGGTAGCGGCCTTCTTTCAGGGTGATGCGGGTGAACTTCTCACTCAGCCGGGAAAAACAATTGCGCACCAGAATATCCCGGGAAGGCCTCCCAGCAGAAGCGCTGAAGCCGCTGGAAACAGAAGAGATCGTCATGGCAGAACCTCCCGATACATACTGTAATGGTTATCGGCAGGATGCGCAAAAACTTGAGGGGCAGCCCCGGGTCCCCGCCTTAGAGAGCCGCTACGGGGGAAAAGTTTTGCACTTTAGGCTGGTAGGCAGCGCCATTGGTTCAATCCCTTCTATTTTCGGAGAAGGGGTGGAGCAAAGGCAAATCGGTTGCTGGAAAAGTTCGGGTCAGCCTTAGGCAGGCCTTGCCAACAGGGCCACCCATCCCCCCTGCTCCTTCTTTTGGGAGAGGGTAAAGCCTGCGGCGGCCAGAGCCTCCTCTACTTCCGGGGAGCGGGCATCAATGATGCCGGAGGTGATGACCACGCCGCCGGGGTTTAACAGCCGGGGCAGATCGGGAACCAGCCGAAGGATGATGTCGGCTACAATGTTGGCGAATACAATGTCAAAGGTTCCGGTGATACCCTGAGCCAGATTGCCTACGGAATATTGGGCCAGATCACCCACTCCGTTGAGGACAGCGTTTTCTCGGGCAACCTGAACGGCGACTTCTTCAATATCGGTGCCCCGGGCGCTGGAAGCTCCCAGCAGCAGGGCGGCTACCGACAAAATGCCGCTGCCGCAGCCCAGATCAAGCACTCTTTCCCCGCCTTTGATCTCCTCCTGCAACAACTCCAGACACATCCGGGTGGAGTGGTGGGCGCCGCTGCCAAAGGCCATGCCCGGGTCCAGGCGGAGCACCACATCTCCGGGGGACTCCTCCCAGCTTTCCCAGGTGGGACAGACCACCAGCTGCTCCCCAATCCGGTCGGGGGACCAGTAGTTCTTCCAGTTGTTGGCCCAGTCCTCCTCCCGCACGGGTGTGGTGGATAGCTCCAAACGGCCCCAGACTTTCTCTGTGTCCAGTGCTTTGAGACGGGCAAGGGCCTCCTTGGCCTGAGCCATCTGCTCCCTACCCTGAGCGTTGTCCGCCAGATAAAAGGTGACGGAGCTTTCCTGGTTGCGCAGGGACATGAGGTTCTCGTCAATATAGTCCCAGCGGCCCTGTTTGCCCTCTAAAAATGCTTCGAAGTCGGCGGCATCCTGAATGGAGCAGCCGGAAATCCCAAGGTCCATCAAAGCGGCGGTCAGGGGCTCAATACCCTGTGTGGTGGTAAACACTTCCACCTGTGTCCAAGTATCCATAAGCGATTCAAAGGGGGAAGAATCCGGCGCCGGACGCTTCCCCCTTCACTCCTTTCAAAAGGCTGAGTAGCGGTCTTTTTAAACCTAGATGTTATAGTAATTCACCGCACAGCGGAAAATATCCAGATATTCGCAGTCGGGAATGTTGCGGTAGATGTGTTCGCTCCAGCGCTCTACATGAGCCATCTTGCCCAGCACCCGCCCGTCGGGGGAGGTAATACCCTCGATGGCGTAAAGGGAGCCGCTGGGGTTATGCTCCAAATCCATGGAGGGGTTGCCGCCAGCGTCTGCGTACTGGGTGGCAACCTGCCCCTGGGCCGCCATTTCCCGGATGGTTTCCTCGGTGGCGATGAACCGCCCCTCCCCATTGGAGATGGGGGCCAGCCAGACACTGCCCACCGAGGTTCCCGCCAGCCAAGGAGATTTGTTGGAGGCAATGCGGGTGCGGACCATCATGCTCTGATGGCGGCCAATTTGGTTGTAGGTCAGGGTGGGGGAATCGGGGCCTGCCTGCCGATATTCCCCGTAGGGGACAAGGCCCAGCTTGCAAAGGGCCTGAAAACCATTGCAGATACCCAGCATCAGACCGTCCCGATTGTGGAGCAGGGTTTCGATTCCCTGCCGGATCCGGGGATTGCGCAAAAAGGCAGTGATGAATTTGCCCGAGCCGTCGGGCTCATCGCCGCCGGAAAATCCGCCGGGAATGGCGATGATCTGGCTGCGGGAAATTAGCTCCGAAAAGGCCCGCACCGAATCGGCCACAGCCTGTCCTGTCAGGTTGCGCAGAACGAAGATCTCGGGGTTGGCTCCCGCCCGCTCAAAAGCGGTGGCGGTGTCGTATTCGCAGTTGGTACCGGGGAAGACGGGAATGGCCACCCGGGGAGTGGCGGGGTGAATCCGAATGGAGGGGAAGCCCAGCATGTCCCGCTTCCACTCAAAGGCTTCGGCAGGGCCCTGAGAGGGGGCCAGATAGGGGTAAACCGGCTGAAGGGTTCCCTCCCAAGCCTGCTGAACCTCCTCAAGGTCGATAACCTCTCCACCGGGAAGTTCCAGACGGTAGTCGGGAAGGGTGCGGCCCAGCAGGAACTTGTCCAGTTCCAAAAAGGGTTCCTTGGCCTCCAGAATAAAGGCTCCGGGCTGATACTTCCAGGAAAGGGGCTTGTCCGCCGCAAAGCCGATCCGGTTGCCAAAGCACATCTTGCAGATGCCCTCGGCGGTACCGCCGGGTCCCACCGCCCAGCTGGCAATGGCCCGCTTGCCCGCCACCAATTGCTCCACCATATCAAAGATAAAGCGGACATCGTCAAAGTCGGGAAGTCCCTCGGCAGTCATGCAGGGGGAGAGAAGATAGACGTAGCTGTCGGTGTGCTTGAACTCGGGGGAGATCACCTTGTCCGCCTGTCCCATAGAAAGGGCCAGACTCACCAGAGTGGGGGGAACATGGATGTCTTCAAAGCTACCGGACATGCTGTCCTTGCCGCCGATGGCCGCCAGTTGAAGCTGCATTTGGGCTTCCAGAGCTCCCAGCAGGGCGGCGGCCGGCTTGCCCCACTTTTCCGGGTCGGTACCCAGCTTTTCAAAATATTCTTGGAAGGTGAGCCAGGTTTTGCTCCGGCTGCCTCCCGCGGCGATGACCTTGGCCACCGATTCTACCACGGCGTAGCATCCGGCGTGGTAGGGACTGCCCAGGGCAGTGTTGGGGTCATAGGCCCAGCTCATTAGAGTGCAGGCCTTGGTGTGGCTGCCAATATCCACCGGGAGCTTGGCCGCCATCACCTGAGCGGGAGTCCGCCGCTGGGCTCCCCCATAAGGCATCAGTACACTGGCAGAGCCCACGGTGGAGTCAAACCGGTCGGACAGCCCCTTTTGGGAGCAGAAGGCAAGGCTGGAGAGCTGCTTTAGCACCGTCTCCCGGTTGACAGGCAGGGGCTCTTCCCCAATCTTCTGTTCTGGGGCGGTGATTTTGATGGTGGTATGCTTGGCCGCACCGTTGGAATTTAAAAACTCCCGGGAAAGGTTGACGATGGTGTTGCCCCGCCAAGTCATGGTCAGCCGGGGGCTTTCGGTCACTTCGGCTACCACAGTGGCCTCCAGATTTTCCCCGTCGGCCAAACGGATCAGCCTTTCTGCGTCCTCATGAGCCACCACTACCGCCATCCGCTCCTGACTTTCGGAGATGGCAAGCTCGGTGCCGTCCAGCCCCTCATACTTCCGGGGCACAGCGTCCAGATTGATGGCGACGCCGTCGGCCAGTTCGCCGATGGCCACCGAGACTCCCCCGGCACCAAAGTCGTTGCATCGGCGAATCAGGCGTGTGACTTCCGGATTGCGGAACAGTCGCTGAATTTTACGCTCCTCGGGGGGATTCCCCTTCTGCACCTCGGAGCCGCAGGTCTCCAAGGAGGAAACGGTGTGGCTCTTGGAAGAACCGGTGGCTCCGCCGCAGCCGTCCCGTCCGGTGCGGCCTCCCAGCAGAATCACCTTGTCGCCGGGAGCGGGCACATCCCGCACCACGTGATCTGCCGGGACAGCGCCCACCACGGCCCCCAGTTCCATCCGCTTGGCCTCGTAGCCGGGGTGGTAGATTTCATGAACCAGCCCGGTGGCAAGGCCAATCTGGTTGCCGTAGGAGGAATAGCCCGCCGCCGCTGTCTGGCAAATCTGCTTTTGGGGCAGCTTGCCGGGCCGGGTTTTGGAAACCTCGGTGAGGGGGTTGGCGGCTCCGGTAATTCGCATGGCCTGATAGACAAAGCTCCGCCCGGAAAGAGGGTCTCGGATGGCTCCACCCAGACAGGTGGCGGCCCCGCCAAAGGGCTCAATTTCGGTGGGGTGGTTGTGGGTCTCGTTCTTAAACATCACCAGCCAGTCCTGGGGCTGACCGTCCACCTCCACCCGGACATTGACAGAGCAGGCGTTGATCTCGTCGCTGACATCCAGCCGGTTGAGGTATCCGGCCTTTTTCAGGGCCTTGGCGGCAATGGTGGCCATATCCATCAAAGTGGCGGGACGCCCGTCGGTGTGCAGGGCTTCCCGCATGGTGCGGTATCGCTGATAGCTGCGGGCGATGTATTCCGGCTCAATTTCGATGGAGTCGATGTGAGTTAAAAAGGTGGTGTGGCGGCAGTGATCCGACCAGTAAGTGTCAATCATCCGAATTTCGGTGATAGTGGGATCCCGCTTCTCCTCATCCCGGAAATAATCCCGGCAAAAGAGAAGATCGGCAAGATCCATGGCAAGGCCCAGTTCCCCCAGCAGGGAGGAAAGAGCGGATTCTTCCATGGCGATAAAGCCTTCCAGCACGGCGACGTCGGCAGGTGTCGGGTAATGAGTTTCCAGAGTGTCGGGTATATTTAAGGATGCCTCCCGACTTTCCACGCGATTGATGAGGTAGCCTTTGATTTTGTCAATGGTTTCCGGTGGGAGAGCATCTTCCAGCACCCACAGCTTGGCGCAGCGCACCGTAGGCCTGTCTCTTCCGGTGGAAAGGGAGATGCACTGGGCGCAGCTGTCCGCCCGCTGGTCGAACTGGCCGGGCAGAAGCTCGGTGGCAAATACCGTTTGGCCCGAAAAATCCGGAAGCTTATCCAGGGTGATATCCACCTGAGGCTCCGAAAACACGGTGTCCCGGCAGGCATCAAAATCCTCCTGGCTCATTCCTTCCACCAGATAGCGGTTGAGAATCCGCAGGCCGGAAAGTTCCACCCCCAAAGAGGTGCGCAGATCGGAAAGAACTCCCTGAGCTTCTACGGCAAAGGGAGGTTTTTTTTCCACGTAAAGGCAAAAAACGGACACAGTACCGACATCCTTTCCTGTTAGGGGCCCGCAGCGGACAGGCCTTTTTTATTCCAAAGGTATTATAACATAAATCAAGGCGCTTGGCGCTTTGAGAAAGAGAACTTCTTTGCGGGGGCGGGCGTTTTTGCCAACGCATGGCATAGATGTGGGTTTCACGTGGGTGCCATGGTTTTCCAGCGGGTGCTGGCAGAAGATTGTCGCTGCCGCGACGGGCGTTACTTTTCCCCACGGAAAAGTAACCAAAACGTGTATTAAGACCTGTGCAGGGAGGCCTAGCCGGCCCCCCTCGCAACCCCCCGCGTCAAAGAAACTGCCACGGAAAGTTGACTGCTCCCGACTGTATGCTCTACAGGTGATCGGGCCGTAAACGTCGCTTCGCGACAACGGCCACCGGAAGAGTGGATACTTCTTAGGCTTTCATTCCTTTACCGCTCGTCGTCCTCGTCCCTCGGACTCCTCGCGGCGGTCAAGGTAAAATCACACATTGCTCTTTCCATTTGTTCGCACTCATGTCCCCAAGCATTGATGCTGCCAAGGTATACAACCCTCCAACAAACATCGAGCAGGAGTAGTGTCTACAGCTTTGCAGCTACGGAACGCGGGGATACAAAGGGGTGTCAAACCCCTTTGAGAGGGGGCCGGGGACCCATCCCCGGCGTGTTTTGCCTCCTTTTGCACGAACAAAAGGAGGGGCCCTGCCGCGGCCTGAGCGGCAAGTGCGGCTGCGATGCTCTTCGCGGAGGAAGAACCCATTTCGGGTACCCGGAAGAACCAACCGTTTTGGCAAAGCACCCCACCGCGGCAAGTGTGGCCGGATGTCCCTTGCGGAAGGAGAAGCCGCCTACGGCAAACCACCTCAGACGAGGTTATTATAACACAATACCCCCTCCTCTGCATACCGGGAAACGGCTTTGGAACACATAAAGCTGGTTTTTTGTCGTATTGTCTTTTCCATGGGGTTTTGCTATACTGTAAAATAGAGAAGTAACCAAAACGGTCGGAGGCTTTTCCGGCTGTCCATGGGTTTTGATAAGAAGGAGGGAGCTTGATGATCAAGCGGATTTCAGCGCTGCTTTTGACTCTGGCGCTGATGTTTTCTCTAACCACAACGGCTTTTGCCTGGGGCATTACCGGCTCCGGGGAGTTTGCCGATGCCGCCAAGCGCTACGGATTTTTGGATGGAGATACCCAAATCGTCTACAACGGCGAAATCTCCCATCAGGATTATGACGAAATCTATGCCGGCAGTGCCGTTTATATCCCCATCGGGCTGGAGGATGATCAGGGCAATATCACTCACGTCACCGCCCAGAATATTAAAAAAGATAAAGTGAGCATCAGCCACAAGGTCACCCGGGGCTCCCGGTATGTCACCGGCGTTTCCATTGTGGACGCAGGCAAAGAGAAGATCGACGGCCTTGCCAAAGGCGCATACGCCAAGGTTCAGCTGACCGACAGCTTTTCCGGCACCGGAACCGCCAATGTCGAGGTCAAGCTGGTGCTGGTCATCAACCGGATGTCCTATCAGGAGACAGAGGTAGAGCTCTATTGCACCATGGAAAACCGCACCGTATACATCGATTACGACACGGTTTACGGCGCACAACTCCCCACCAAGTTCGAGGCGGGATACGACTACACCGGCGAGGCCACCTTTGATATGGGGGGCAATGTCCGCTATACCGCCCGGGTCAAGGCCCGGGGCAAGTACGTCATAGACTACACCACCCAGGCAAATGAGGAAATCGCCGCCCGGTATCCCAAAAACAATCTGGAATTCCACAACTTTAACGGGGACCACGACACCTTTGCCAGCAACGGAAAGCTGGAGCTCCCCTTGGATCGGGGCACCTATTATAAAGACGGCCAGTACAAGGCCTATGCCTACAAAATCTCGGGGAACACACTGGTGAAACTGGATGCCGCCATCAGCAAGGACGCAGTCCTCACCATTTACACCAGAAGTCTTGACAACTACGTTATCTCCGATGTGGATTTGCTCAGTCAACCGGATTACGAAGCCCCCGCTTCGGCTCCCACCTCCCCCCCTGCTTCTCCCCCCAGCCAGACGACAGGGGATCAGCTTCAGGCTCCCCCCATGGGAGGAGCACCTATGCCCCCCCTTGCGCCGGAAACTGCGGCCCCTGCATCCTCTGCCCAGCCGGAAATCCCCGAGGCTTCCAGTGCGGCGGCGCCCCCTTCCAGCCTGAGCCACATTAGCGCATCCAACAGGGGAACCGAAAACCCCCTGACCGGAGCCCCACCCTTGGCGGGCATGACAGCAATCGGCATCTTAACCGGACTGGGCGCACTGCTTCTGCGGCCCCGCAAAAAATAGCCCCTATATATAATAAGGTATCTACGTTTACCGGAAAGGCCTAACATGCGCAAAACACTGACAATTTTATCCATTCTTCTACTATTCACCCTGCTGTTTCCCCTTTCGGCGGCGGCTCTGGAGCCCGCTGGGCTGGAAGCCGTCAGCGATCACTTCGCTTCAGAAGGCTACTTTAAAAATGGAACCCGCCTGCGGGGCGATCTTCACAGCTTTGAAGGGATGCTCACCACCCGCCCGGGAGACGAAATCTTTCTTCCCTTGGAAACTTGGTATTTCACTTGGGAAAAAAACGCCGACTCCTATCGCCCCGAAATGACTGCCAAACAAAATCAAACCTTGAATTTGGGGCTTTCGGTGGATGTGATCGAAGGGGAAGAAGCCTTCGACCGGCTCACCATCACCTCCCGGGAAGATAAGCTGGGCATTCTCATTGCTTTTGCGGACGCTCACCCATCCTTTGAGCCCATCCAGTTCAAAGCCGAGTGCAAGCTGACCCAAAACGGCGGCGAAATCCCCGGCGGAGCGTTTTGGGTAGACGGGATTCTTCGCAACCGCAAGACAACGGTAACCGGAAACCTGCGCACTGTGACTCTGGGCAAGGGGCGTCAGGCGGTGGGGGGCCATACAAGCGACCTTGCCGATGTAATGTTTGACCTTGGCTGCGGCGTCACCCTGACAGCGGATTTGCAAATCGCTCAGGAGGTGTATGCCCACGCCGAGGATACCCCCACCCAGCGGGAACGGGAAGTAATGGCTCGCTACCCGCAGATTAAGCAGGTGGTGCGCACCCAAAGCCTTGGCTTTGTGGGCGGCAGGGTGCAGCTGGATACCATCACCTACGGCAAAATGCATGTGTACGGCCCACTGCTGGACTATTTGGGCACTACGGACAGCCCCCTGCCCTTGGAACGTGTGTATTATCTGGCGGCGGAAAAGCTTTCCCAGCCCTAAAATTGTAAACTTTTTGTGAAGGCATCCGCCCGGCGGCAAGGGGGCAAACCTCTTGCCGCTTTTTGGCGCAAAAAGCCGAAAACACCCCATGCGCCCTACATCTTGTACCAAAAACAGGAGCCTGTTACTACAAAAAGGCAAGGGCGGCTGAATATTTACAAAAAGAATTTAAAAAGGGTGCAGCAATATGAAGATGCGATGACACTTATTAACTGAAGGCTGCAAACAGGTTACAAAAAAGTTACAAAGATTGCATTTTAGGGCTTGCATTCTAAGAAACTTTGTGGTACACTGTGTGCAGTTGGGGAAAATATGGAGAGCTTCCCCCAATTGAACAACAAATTGCTTACACAAATAAAGGAGGAATTTACTCATGAAAAAAGTACTGAGTCTTGTACTTGCTGTTATGTTGACCGTTGGCATGACTACCGTGGCTTTCGCCGCTCTGACTAAAGAAGAAGTTACTGGTAACCAAGCATGGGGCACTATTACCCCCGGTAAAGCGAAAAATGTTGTTATGACTGTTGGCACTGCCGCGACTGCCGCTGTTACACCCACTTTTGCGGTCACTGCTGTTAGCGGCCCCGCTGGCGTTACCGCTAGCGATGTTGAAGCTTTTCTGGCTGCTACGGTAAGCGAGGTAGCTAAGGACTCCAAAAATGTTGCGGTTGCCTTGGCTAATGACGGCGATGTTATTGCTGCCGGTAACTACAAAATTACTGTTACTCTGGATGCCACTGGAGTTGTTACCTTTAGCAACGTTAACTTTACTGTAGCGAAAACTGGCACCACTGTTTCTACCGGCAACCAGGTTCCCACTGGCTGGAAAATCACTGGCTTTGCTGATGATGCTGCTTTTGTTGTCTCCGGCGATTCCCTGATCGGGGATGCCACTGCTGACCAGGTTTCTTATCTGGGCATTACTTCCGACATGTTCATGTGGGCAAGCAATGATGGCAAAACCACCGGTAATGCTGCTGCTTGCGGCATCGATGGCAAGACCGTTCGTGCTAGCCAGCTGAAAGACATCGGCATTCGCCGCGTATACCAGAAGAATGCTGGCACCACCACTGTTCGCGACGTTACTCTGCAGGATTCCGATTCTCGCGTTCGCGTTCGCACTGTGGAGTTCTACCAGTCCACTAAGTCCACTGATGTTGAGCTGAAGCTCGCTCTGACCTTCAAGGGCTCTGTTTCCAACGCTCCCGAGTATGAGTACAGCTTTACCCTTGCTAACGGCAAAGAGTATATCGAAGAAGGCCAGAACGAAGTTTACAGCTTTGGCAAGAAGTTCCTCGAAGCTGATGCCACTGTTCGTGACGTTGCTTTCATCGGTGACGATGATGAGACTGTTTACGCCACCAAGACTGTTGTTAAGGGCCAGAAGTACTACTTCAACGTAACTTCTACTCTGGACAGCGATGGCGAGAAGATCATTGCCGAGAATCCTGAAGTAGATTCTATCTACACCGTGTACAGCCAGAACATGGCTAACGCCACTGTTCAGTTCAAGGATCTTGACCGTGAGTACTTCGTATACGACCAGGACGGCAAGCTGCTTGGCACCACCAAGGACAAGAAGCTGCCCCTGGCCAACAAGTATATCCTGACCACTGCCAAGGTTGACTTTGGCGGCGAGGACGAGCCCGTTGTTGACGAGCCCGCTGAAGAGCCTGCCGATGTTGATGCTCCTCCCATGGGCGGCGGCGAGGTTCCTCCCTCCAACAACTACAACCCCAACACCGGTCTGTAATCGGTAAGTTGTAAGTTGAGTGTAAGTTACACAAAGCACAATTTAATGTAACGCACTGCCCCCGGTTTCTCCATGCCGGGGGCTTCTTTATGCCTGCACGCAGTACCTTAAGCGCAAGGGGGGGAGTCCAGAGGGGGCCTGCCCCCCTTCTGGTCGTGGTGGGGAAGGGGTCAAGGGGAAACCCGTTCGAAAGGTTTCCCCTTGCGTATCTTTGCATCCTTTCTGTACGAGCAGAAAGGATGTGCCCGCGCGGCATGAGCGCAGAAAAGATGCCGCTCGGCACGAGCGCAGAAAAGATGCGCCTTTTGGCAAAAGAGAAAGCTCCCGGCTTGAACCGGGAGCCTTTTTCTATGGCTAGATCAGTGGGGCAAACACCTTGAGCACCGCACGCAGCGCACGGATATGCAGGGGAACGTTTTCCACTTCTTCTAAGGTGTATTCGTGGCAGCGCTGTTGGCAATCCAGAAAGTCTTCTTTTACGGCTATCACCGTATCGCTGCCGTAAAAGCTGGCGGAGCATTCAAAGTGGAGGTAAAAGCTGCGGAAGTCCATGTTACAGGTGCCAACCATGCAGATTTCATCATCGCAGACAAAGGTCTTGCCATGAATAAACCCCGGTGTGTACTCAAAAATCCGCACCCCGGAGCGAATCAGCCGGGCGTAGTGGGAACGGGTCAACACGTGGACATACCATTTATCGTAGCGGTAGGGAGTCATAATCCGCACGTCGATGCCGCTTTCTGCCGCGGCGCAAAGGACGCTTTCCATCTCGTAGTTGATCACAAGGTAGGGGGATGTAATATACACGTACTGGGTTGACCGGGAAATGATGTTGCGGTAGGCGGTTTCGGTCACGTTCACCCGGTCCAGAGGGCTGTCGCCAAACACCTGCACAAGGCCCTTGGGCGGGGGCGGGCAGGGGTCGATGGGGGTGCGGTAAGCGTTGTAGTCGATCTCATCCCCGGTGGAAAACTGCCAGAGCTGCAAAAACATAAAGGTAAAGCCCCAAACCGCAGGCCCGCGAATCATCACGCCGGTATCCTTCCAATGGCCGAACCGCTCCACCGCGTTGATGTACTCGTCAGCAATGTTGATTCCGCCGCAAAAAGCCGCTTTGCCGTCAATCACAAGGACTTTGCGGTGATCCCGGTTGTTGAGAATCATGTTCACCCGGGGCCGGAAGGGGTTAAACACACAGAGCTTGATGCCCGCCTCCCGGATGATGTGGTCGTACCCCTTGGGCAGAGTGCGGATGGTGCCAATGTCGTCGTACATAAAGCGGACCTCTACCCCCTGCGCCACCTTGCGCTTGAGGAGATCGAAGATGCGGTCCCACATCATCCCCGGCCGCACGATAAAAAACTCCAGGAAGATAAACTGCTCCGCCTGCTCCATTTCCAGCATCATCCGCTCGAACATCAGCTCCCCCAAGGGGAAGAAGGTAGAGTCTACGTCCTCCCATAAGGGATTGCCGCTCATGTTGTAGATATAGCGGCTCTGGAGCCCCAACGAGGGGGATGCCTGCATCAGAGCCCGATCGCAGAGGTGGTTGGCGGGCATATGCTCCTTGGTCTCCTCAATGGCCTGATTGGCCTGCGCCAACATGGATTCGGAAAGGCGCTTGTTGCCCAGCATGAGGTAGAACGCCCCGCCGACAATGGGAAAGCTTAAAATGGAGATGATCCAAGTGATTTTGTAGGATGGATGCTCGTTGTTGGAGACGATGACCAGCACCACCAGCAGGCTGATCAGGTTTAGAAAAAGGTAGGTGTAAAATCCCACCTGACTGAATGCAAAGAGCAGCACCAGCAAAAGGCTTACCTGGGCTATCAGCATCAGGGCCACCATAAACAGGCGGCTGAACATAAAGCTAATGACTTTCTTAAATGTCCTCATACTGCAATACTCCTTTGAAATGCAGCAGTGTTCTGTACTGTAGATGATCCGGAGGAATGATTTTTAATGATAAAGCAAGCGGGCCGCCGCTGGATACCGGATGCCCGCTTGGAATTTACCGTATCTTGGAACCGGTGGGCAGATCGCTGTCCACAAAGATAACCCGGGCGGCATCCCCGTGATCAGCTGCCAAAATCATCCCCTGACTTTCCACTCCCCGAAGCTTGGCCGGTTTGAGGTTGGCCACCAGCACCAGCTTCTTGCCGACGAGGTCCTCGGGAGTGTACCACTGGCGGATTCCGCTGACCACTTGACGGGTTCCGGTACCGTCCTCCAGCTGAAGCCGCAGCAGCTTGTCGGATTTTGCTACCGGCTCACAGGCTGCCACCTTGGCCACCCGAAGCTCTACCTTGGCAAAGTCGCCGATTTCAATGAGGGAAGCGACCCCCTCCGGCTTCTGGTCCTCTTGCTTGGCGGGAGCTTCTTCTACCTTGGCAGACTTGGCGGAAAGGGATTCCAGCTCGGCCAGTTCCTTTTCCACGTCGATCCGGGGGAAGAGAGCCTCCCCCTTCTCCACCTTGACGGTGGGGGACAGCAGCCCAAAGGTTCCGGTACTTTCCCAAGTGGTGGCATTTTCCTCTGCCCCGATCTGGGCGAAAATCTTAGGGGAGGTGTGGGGCATAAAGGGAGTGAGCAGGACGGCGGCAATTCGAATACTTTCCAGCAGATTGTAGAGTACGGTAGCCAGCCGGGGGTGGTCCGCCTCGTTTTTGGCCAGTACCCAAGGGGCTGTCTCGTCGATATACTTGTTGGTGCGGGAAATAAACTTGAAAATCTCCCCAATGGCGGTGGGAATCTGCAGGTTGTCGCACTGCTCCTCTACTAAGGGGCGGAGAGTCGTTGCCATGGAGGTCAGGCTGTCGTCCACCGGCTGGGCCAAACGGTCCGCCGGCAAGCCGCCCGGGAAGTACTTTTCCGCCATGGCTACCGTCCGGGACACCAAATTCCCCAAATCATTGGCCAGATCGGAGTTGATCCGGGAGATGAGAGCCTCATTGGTGAAGGAGCCGTCCTGTCCAAAAGGCACTTCCCGGAGGAGGAAGTACCGCAGGGCATCCACTCCGTACCGCTTGCAGAGGACGATGGGGTCCACCACGTTACCCTTGGATTTGCTCATCTTATCCCCATCAAAGAGGAGCCAGCCGTGACCGTACACCTTTTTGGGCAGGGGCAGGTCTAGAGCCATCAGCAGGGCAGGCCAGATGATGGAGTGGAAGCGGATAATCTCCTTAGCCATCATGTGAACGTCGGCGGGCCAGTACTTATCAAAGTCGTGGAAGCGGTCGTTTTCGTATCCCAAAGCGGTGATGTAGTTGGAAAGAGCGTCCACCCAGACATAGACCACATGGCCAGGGTCAAAGGTGACGGGCACCCCCCAGCTAAAGCTGGTGCGAGAAACGCAAAGGTCCTCCAGCCCCGGCTTTAAGAAGTTGTTGACCATCTCGTTCACCCGGCTTTGGGGCTGCAGGAAATCGGGGTTGTCCCGATAAAGTTTGAGAATCCGGTCGGTGTAGTTGCTCAGACGGAAGAAATAGGCTTCCTCCTTAGCTTGTTCCACCGGGCGGCCGCAGTCGGGGCAGTTTCCGCCAACAAGCTGGCTGTCGGTCCAAAAGCTTTCGCAGGGCTTGCAGTAGTGGCCCTCATAGGTTCCTTTATAGATTTCCCCTTTATCATAAAGAGCCTTGAAAATTTTCTGCACACTGGCTACGTGGTAATCGTCGGTGGTGCGGATAAAGCGGTCGTAGGAAATTCCCATAAGCTCCCAGAGCTCCTTGATGCTCTCCACAATATGATCTACGTACTCCTTGGGGGAAACACCGGCCTCCTTGGCCTTGGATTCGATTTTCTGACCGTGTTCATCGGTACCAGTGAGGTAAAACACATCAAACCCCTGCATTCGCTTGTACCGGGCTACGGCGTCGCAGACCACCGTTGTGTAGCTGTGCCCGATGTGAAGCTTGTCGGACGGATAGTAGATGGGCGTGGTGATGTAGAACTTGCCTTTCATGGATTAATCCTCCTAAGACTTGGGGAAATCCCCAGGTTTGATGTGTAATGTAGCTTCTATCTTCAACGCAAACGGGAATATGAAAAAATTTCACCCTAAAAAACCCGCTTTGCCATAGCTGCGGGTCAACAGGGCCAGAGGGGCGGTGGGTGCCGCCATGGGAAAACATGACTATATAGCGGTTATTATACCACTTTTTGGCGGCATTATCAACTGAAAAGGCCGATGCTCTCTGCATCTGGACAAGGCTGCGGAATCTGTAGCCCAAGGCACTGGAGGCTTGTATAAAAACGGGGAAACAGTTTGTGGAAAGGCTTTCTTGCGCTGCATTTTCGGACCAAAATTGGCGGCAAGTTCCGCTTATCAGACTCTTGTCAAACTCCTTGGGATGGGGTATACTAAACAGGCGAGCAAGCAAGGAAGCGGCCAAAGGCTAAAACCTTTGGAGGAAAGTCCGGGCTCCACAGGGCAGGATAGCTGTTAATGGCAGCCGAGGGCGACCTTAGGGCTAGTGCAACAGAAAATTACCGCTCTTTGATAGAGTAAGGGTGAAAAGGCGAGGTAAGAGCTCACCAGGGTGCAGGAGACTGTATCGCTGTGTAAACCCTATCCGGAGCAACACCGACAGGAGGCAATGCGGCGGCCCGCCGGGCCTTCGAAAGGTGGCTTGACGCCCCGCGGCGACGCAGGGCGCAGATAGATCGTTTCCCAATACAGAACCCGGCTTATATGTTTGGTCGCACTGAAAAATCCTCTTTTATGGGGATTTTTTTCTGCATAAAATGGTAATTTAACAAATTTTTTAAATAAAAATTGTTGTTATTCCAATAGCAGTCGGGCAAACTAAATCTGTGCCGCGGAAGAATCGCAAAAAAACTGGCCTTGCACTTCGGCCATATTTTTGCATCGGCTGCGGCACAATTCTCTGAGAAGGAGGATCACGCTATGCCCAACCTGACTACCAAAGAGCTTGCCGCCATTAACGACCAGCTGGGAGTGGAGGACAACCTGATTAAAAAGTACAAGATGTACGCCCAGAACACCCAGGATATGGTGCTCAAGCAAAAATGTGAGGACATCGCCTGCAAGCACCAGAATCACTTTAATACCCTGATGGGTCATTTGGGTTAGAAGGGAGTAGAGAGATGATGGCTACCCAAGGATTCGCGGATAAGGATATGATGACCGACGTCCTCTCCAGCCAGAAAAGCATCACCGGTGTCTACAACACCTATGCCAACGAGTGCGCCTGCGCCAATCTAAAGGCGGATATGATGAACATCCTTAAAGAGGAGCATCAGATCCAGCATGATGTATTTACCGAGATGCAGAAGCGGGGCTGGTACCAGACCGAACCTGCAGAAATGACCAAGATCAACGAAGCAAAGCAGAAGTATCTCAACACCAGCCTATAGCAAACTCAGGAACAGGACCGGCCAATGGTGTCGGTCCTGTTCCCTTTTGCCTCTGCTGCGAGAAAAAATTCACCAAAGCTGGGGACAAGGCCTTCATCACTTTTGCAATGTTGCATAAAAATTCGAAACATACGCAAGAATATACTAAATATACCCTTGCAAAATTCTGTGAGATGTGTATAATTAGGGATGCTGCACAATGTAGCAGTATGAAATTACATAAAATCTCGGACCCTATGCGAATCCGACAGAGGAGATTGTATTGATGAAAAAGCTAAACGTTTTACTTGCATTGCTATTGGTAGCCCTGCTGGCGCTAGCCGGTTGCGGTGGAAAGGAAGCCCCCTCTCAAGACGCCACCGCACAGCCCACCTCTCAAGCAGAATCCACCGAAGCAGAAGCTTCCGCCTCCCCCGCCGAAGCAGGCGGCCTGGCCGGAAAAACCAAGCTGACTATGGGAACCGAAGCCGGCTTTGCTCCCTATGAGTACTACGACGAGTCGGGAAAAGTGGTGGGCGTGGACCCTGATATTGCTCAGGCTATTGCCGATGCTCTGGGTCTGGAGCTGGAAATTCAGGAGATGGATTTTGACGCCATCATCCCCGAGGTGCAGTCGGGCCGCATCGATTTCGGCGCTGCCGGCATGACGGTGGACGCAGAGCGTTCCAAGCAGGTTGACTTCACCATTCCCTACGCCACCTCCAAGCAGATCATCGTAGTGAAAAGCGACAACACCGACATCAACGGCCCCGACGATCTGGCGGGCAAAAGCGTTGGCGTTCAGATGGGAACCGTTGCCGACTACGAGTTGACCGACAGCTATCCTGACACCACCGTTGAGCGGTACAAAAAGTATTTTGAAGGGGTATCCGACCTGCTAAGTGGTAGAATCGATGCCATTGTCATGGATATTTTACCGGCTCAGGAGTTTATCGCCCAGAACAGCGAATTGAAGATTCTGGAGCAGGAGTTGATGACCGACGAGTACGCCATTGCCGTACAAAAAGGCAACACCGAGCTGCTGGAGGCCATTAACAAAGAGCTGCAGAACCTGATTGACAGCGGAAAGATCGACGAGTTTACCGTCAATCATACCGTGACCAACGACTAAATAGCGCAACACAGGGCAGGGGAAAGCCACCTGCCCTTGTTTCCTGTCTATTCACAGAATATGGGGCGTTTGGAATCTGCCAATACCCCGAACATAGGCAAACGGAAAGCGAATCGACCTTGCATCCGGCACAGGTTTTCAGCGGCGGAACAGCCCCAGGTTGGGAAGTCTTGCCGGATCTATCATTGACTCTTGGAGCGGGAACCTATGATGAAGTTCTTATATGGGATATGGGATGCCTTTTACTACTCCTTTCTGGAGGCTGACCGGTGGAAGTTCTACCTGGTGGGCCTGAAGAACACGCTGTTTATGGCGGGAGTAGCCTGTGTCATCGGCGTTGCAATCGGTATGGTGCTGGCCATTCTCAAGGTGAGCATCCAAGCTTCGCCTGCCGTCAGACCCCGGGGCACCAGCTTTTTGGGCTGGTGGCTGATCCGTTTGGGCGGCTGGTTTGCCAATCTTTACACCACCGTCATTCGGGGCACTCCAGTTTTGGTACAGCTGCTGATTCTCTATTTCGGCGTCTTTAAAACGGCTCCCAAAGAGTACGCGCTCCTGGTGGCAGGGCTGTCTTTTGGCATTAACTCAGGAGCCTATGTCTGCGAGATTATTCGCGCGGGGATTCAGAGTGTGGAAAAAGGCCAGACCGAAGCTGGACGCTCTCTGGGGCTCAACTCCCGTCAGACCATGCGGTTGGTGGTGCTGCCCCAGGCCATCAAGAACATATTGCCCACCCTCTTTAATGAGTTCATCACCTTGCTCAAGGAGACCTCGGTGGCGGGATACATCGCCCTTACCGACCTCACCCGGGCGGGAGACGTAGTTCGCTCCCGGGTTTGGAATATCACACCGTTGATTATTTCCGGCCTGATTTATCTGATTCTTGTCATATTGCTCACCAAGCTACAGGGAGTTCTGGAAAGGAGGCTGGGTGCCAGTGATCGACGTCTGTAACCTTTCCAAGGCCTTTGGGAATCATTTGGTGTTGGACGGCATCAACGAGCGGATTGAAAAAGGGGAAAAAGTAGTGGTAGTAGGGCCTTCTGGCTCGGGAAAATCCACCTTTTTGCGCTGTCTCAACCTGCTGGAACAGCCCACCGGGGGCGAAATCATCTTTGAGGGGCAGAACATCACCGACCCTAAAACCAACATCAACCTGCTGCGCCGCAAAATGGGGATGGTGTTTCAGCAGTTCAACCTCTTTCCCCATCTGAGCGTCAAGAAGAACATTACTCTCGCCCCCGTCACTCTGGGGCTTTGTTCCCAGCGGGAAGCCGACGAAAAGGCCATGACTCTGCTGGAGAGAATTAGCCTTGTGGACAAGGCGGAGGCCTATCCCCGCCAGCTTTCGGGGGGCCAGCAGCAGCGGATTGCCATTGTGCGGGCCCTGGCCATGAACCCCGAGGTGATGCTCTTTGACGAGCCTACCTCGGCTTTGGACCCCGAAATGGTGGGAGAAGTGCTGGAAGTGATGCGGGAGCTGGCTCGGGATGGCATGACCATGGTGGTGGTCACCCACGAGATGGGCTTTGCCCGGGAAGCTGCCACCCGTGTTTTGTTCATGGACGAGGGCCAAATCAAAGAGCAGGCGCCCCCCGACCAGTTCTTCAGTAGCCCCCAGCACCCCCGACTTAAGGAGTTCCTTCACAAGGTACTTTAATCCAACGCTCCAACACAACAAAAAAGAACGGGAGAGGTTCTGCCGCCAAGGAGAGAACCTCTCTTTTTTACGTTTTCAAAGGAAGTAGGGCTACAATTTAAGAAAGAATTATTATAAACAAAGGGTAATAAAATCAAAAATATTGCAGCTTGTAAACCGGTTAACCTATCAAATTGCACAATATTAAAGGGCAAGATTGACCAAAACTGACAGAAATTCGGCGCTTCGATCATTAACAGTTGACAATGGCAGAGAGGGTGCGATAGAATGAACACGAAGAAAAGATATGCATTATCAAGGGAGAGGTGGGGAGGCGGCAGTGGCGGCCGGACAAAATCGAAGAGTGACCATTGACGATGTAGCCCGGCAGTCAGGCGTTTCCAAAACCACCATTTCCCGTTATCTCAACGGCAAATACGACAACATCTCCTTTGAAACCCGAGAGCGGATTCGGGAAGTGATTGAGACGTTAAACTACCGGCCCAACCGGATTGCCCAGAGCCTAAAGGCCAGAAACAGCCGCCTGATTGGCTGCGTCATCAGCGATATCGGCAGCCCCTTTTCCGCTCTGATTCTCAAGGGCATCAACGATGTCTGCGAGGAGGCCGATTATCAGGTTCTCTTTGCCAACAGTGACGATGACCCTCAGCGGGAAGTCAGCGCCATTCAGGGTCTTTTGGAAAGCCAGGTGGATGGCCTAATTGTCAACACCACCGGCGAAAACGACGACTTTTTGGTGGAGCTCCACAACAAGGGAATTCCCCTTGTTCTGGCGGACCGGGCCCTGGAGCAGCCGGGTGTTCTGGATACCGTCACCACCGACAGCTATGCCTCCACCTACGAATGCATGCGCTTTCTTTGGCAGGCAGGGTATCAGCAGGTGGCCTTTTTCACCCCAGGCAACAAAAAGATTAGCCCCCGTTTGCTACGGTATCAGGGATACTGCGATGCCATGAGGGACTTTTATCAGCAGGACGGTGCCGCAGGTCTGTGCGAATTTTCCATTGAGGACCCGGTAAGCTGCCCCAAAATGCTTCTCAACTTTAAAAATAAATACCCCGGCCAGCGGATTGCGCTTCTGGCCGTCAACGGTGTGGCTATGCTGCACACCCTCAACTCCATTCAGGAGGCCGGCATCGAGATGGGCCGGGACTTTGGCGTCTGCGGTTTTGACGATTGGGGATGGGCTGGCCTTATTTCCCCGGGCATCACCACCATTTCACAGGATTCTCGGCTGGTGGGCTGCGAGGCCGCACGAATCGCTCTGGATCGGATTTCCGGCAATCGTACCGGAGAACCCATGCTGGTGGAGTTCCCCAACCGCTTGGAAGTTCGCGGGTCAACTGTTTACGAAAACCCGTAAAATGTATTTTTTTGCCCATTTAGTTAACCGGTTTCCGAAAACGGTTCCTGAGCTTGTTAAACACAATATTAAGGGATCAGCAAAATTTGATCAAGGGGATGTTTAAGGAAACCGACCTTCAGTTTGTACGGGTCTACCGGTTCAAGGATTTTGAGGTTGCCGCTCAGATTGTGGCGGCGGACCCCAGCTTTGAACAGATCATCACCCACGTGCTGCCCGTAGCAAAGGCCCAAAAAGGCTTTGATCTGCTGACCACTAAGGGAACCGGAGCCGTAAAGGTTATGTTCTGCTTTGACGGAGGAGGAATTTCATGAACAACCTATTTGATCTTATCGGAAAGCGTGCGCTGGTCACCGGAGGCGGCCGCGGTCTGGGCCGCGGACTGGCCGAAGGGCTGGCCGAAGCAGGGGCCAAGGTAGTGATTTTAGGCTCCAGTGAGGAAGTCCATGGCGCTGCTGCCGAGATGAAGGATGGGGGGCTGGATGTCACCGGGCTGCAGGGGGACCTTTCCCAGCGGGACGGCATTCCCGCCCTGTTTGAACGGGTACTGGAGCTGCTGGGCGGCGACATCGATATTCTGGTCAACAACGCCGGAGTGCAGCGGCGCAACCGCTGTGAGGACTTTACGCTGGAGGATTGGGATGCAGTGCTGGGGGTCAACCTGCACGCTGTCTTTGTCCTCTGCCAGCTGGCAGGCCGGAAGATGCTGGCGCAGGGAAGTGGCAAAATCATCAATCTGGCCTCCATGCTCAGCTTTTTTGGCGGGTTTACCGTGCCCGCCTATTCTGCCAGCAAAGGGGGCGTGGCCCAGCTGACCAAGGCCCTTTCCAACGAGTGGGCGGGGAAAAACATTCAGGTCAACGCCATTGCTCCCGGCTATATGGCCACCGAGATGAATACCGCCCTGATTCAGGATGAAGGGCGGAACAAGGAGATTCTGGGGCGGATTCCTGCCGGGCGCTGGGGCACACCGGCAGATGTAAAGGGTCTGGCGGTATTTCTGGCCAGCGCTGCCTCCAACTACATCAGTGGAGCCATCATTCCCGTAGACGGTGGCTATCTGTCCAAATAAAAGGAGAACATCATGGAAACAATCAACGTATCTCAACTGGGCTTTGAGATGGGGCATATCGGCATCAATCAGAGAGACGCCCCTCAGGCTGAACAGACCGCCCGACTGCTGGCCACCCTGTTTGGGTTCCCCGTGCGGGACACCCCCGGCTCCATCTTTGTCAACGAACAGTTTGAAGTGCTAAAGAAGCCCTTTTTAGGGGAGCTGGGCCACATTTCTATCCGCACGGTGGACGTAGAAAAGGCCAAGGCGTATCTGGAAGAAAAAGGCGTGGCATTCAATGAATCCACCGCAAACTACGGCCCGGATGGCAAGCTGAATATCGTCTACCTGCAACAGGAGATCGGCGGCTTTGCCTTTCATCTGGCCCGCAAAGCATAGAAAAGGAGAAGCTCTATGGATATTCGCTATTCTACCGGCCCCAACGACGTCAAGCGCTACACGACGGAGGAACTGCGCCGGGAGTTTTTAATCGAGAACCTGTATCAACCCGACCAGGTCAAGGCGGTTTATTCCCACGTGGACCGCATGGTGGTGCTGGGTATCTGCCCCGTCACTCGGGTGCTGCCCATCGATCAGAGCATCGACAGCTGGAAGAACTTTGGCACCCAGTACTTTCTGGAGCGGCGAGAGGCCGGAGTGTTTAATCTGGGAGGCCCCGGTGCCATTACCGCCGACGGAGAAGTGTTCTCCATGGGCTTTGAGGACTGCCTCTACATCACCAAGGAGACTAAAGAGGTCACCTTCCGCAGTGATGACCCTAAGAACCCCGCCCGCTTTTATCTGGTCTCCGCTCCGGCCCACAAGGTCTGCAAGACTACCTTTATTCCCATGGCAAAAGCTAATAAACGGCCTTTAGGAGACGAAAAAAACGCCAACAAGCGGGTGATCAATCAGTTTATCCATCCCGATGTGCTGGAAACCTGCCAGCTTTCCATGGGACTGACTCAGCTGGCTCCCGGCTCGGTGTGGAACAGTATGCCTGCCCACACCCACGAGCGCAGGATGGAAATCTACACCTACTTCAACATCCCCGAGGGGAACGTGGTGTTTCACCTGATGGGGGAGCCGCAGGAAACCCGCCACATCGTCATGAATAACTTTAACGCGGTTATCAGCCCTTCCTGGAGCCTCCACGCCGGCTGCGGAACCTCCAACTACACCTTTATCTGGGCCATGGGCGGCGAAAATCAGGTTTTTGACGATATGGATGGAATTAAATTAGCAGATATGCGCTAGAAAGAAAGGGATCACTATGTTTTCGGATCAGAGTTTTCGCTTGGACGGAAGGGTAGCACTGGTCACCGGAGCCTCTTACGGCATCGGATTTGCCATTGCCTCGGCCTATGCGGTGGGCGCTACCATTGTATTTAACGATATCAGTCAGGAGCTGGTGGACAAAGGTCTGGCCGCTTATCAGGAGCAGAACATCAATGCCCGGGGCTTTGTCTGCGACGTCACCAACGAGGCCCAGGTAAACGCCATGATAAAAACCATAGAGGCAGAGGTCGGCATCATCGACATTTTGGTTAACAACGCCGGCATCATCAAGCGCATTCCCATGCTGGAGATGTCGGCGGAGGAGTTCCGCCAGGTCATTGACGTGGACCTGAACGCTCCCTTTATTATGGCCAAGGCTGTACTGCCCGGCATGATCAAAAAGGGTGCAGGTAAAATCATCAACATCTGCTCCATGATGAGCGAGCTGGGCCGGGAAACTGTTTCGGCCTACGCCGCTGCCAAAGGCGGGCTAAAGATGCTCACCCGCAACATCTGCTCCGAGTTTGGCGAGCACAACATTCAGTGCAACGGCATCGGCCCCGGCTACATTGCCACCCCCCAGACCGCTCCCCTGCGGGAACGGCAGGCAGATGGCAGCCGCCATCCCTTTGACCAGTTTATTCTGGCCAAAACTCCCGCTGCCCGCTGGGGAACCACCGAAGATTTGATGGGCCCCGCCGTATTTTTAGCCTCCCGGGCGTCCGATTTTGTCAATGGCCACGTTCTGTATGTGGACGGAGGGATTCTGGCGTATATCGGAAAACAGCCCTGAGGGAGTGGAAACCATGCTAACAAAGAAAATCTTAACGGTCGGGGAGCCCATGGGGCTATTTATCGCCGAGGAGGAGGGACCTCTGGAGGATGTCCGGCACTTCTTCACCTCGGTGGCGGGAGCGGAGTTCAACGTGGCAGTAGGTCTTTCCCGGCTGGGGTTTGCCGTGGGATACCTGACCAAGCTGGGGGAAGACCCCTTTGGCCGGCAAATTATCAAGACCATGCGGAAAAACGGCATCGACACCACCCTGACCACCACCACAACCCAACAGGCCACCGGCTACATGCTCAAGGGCAAGAGCAGCGTGGGGGACCCGGACATCTACTACTACCGGAAGAACTCCGCCGCTTCCACTCTGTCGCCTGGGGACCTTGGGGAAATTGATCTTTCCCAGTGGGATGCCATTCACCTGACCGGTATTTTGCCCGCCACCTCTTCCACTGCGCGGGAAGCTACCACCTATCTGATGCAGCAGGCCCGCAAAGCTGGAGTTCCCATTTTCTTTGACCCCAACCTGCGGCCCCAGCTTTGGCCCAGTCGGGAGGAAATGGTCAGCGCCATCAACCGGCTGGCCTCCATGGCAGACTATGTGCTGCCGGGGGAATCGGAGGGCGAGGTGCTCTGCGGCAGCCGGGACCCTAAAATAATCGGCGAATTTTACCGGAACCTGGGAGTGAAAACCGTCATTGTCAAGACGGGGCCACAGGGCGCTTACACCGTACAGGGGGAGGGGGCCTTCCACACTCCCGCCTACACCCCCGGCAAAATTGTGGATACAGTGGGCGCGGGAGACGGCTTTGCGGTGGGCATCATCAGCGGTGTGATGGAAAACCTGCCTCTGCCGGAGGCGGTTCGTCGGGCCAACGCCATCGGCGCTATTCAACTGATGCATGCCAGCGACAACGAAGGGCTGCCCACCCGGGAAGAACTGACCCGCTTTATGGCGGAACACAAGCAAAAGGAAGATGAGTCATGGTAAATCAAACCCAACAAATACTGCGCAGCATCGGCATTGTGCCTGTCATCAAGATGGATACACCGGACCATGCGGCCCCCTTGGCCGCTGCCCTGCGGCGGGGAGGTTTGCCCGCCGCGGAAATTACCTTCCGCAGCGAGGCGGCCGTCGACTCTATCCGGGCTATTGCCAAGAAGGAGCCGGAGATGTTCCTCTGCGCCGGAACCATCCTGACACCAAAGCAGGCTCAGCAGGCGGTGGAAGCAGGGGCCCGGGCCATCATCAGCCCCGGCACCAATCTGGATACCGTTCGCTGGTGTGTTCAAAACAACATCCCCGTCATTCCCGGCTGCGCCAGCCCCACCGAGGTGGAAGTTTGTCTGCGGGAGGGGCTGAGCACCGTCAAGCTGTTCCCGGCGGAGGTGCTGGGAGGCGTGGCCATGCTTAAAGCCATGGCCGGCCCTTACGCCGAGGTGAACTTTATGCCCACCGGAGGGATCGGGCTTGTTAACGCAGGGGATTATCTGGCTCTGCCCAACGTCCTCTGCTGTGGAGGCAGCTGGATGGTTCCTGGCAACCTGCTGGCTGCCGGACGCTTTGACGAGATCGAAACTTTGGTCCGGGAGGCAGCCGCCCTGCGGGATCGGGTTCGCCCCCAAGCATAAGCACCCAAAACGAGAAAAGAGCTCCCTGTCATGTGGACAGAGAGCTCTTTTAGTGTTTACATCAGCGTTGTTAGAAGTTGACCTCAGCACCGTCCCAGAGCCCTGCCCAAAGACAAAGCCAGAGCAAAGGCAGTCTGGGAGGAGGTAAGCACCGGGATGTCGTTTTCCTCCGCCCGCAATCTGGCGTCTTCGTCCAGAGGGGCGCTGTCACAGAGGATGATGCAGCTGACGTCGGCCAGCAGGGCCACCGCCACCGCATTGATGTTGCCCATCACGGTAATCCAGGCGCTGTTTTCTTCCGCCCGGCCCATCACCCAGGAAAGAAAGTCGCCGATATAGCCGCCGGTGACCGGACGCTCCAAACCGCCATGCCCCGCGATACAATTGCATTCCAGCAACTCACTCAGAGTCTTTACCGTCATCTTGAGATTCCTCCGCTGAGTAGATTCTGCCCTTGTCGGCAGGGTGTTCGGAAAGGCTTACGCCCAGTGAGCTGGCCTCCTTGCGGAGGATGAAAAGACAGTCGTTGAGCCTTGCACCGCTGCCGGTGACAATATCCTCGGCCAGAGCCCGGCAGGAAGGAGCGCCGCAGCTTCCGCAGTCCAGAGCAGGCAGAATCTCCTCCAGCGCATCGATTTCCCGCATCATCCGCATGGCTTCCTCCAAATTAGGGGAAAGCTGCATCACTCCCGCATACTCCAGCTCCCCATCCCAGTCCATGGTCTCGGCGGGGATGGAGTCGTTCATATGGTTGAGGGAAACGGGCATGTATTTGCGCAGCCGCTGAATCCGGGCCTTGGCCACATAGGGGTTTTCCACCGTGAGCACCCCGCCTACACAGCCGCCGGGACAGGCGTTGAGCTCGATAAAGTCCAATTCTCCCAGACGCTCATCCTCCAGCTGTTCCAGTACGGCGATGACGTTTTCGATGCCGTCGGCGGCCAGATACTGCTCCCGGATCAGAGAGGAGCTTTCTCCCCCCGAATTGGCCCAGCTCACCCCGATAATGCCGCTTTTGGAAAGAGGCTGCGGGGTTTGGGTTCGATCCATCTTTTCCAGAAGTACGGGGTAAATTTCCGCAATGGAAAAAGCGCCGTCCACCCAGCTTTGGGACATGCCGATGGGAGAGACAATATCGGTCACCTTAGCGGGGCAGGGGGTGATAAAAAAGCAGCCAATCTCCTCTTTGGCAAGGCCGGTCTCCTTCATGGCTTCCTCCTTGGCCATATGGGCGGCCACCTGCATGGGAGAAAGATGAGGCAGAACCAGCTCGCACAAATCGGGGTAACGCACCTTGACCAGCCGCACAATGGCGGGGCAGGCAGAGCTGATCACCGGGGTTTTCAGTTTCTTTTCCCGCATAATCTGGCGAGTGTGGTCGGAAACCAGCTCGGCGGCCTGACTGACCTCAAAAACCCGGTCAAAGCCCATGGCAATCAGCCCTGTCAGGATGTAGTCCACATCCAGCAGGTTGAACTGTCCGTACAGGGTGGGGGCAGGCAGAGCGATTTTGTATTTAAAGTTTTGCATCATACTCAAGGGATCGGTGACTGCTCGCTTGGCGTGGTGAGGGCAAACCCGGATACACTCGCCGCAGTCGATACAGCGGTTGGAAATAATCCGCGCCTTGCCGTCCCGCACCCGTATGGCCTGGGTAGGGCACCGCTTGATACAGTTGGTGCAACCCAGACATTTGTCCTCATCCAGGCGTACACTGTGAAAATATTGCATTTGGAAGACCCTTTCCATAGTATTCATGCAGCTTGCGTTTAACGATGCGCCGCAGCCATACCCCCGCTCCCCCCGACAGCCCACCCCAAGTTGGTGGACGGTCTTTTTAATAAAGGGTATGGCAGATGTGGAACTATGCAAAAGTTAGAATTTATAAAAGATTCCAAAGCCTTGGTAATGAAGAAAAAGCAATGACTTTAATGGAGCTGGGTAAGGCATAGGCTCAGTTCCCCGTTCCCCGGACCCGAATGGTCATGTAGACATCGGTGCCCTTGCCAATAATGGAGTGAACCCGCATATCGTCGGAGCACTTTTTCATATTGGGCAGCCCCATACCTGCCCCAAAACCCAGAGCCCGCACCTCGTCGGGGGCGGTGGAGTAGCCTTCCTCCATGGCTTTGGAGACGTCGGAGATGCCGGGACCCTGATCGCAAAGGGCAATTTCCACCCGATCGGGGAAGATCTCTACCTTTGCGGTTCCGCCATGGGCGTGGATGACCATGTTGATCTCCCCCTCATACATGGCGATGGCCACCCGGCGAATGGCGTCTGGGTCGTAGCCCAGCCGCTTGAGGATGGTCTTTACCTTGCTGGAAGCTTCTCCCGCCCGGGTGAAGTCGGTGCCGGGAATGACATATTGTTGAGTGATGGGCTCCACAGAAGATTTGTTTGACAATAAACTCCCTACTTCCTGAAGGATATGACTAACAGTCTCCGCCCCGCAGCCCAGCCTGATACAGCTTGCCGCAAGCCGAAAACATCCGATACCGGGTGGTAAGCACGGTGATTCCCCGTTCTCGGGCCAGTTCCACCACGTCATCTCCCGGCATCTTACCCCGCACAAAGCAGATGCAGCGCATATCCAGCATTTCGGCGGTGCGGACACTTTGTGGGTTGATCAGCCCGGTGAGCAGCATGGCCTGATCTTCGATAAAGGCCAGAGCATCGCTCATCATATCGCTGCCGCAGGCTGTCTGAATTTCCATGTCCATATCGTCGCCGCAAAGCACCTTGGCGTCCAGAAGCTCTACAATATTTCCCAGCTTCAAGGCAAAACCTCCTACGTATATTTTACTTTGCCAATACCGACAAAGAGGAAAACCCAAGGAGTTAAAAAGCTCCAACTGTGCTGTGTTACGGCTTTTTGCCGCAACAGGTACCATTATTATAGCATGAATCCCACCAGGAAGCTTACAATATTTTAGATTGTTTTTTGTGCCCATCAACCAATGGAATTAGAATAAACGTAAAACAGGTGTTAAAAATAAGGGGTTTGTTATCAACAACGCATAAAATGTTGCCATAAGCTAACGTCAAAAAACCCACTTGGTTGTGATAATCATGCGAAAATGCAAGGTTTTCTTGTGGATTTTGCCTTTCTCTTTTGTTATAATGTGGGGGACAGAGTAGAAGGGAGGCGAGTGTATGCGAGAGCTTTCCCTCAATGTCATGGATGTGGCTCAAAATAGCATTTCGGCAGGCGCTTCTCTCATTGGCATCACCGTGGAGGAGCAGTCCCAAGCCAACACCCTTTCCATCCGGATCGAGGATAACGGAAAGGGGATGAGTCCCCAGCAGGTGGCTCAGGTTCAGGATCCTTTTTACACCACCCGGACCACCCGCAAGGTGGGGCTGGGTATTCCCTTCTTTCGGATGGCGGCCCAGATGACCGGGGGCAATTTTTCCATCCGCTCCCAGCAGGGGGTGGGAACCTGGGTGGAGGCCAACTTCTTTACCAATCACATCGATATGGTCCCTGTGGGGGATATGAAGGAGACCGTTCTGCTTCTGGTCATCACCAACCCTCATCTGGACTTTACATACACCCGCAGACGGGACCAGGCCGCTTTTACGCTGGATACCCGGAAGCTACGGGTCATTTTAGGGGATGTCCCCTTAAATGACCCTGCGGTTTCCACCTGGCTCAGGGGCTATCTGGACGAGGGGGAGGCGGAGGTTCTGGGGTGACCCGGGGACAAGCCAGGCAGTGGCAATCGCCGAAAAGAGCGCATGTTTTTTCGTCCAAGATGGTTTTATTTTTAACAGGGATGTTAAGCAATTGACAAATTTTCACAGTCATTGGCAGTCATTGGTAGTACAACGGGGTGGACCGGAAGAAAGGGCCGGATGTTGCGGTGTCTTTCTTTCGGCAATCAGCAATCATAACAGGAGGTAAGCAAATGAAGTCTCTGGAAGAACTGATGGCAATCCGGGAAAAGGCCAGACAGGGAATGGGAATCCGCAACGACAAACACGAGGGCACCCGGGTGGTTGTGGGTATGGCCACCTGCGGCATTGCTGCCGGGGCCCGGCCGGTCCTTTCGGCTCTGGTGGAAGAAGTAGCCAAGGAAAACCTGGATGTTCAGGTGGGGCAGACCGGCTGCATCGGCATCTGCCAGTACGAGCCGGTGGTAGAAGTCATAGAGCCGGACAAAGAAAAAGTCACCTATGTCAAGATGACCCCCGAAAAGGCCATCAAGATTGTCCACAAGCACCTGATGGGCGGCGAAGTGGTGCAGGAATACACCATTGGCAAGGTTGGCAAGTAAAGAGGAGGAGAGTTAACAGATGGTAAGATCCCATATTCTGGTCTGTGGCGGAACCGGATGCACGTCTTCCAATAGTCCGGCCATCATTCGCGCACTGGAAGAACAGCTGAGCAAATCCGGCCTGAGTGATGAGGTCAAGGTGGTTCAAACCGGATGCTTTGGCTTGTGCGCCTTGGGCCCCATTATGATCGTTTATCCCGAGGGAACCTTTTATTCCATGGTCAAGGTGGGAGACATCCCCGAAATCGTTGAGGAGCATCTCCTCAAGGGGCGCATAGTCACCCGTCTGGTTTACGACGAAACCCTGCAGGAAAGCGGGGAGGTTGCCTCTCTGGACGACACCGGCTTTTACAAAAAACAGATGCGGGTTGCCCTGCGCAACTGTGGCGTTATCGATCCCGAAGACATCAATGAATACATAGCCTACGACGGGTATCAGGCTCTGGGTAAGGCTTTGACTCAGATGACTCCCGAGCAGGTGATTGAGGAAATCAAGGCTTCCGGGCTCCGGGGCCGTGGCGGTGCAGGCTTCCCCACCGGGGTGAAGTGGTCCTTTGCGGCGGCCCAGCCCAAGGGGCAGAAGTATGTCTGCTGCAACGCCGACGAAGGTGACCCCGGTGCCTTTATGGACCGCTCGGTACTGGAAGGCGACCCCCATGCCCTCATCGAGGCCATGGCCATCGCTGGCTATGCCATCGGCGCCAACAAGGGGTATGTCTATGTTCGGGCTGAGTACCCCATCGCCGTTCACCGCCTGCAGGTCGCCATCAAACAGGCCAAGGAGCTGGGCCTGCTGGGCGAAGGCATCTTTGGCACAGACTTTAGCTTTGATCTGGAAATCCGGTTGGGAGCAGGCGCCTTTGTTTGCGGCGAGGAAACCGCTCTTATGACCTCCATCGAGGGCAACCGGGGCGAACCCAGACCCCGTCCTCCCTTCCCGGCGGTCAAGGGCCTGTTCGGCAAGCCCACCGTCCTTAACAATGTGGAAACCTACGCCAATATTCCCCGCATCATTCTGCTGGGAGCCGAGTGGTTCAGCAAGATCGGCACCGAGAAATCCAAGGGCACCAAGGTGTTTGCTCTGGGCGGAAAGATCACTAACACCGGTCTGGTGGAAGTGCCTATGGGTACCTCACTGCGGGAAATCGTAGAGGAGATCGGCGGCGGTATTCCTGGCGGCAAGCAGTTTAAGGCAGCCCAAACCGGCGGACCTTCCGGCGGCTGCATACCCGCCAAGCATCTGGATGTTCCCATCGATTACGACAACCTGATTGCCATTGGCTCCATGATGGGCTCCGGCGGTCTCATCGTCATGGACGAGGACAGCTGCATGGTAGATATTGCCCGGTTCTTCCTGGACTTTACCGTGGACGAAAGCTGCGGCAAGTGCACTCCCTGCCGGATCGGCACCAAGCGTCTACTGGAAATGCTGGACCGCATTACCGAGGGTAACGGCAAGCCCGGTGACATCGAGAAAATGGAAGATTTGTGCCACTACATCAAGGAAAACGCCCTGTGTGGTCTGGGCCAGACAGCCCCCAACCCGGTGCTTTCCACCATCCGGTACTTCCGGGAGGAGTACGAGGCTCACATCTACCAAAAGACCTGCCCTGCCAAGGTCTGCAAGAGCCTGCTCAACTACAACATCATCGCGGAGAAGTGCACCGGCTGCACCCTCTGCTCCAGAGTTTGCCCGGTGGGCGCCATTACGGGCACTGTCAAACATCCGCACGTCATCGATCACGAAAAGTGCATCAAGTGCGGCGCGTGCATGGAAAAATGCCGCTTCGGCGCGATTGTAAAGGAATAGGAGGAATAACCGGTTATGGTGAACATGAAGATTAACGGGATGTCCTTGTCGGTGCCGAAGGAAATGACCATTCTGGAAGCCGCTCGCACCGCCAATATCGAAATCCCCACCCTGTGCTACCTCAAAGAGATCAACCAGATCGGTGCCTGCCGCATCTGCGTGGTAGAGGTAAAGGGAGCCCGCACTCTGGTGGCTGCCTGTACCTATCCCGTGGCCGAGGGCATGGAAGTCTGGACCAACACCGAAAAGGTACAAAAGTCCCGCCGTATGACGCTGGAACTGATTCTCTCCAACCATCAGCGCCACTGCCTGAGCTGTATCCGCAGCGGAAACTGCGAGCTGCAGCGTCTGTGCTGGCTCTTTGGCGTGGACGACGAGCACACCTACGACGGATACAATCCCGAGTACGACTTTGACGATTCCGCCATGCATATGGTACGCAACAATAACAAGTGCATCCTGTGCCGCCGCTGCGAGGCCGCCTGCGCTCGCCTGCAGAACGTGGGAGTCATCGGCCCCAACGACCGTGGATTTGACACTCATATCGGCTGCGCCTTCGACCAGAATCTGGACGAAGTGGCCTGTGTTTCCTGCGGCCAGTGCATTGTGGTCTGCCCCACCGGCGCCATTCACGAAAAGGATCAGACCCAAAAGGTGTGGGATGCTCTCAACGATCCGGAAAAACATGTTATCGTTCAGACCGCTCCCTCCATCCGGGCCACCATCGGCGAAGCCTTTGGCCTCCCCATCGGCACCGATGCCACCGGCAAAATGGTTGCCGCCCTGCGCCGTCTGGGCTTTGACGGTGTGTACGACACCGACTTTGCCGCCGACATGACCATTATGGAGGAGGCCCACGAGCTGCTGGAGCGGGTGAAAAATGGCGGCACCTTGCCGCTGATTACCTCCTGCTCTCCCGGTTGGGTCAGCTTCTGCGAGCATTACTATCCCGAGTTTATTCCCAACCTCTCCACCTGCAAGAGTCCCCAGCAGATGTTTGGCGCCATTGCCAAGACATGGTACGCCAAAAAGCACAACATCGACCCCAAGAACCTGTTTGTGGTAGGGGTTATGCCCTGTACCGCCAAGAAGTTTGAGGTTAACCGGGAGGACGAAAACGCCGCCGGTGTGCCCGACTGCGACGTAGCTCTCACCACCCGGGAAATCTCCCGGATGATGAAGCGGGCCGGCTTGGACTTTGTCAACCTCCCCGACGAGGAGTTTGACGCACCTCTGGGCGAGAGCACCGGTGCCGGAACCATCTTTGGCGCCACCGGCGGTGTGATGGAAGCCGCCCTGCGCACCGCTGTCTACTGGCTGACCGGAGACGAGGCCTCCCCTGTTGATTTTGTGGAGGTTCGGGGCATGGACGGCATCAAGGAGGCCACCTACAAGGTGGGGGATCTGGAAGTGAACGTGGCCATTGCCTCCGGGCTGGGCAACGCCGACCGGCTTCTCAAGCGGGTGAAGAAGGGCGAAAAGAAGTACCACTTCATCGAGATTATGGGCTGCCCCGGCGGATGCATCAACGGCGGCGGACAGCCGGTTCAGCCGGCCCATATCCGCAACTTTATCGACCTGCGGGCCCTGCGGGCCGCTGTCCTCTACAATCAGGACAAGGGCAACCAGCTGCGCAAATCCCACGAAAACCCCATGGTGAAGATGCTCTATGATGAGTGGTTCGAGGGCCCCGGCAGCCACAAGGCTCACGAGGCTTTGCACACCAGCTACAAGGTGCGCAGCCACTTCTAAGCGTTCTGCTATTCCTGACAAAGAGGACGCCTGCGGCGTCCTCTTTGTCAGGTCGAATCATTGGTGGGTGCGCGGTTTTGCGGATGTTGTCACGATGGGGCAATCATACTATAATGCTGTTAATCCCAAATTGTAAAACATGACAGATTGCGGAGGTTGACAATGATGCATGGCGATTTGGCCTATGGGCTCACCATCGCAGGTGCCGTTCTGGAATCTGCGTTCTACCTGTTGGGATGTCTGGCATTTATTAAGTATCTGATGCACCGCAGATGAAAAACCCGGCTATTTGTTGACGAATAGCGCAGCTGCATCCAAAAAAGGGACGGCAATTGCCGTCCCTTTTCTATGTCAATGATGCTTCGGCTTGCTACAGCCCCGCGACCTCCTTGGTGTCCCGGGCGATGAGCAGTTCTTCGTTGGTGGGGATGACCCAAGTCTGCACCTTGCTGCCCGGCGCAGTGATGAGAGCTTCTACGCCACGGCAGGCGGCGTTGGCAGCCCTGTCCAAGGTAATGCCCATAAACTCCAGACCTTTGCAGGCGGCTTCCCGGGTTTCGGGGGAGTTTTCGCCAATACCGCCGGTAAAGACGACAGCGTCCAGCCCGCCCATGGCGGCGGCGTAGGAGCCGATGTATTTCCGCAGCTGATACTGCTGAATATCCAGAGCCAGCTTGGCGCGCTTGTTGCCTTCCCCAGCGGCCTGCATCAGGTCGCGCTGGTCGCTGGAAACTCCGGAAACCCCGGCGTATCCGCTCT
Organism: Oscillospiraceae bacterium; assembly: GCA_018434245.1. Taxonomy (GTDB): domain Bacteria; phylum Bacillota; class Clostridia; order Oscillospirales; family Ruminococcaceae; genus WRAV01. The sequence continues at coordinate 57,589 of JAHDPQ010000142.1, forward strand.
TTTTGTTCATCAAATCGTCCATCTGCTTGGGGGTCAACCCTTCTTTTTCCATCAGGTAAGTAACGACAGAAGGATCGATGGAGCCACAGCGGGTTCCCATGGTAATACCGGCCAGAGGGGTAAAGCCCATGGAGGTGTCCACGCTTTTGCCGCCATCGATGGCGGTGATGGAAGAGCCGTTGCCCAGATGGCAGGTGACCACCTTCATTTTAGAAAGGGGGCAATCCATCAGCTGAGCCAGACGGTCGCTGACATAGCGGTGGCTGGTGCCGTGGAAGCCATAACGGCGAATCTTGTACTTTTCGTACAGCTCGTAGGGCAGAGAGTAGAGATAGGCATGCTTGGGAATGCTCTGATGGAAGGCGGTGTCAAAAACGGCAACCTGAGGTACCGAAGGATCAAACACTTCCATGCAGGCCCGGATGGCCATGATGTTGGCGGGGTTGTGCAGAGGAGCCAGCTCGGAGCAGGTTTCCAGAGCGGAGAGCACATCGTCGCTGACCAGTACCGAGGAGTTGTACAGCTCGGCACCCTGAACCACACGGTGGCCTACGGCAGAAATTTCCTCCATGCTGGAGATGACGGCCAAATCGCCGGTGGTCAGCAGCTTGACCAGCTCCTGAAACGCCTCCATATGAGTGGGGAAGGGAGTTTCGTACTCGGTTACCCCTTTGTCGGTCTTGTGGCTGATGTTGCCGGTCAGGCCGATCCGCTCGCACAGGCCCTTGGCTAACACGCTCTCCTTCTTCATATCGATGAGCTGATACTTGAGAGAAGAGCTTCCTGCGTTGATTACGAGAATCATCATAAGTCCTGAATATCCTTTCCTTCTTTAGTCCTTTTGTATCCTGTTCTTTCTTGTGCTTGTCCCAATTAAGTCCAGATTGAATTGACAAGCATGTCGCCCCTACTATATTATTACATTATTCTCAAAACATCAAGCAAAACTGTTACCGGGAGGCGATAATATGCAGATTGGCGGGGTTGTTGCCGAATTTAATCCCTTTCACAGCGGCCATGCCGCCTTGGCGGCGTCGGCCCGGGAACAGGGAATCACCCATTTGGTGGCGGTGATGAGCGGAAACTTTGTCCAGCGGGGAGATCTTGCCATCACCGAAAAGCGGGTGCGGGCCGCCTGCGCCCTGTCGGCGGGATACGACCTGATTTTGGAGCTTCCGGTGGCCTGGTCCATGGCTCCCGCCCCCACCTTTGCCCGGGGAGCGGTGGGGATGCTGGCGGCCTGTGGCTGCGTGGAGGCTCTTTGCTTCGGCAGCGAAAGTGGGGATACCCCTCTGCTGGAAGCTTTGGCCGGGGCGGTGGAGGATCAGCAGGTAGAGCAGGCGCTGCGTCTGTATCTGACACAGGGGGTGACCTTTGCCAAGGCCCGGGAGCTTGCGGTGGAAGAGGTTTACGGCAAGGCTCTTGCTGCCCACCTTAAAAGCCCCAACGACTTGTTGGGAGTGGAGTATCTGCGGCAGGCAAGAGCCTTGGGGTGGAATCCCCGGCCTATGGTAACCCGGCGGCTGGGAGCTTCCCACGATGCCACCGCTCCCTCCGGCAGAATCGCTAGCGCTTCCTGGCTGCGGGCCCATGGGGAAAACCGGGGGCTGCTGGCCCGGTACATGCCGGCCTCCTGCGCCGCCCTGCTGGACTGTGCCCGGGAGGATGGCCTCTTTCCCGCCCGACTCCAGACTTTGGAAACCGCGATTCTGGCCCGGCTGCGCAGTCTTGGGCAGGAGAAGCTGGCGGGGCTTCCCGATCTTTCCGAGGGGCTGGAAAACCGCTTCTACACCGCCATTCGCTCGGCAGGGAGCTTGGAGGAGCTGGCCTTTTCCCTCAAGACCAAACGGTACACCATGGCCCGCATCCGCCGGCTGATTCTCTCCGCCTTTTTGGACCTTGCCCCCGGGGATTCGGCGGGAACGCCGCCCTATCTCCACATTCTGGGCTTTAACCAGCGGGGGCGGGAGATTCTGTCCCAAATGGGAAAACACGCCACTCTGCCCTGTCAGGCCTCCCTGGCCCGCCTGGAAAAGCTGGGGGGCCGCTGCGGAGAAACCGCCCGCCTGGAAAGCAGAACCACCGACCTCTACGGGCTGGCTCTGCCGAAGCCCCTACCCTGTGGCTACGATTTAATGGCTACCGGAAACTGGAAGCACGGTCCTGGCTGCCGGTAAGGCTGTTTCGGTAAATTTAAAAAGCGGCCCTTCCAAAGGGTCGCCTTTTTCTATAGAGCATCGAATGTTTTAGGGGCAAAGTCGCTTGCCTTAGAGAGCTAGGCTTTATCGTTAGGGCCGACTTTTTTATACTCCTTAGGCAGGAGCTTTCCGCAGTGGGGACAGGTGCAGACCTCTGGTTCCGAAGGTTGGGGCCAGTTGAGGTGAATGTCCTTAAGGTCGGTTGGCTGCTGCTGGGGCGGCACGGCAGGGAATGCTTTAGGCGGTTCTTGTGGGGAAGGCGGCGGGTCAGGCAGTTGCTCTGCCTTGGATTGCAGGTGCTGGGCAGGGGTAAACACACCCCAGAACATGTGGCCGATTTCTTCGTTGCAGGCGGGGCAGCGGGCATCGTACTCGATGATGGCGTTATCAAATTTTTTTACGTTCTTTTTGATCAAATGGTTTTCCTGCAGATAGACATTGCAGTTGGGGCAAAACATACTCAGGCCTCCCATAACATTGCTGATCTCTATTATAGTGGAGAACGGGGCAAAAGAAAAGAGAAATGATGGACACGATTCTTTTTGCTTAAGGCATGAAAAAAGTTCCTTTTGCGCATACTATCTACAGAGTATGCCAAGGAAAGGAAACGGTGCAATGCCCCTGATTCTGCTGGAGGATGTGCAAAAAATTTACAATCCCGGCCCGGGGGAAGTGCGTGCCCTGGACGGTGTCAGTCTTAGGATTGAGGCGGGGGAGCTGGTGGCGGTGATTGGCCAGAGCGGCTCGGGAAAATCCACCCTGATGAATATGATGGGCTGTCTGGATATGCCTACAGCGGGACGCTACCTTCTGGACGGGCAGGAGGTGGGCTCTCTGTGTGACGATGTGCTTTCTAAAATACGCAACCACAGCATTGGGTTTATCTTTCAGGGCTTTAACCTGATTCCCAGCCTGACCGCATTGGAAAACGTGGAACTTCCCCTTCTGTACCGGGGCATTGGCCGGGAAAGCCGCCGCCTGATGGCTCTGGAGGCCTTGAACCGGGTGGGGCTCACCGCCCGAAGCCACCACCGGCCTTCCCAGATGTCGGGGGGGCAGCAGCAGCGAACCGCCATTGCCCGGGCCATCGCCGCAAGGCCCCCCATCATTCTGGCCGACGAGCCCACCGGCAATCTGGACAGCACCTCGGGGACCGAGATCATGGGGATTTTGCAGGAACTGAATCAGGAGGGCAAAACCGTGGTGCTGATCACCCACGACAGCGAGGTGGCCGCTCAGGCCGGGCGGGTGGTGCGGATTCACGACGGCCGACTGGCCCAGGACAGCGCCATCCCCGCCAAAAAAGCCCGGTAATCAAAGAAGGGTCTGCTCCCGTTGGAAAGCAGACCCTTTGATATTGGAAAAGGAGATTTACAGCCCGTAGAGCTGCTGCAAAAACAGGCGGAGGGTTTCTTCGCTCATGGCGCCCCGGTAGGCTCCTTCCACATTGCCCTCGGTATTGATAAACACCGTGGTGGGGAAGGAGTTGATCCCGTAGGTGGTGAGAGCCTCCTGATTCTCGTCAAACCAAACGGTGAAGGTAAAGCCTTCCCCAGTGATGTACTCCTGTGCTTTTTCCCGAGTTTCGGTGTAGGAACCTCCGGTTCCGATCATGTCCACCATCAAAAAGCACAGGGTGTCGTCGGCGTATTCGGCGGCCACTTTGTCAAAGTCGGGCATTTCCATCCGACAGGGCGGACACCAGCTGGCCCAAAAGTTGAGGACAACGGGGACAGCACCCAGCTGATCGGAAAGCTTGACCTCGTTGCCGTCGGCATCGTAGGCGGTAAAGTCGGGAGCGGGAATCTTCTCCGGTTCCTCCGGCTGGCTGCCCTCCCCCCCGGCAGCGCTTTCCTCTTGGGAGGGAACGGCCAGAGGCACTTGAGGGATCACCTGCTTGGAAAGATACCGGTAACCCAGCACTCCCATGGCTAAAACCAATCCAAAGGCAACAAGTAAAAACAATAATTTACGCATAATCAGTCTCCTGTTCCAGCAATATTACAGCAGGGAAACCAACAACCGGTCCAGCCATCCGCCGATCATGGCGATGCCCACCAGTACCAGGAAGGCCCCACCAATGCGGTTGATGGTGGACATATGCCGTTTGAGAAAGGCAAAGGCTTCGGTCATCTTTTCCAGCAGCAGAGCAGCCATGACAAAGGGAATACCCAGCCCCAGAGAAAAGCACAGCAGCATCAGCACCCCGGTAAGAGTATGCCCTACTCCCGCCGCCATCAACAAAGCGGCGCTGAGAAAGACGCCGATGCAGGGGGTCCAGCCCACCGAAAAAATAACCCCAAAGAGCACCGAGGAAAAGAAGTTCAGCCCTTTTAGCCGAGTGGGATTCATCTGGAAGCCCTTGAGCAGCCGGGCGATGGGGGCAGGAATCAGTCCTGCGTAAATCAGCCCCAGCAGGATGGAGAATACACCCGCCACCTGCATAATGGGCCTTTGGTGGGAGGAGAAGAACTTCCCCACGGTTCCCGCGGCAGCTCCCATAGCCATAAACACCAACGTAAAGCCCAGCACAAAACCCAAAGCGTTGCTCAGAGCCTTGCGGCGGCCGGACCCTGCAGAAAAATATGCAATATAAATGGGCAGCATGGGAAGCATACAAGGGGAGACAAAGGTTCCCACTCCTTCGAGAAAGACCAGAAGATACTGCACAACATCACTCCTAGCGGAAGAATCTTCCATATGACCAAAAAATATTAGGTAACAGTATACCAACTTTTGCTGGCCAATGCAAATCTTTCGGGGGTGGCGGGAGAAAAACCTTACATGCAAGTTTGTTGCAACGGTATAATTTAAGAGAACGCAAAGCATACAGGCTGCCGGAAAAGCCGTTGCTTAAGGGCTTTTCCAACAGCCTGCACTGTCTGTGAAATCTACCATGATAAAGTGGAGGAAGGAGAATGCAAAGACTCTAAACAGGCAAAAGGGCAATGTATGTATCAGTCCTTCTTGATTTTAAAAATCATCCGCAGCAGGGGGGACAGAAAGCGGGGGCTTTTGAGCACGACGATCTTCATAGGGGCACCTCCGTTACATCAAGTGGTGGATGGCTAACAGCCGCGCAGGGTAACGCCAACATAAATGAGGATGACGGCGGCAAAAAACAGGGCCAGCCGGACCGAGCAGACAAGGGCTACCAAAAGCCCAAGGCCAAAGGCTGTCAAAAACAGAGTCAGGCCGTCCCGCCCGCAGGGTCTTCTTCTTCTCATCGCCGCCACATCCTTTCCGGAAGCAAAGTCGGAAGGCGGGAAAAAACACCTTCCCAGCTTCCAGAACGGGTTTGCTCCAGTATACGCAAAGTCACGCCGTTGTGTTACTTTTCGCCGGGAATTCCGGAAAAAAATCTTTGCTTTCCCTAAAAAATGGTGTAGAATAAATCCAGCGAAACTGCAAAGGAAGTGGACGAGATGAACGCAGAGATTTTATGTGTGGGAACCGAGATTCTGCTGGGGGATATTGTCAATACCAACGCGGCTTATCTGGCCCGGGAGCTGGCGGCTCTGGGTATCGGCTGCTATTACCAGAGCGTGGTGGGGGACAACGCCGGGCGTTTGGCCGAAGGGCTGCAATTGGCTCTTTCCCGTGCGGATATGGTGATTACTACCGGAGGCCTTGGCCCCACCTACGACGATTTGACCAAAGAGACGGTGGCGGAGATGTTCGGCCTTTCCATGGAACTTCACCGCCCCTCTCTCGAAAAGATGGAGGCCATGTTTAAGGGCCGGGGACGGGTGTTTACCAAAAACAACGAGAAGCAGGCCTATTTTCCCAAGGGGGCCCATATTTTCGCCAACGATCAAGGAACGGCTCCCGGGCTGGCGGTGGAAAGTCAGGGTAAGGTGGTCATTTTGCTGCCGGGCCCTCCCGGAGAGATGACGGCCATGTTCCAAAAGCAGGTGCGCCCCTATCTGGAAAGCCGCTCCACCCGGGTGCTCCGCTCCCACACCATCCACCTCTTTGACATTGGGGAGTCCACTGTGGAGGACATGCTCCATCAAAGTATGCTGGATCATGAAAATCCCACCATTGCCCCTTATGCCAAGCTGGGGGAGGTGCAGTTGCGGGTGACTGCTTCCGCCGCCGACGAGGCAGAAGCGGAAGCTTTGATGCAGCCGGTGATGGAGGAAATCTGCGCCTTGTTTGCCGACCATGTTTACGGCGTGGACGTACAGGACCTTCAGCATGCCTTGGTGGGCCGGCTGCAGGAGCTGGGCAAAACCATTGCTGTGGCGGAAAGCTGTACCGGTGGAACCATCGCCTCCCGCCTGACGGATATTGCGGGAGCCTCGCAGGTGTTTTTGTGCGGAGCCGTTACCTACAGCAACGAGAGCAAACAGAAGATGCTAGGGGTATCCGCCCAAACTCTGGAACAGCACGGAGCGGTCTCCCCGGAGTGTGCGTTGGAGATGGCCCGGGGCATCCGCACCGCTTCCGGCTCCGGCATCGGGCTTTCCACCACCGGGATTGCAGGCCCCGGGGGCGGCACTCCCCAAAAGCCGGTGGGCCTTGTCTATGTGGCGGCAGTGACCGAAAGCCAGGAAAAGGTACTGGAGCTCAACCTTTCCCGGGGATATGCCGACCAGAGGAAGCTCATTCGGAACTGGGCCAGCATGTACGCCATGAATTTGGTGCTGGAGCTGTGCCGGGAAGCAGAATAGCCCAACTAAAAAGCGCCCTTTTCAGCCGAAAAGGGCGCTTTGCGTCTCGATGATGGGTGGAGCAGGCGACGGGGGCAGGCTATGCTCCGGCCTTTGCCACCGTCTTTTCCAGAAAGCGGGCACTGTCCACCACAACCCGGGTGTGAGTTCCGGAGCCAATCTCCCCGGCATCGTCCCGGGCGGTGACGGAAAACTCCACCCGGCTGCCCTCCACCTTGGTGACGGTGGCCACGGCTTCTACCTTCATCCCCACAGGGGTGGCGCTGTTGTGGGAAAGTTGCAGGCTGGTGCCCACCGAAGTTTTGCCGGCTGCAAGGGCGGGGCGAATGGCTGCTGCCGCTGCCTGTTCCATCAAAGCCGCCATCATGGGGGTTGCAAACACCTCCAGATCGCCGCTTCCCACAGCGGCGGCGGTGTTGTCTCTGGTGACGGCGGTGGCGGCGGTTCCGGTCATGCCTACGGTCAGCTCCATAAATAGCAGTCCTTTCTGCAGGTGGAATGTTCTTTCGTAATAGGGGGCAGGGATATTTAATCCGCCCGGACCACATCCTGAAAGAGGGCGGTTTCTCCCGGGGGAATTTGCTTATTCTTGTGCAGGTACCCGAAAAACCAGCGGCGGAAGGTGCAGGTTTGCCGCAGTTCGTCCAAGAAGGTGTCCAGCACGTTGGCATCGTGATGGTGGGGGTGGAGAAACTCCATGATCTTGCGGCTGGGCTGGTGGGTGATGATGTAGTCCACCCGGTTGCCCCTTGCCGCCAGATTTTGGCGGGCATGCTCCAGTTCCTCGGGGGAGGGAAGCTCCCACTTGGCCCATGGGGGCAGCAGATCGGCAAACTCGTCTTTACGGGAACCCCCGCCAAAGGCAAAGATGTCCTTACCCTCAATCTGGTAAATTTCACCCCGCATCAGCTGCCGCAGCCGCCCGGAAATCTCCCGGACTTTGCCCCCGTTCCACTGGGTTTCGGGGTAGCGGGCCAGCAGCTCCAGATTGTCGTTGGGGCCTTCCACAAACAAAACGTGGTACCGCCGCCTGCCAATCCATTTGAGAAGGCGCTTTTCTTTGGGGGAATCATCCCACACAAAGCCGAAGTCCCCACAGATGATGAGGACGTCGTTTTTGCGCAGAGCCCGCATGGACCTGCCTTTAAAGCGGGAAATATCCCCGTGCATATCTCCGGTTACGTAAATCAAAAGGCCCGCTCCCTTCGCGGAAAATTCACAATTGCAACGCTCCCCGATATTTGATTGGCGGGGGATTTTCTGGTATACTATGTAACGATAAATCTAATCTCTACTATAACCGAACGGGGGGAGAAAGTCAAAATGAAAAGACTGTTTGCGGTGGTGCTGGCAGCCCTTTTATTTGCACTGTCTGCTTTGCCTGCCTATGCCGCTCCCAACCACCAGCCGGACTTTGAACCCTCCAGCGAGTTCATCTACCTCTACAACATGGATACCGGAGAGGTGATCTACGAAAAAAACGCGGACAAGCCCGCCTACCCTGCCTCTCTGGTCAAGATAATGACCTGTATTCTGGCGCTGGAAAACACCCCCGACCTTGGGGTGCCCACCGTCTACCCCAACTATGTGCAGGACTACCTATATAACTATGGGCGCAATTATGGAAGTGTGAGTCTGGCGGGAATGTACGCCGGAGAAGAAATGCCTATGAAGGACCTGCTCTACGGTCTGATGCTCCGCTCCGGCAACGAAACCGCTATGATCATTGCCAACCATGTAGTGGGAGGTTCTGCAAACGACCCGGCCAATCAGGCCAAGTTTGTGGAGATGATGAACAAGCGGGCCAAAGAGCTGGGGGCAGTAAGCACAAACTTTGTCAACCCCAACGGCCTCTTTGATCCCCAACAGGTGACCACTGCCCGGGATATGGCGGCGATCACCCGCCATGCTGTAAGTTTGCCCGGCTTTATGGAGATTGTCTCCACGGCGGGGTACTCGGCGGCTCCCACCAACAAAAACCCCGAGGGGCTGGAGTGGGCCACCACCATTCAGATGCAGGTGCCGGGTACCACCTACTATTACCCCTATTTAAAAGGAGTGAAAAGCGGAACCTTGCCTCAGTCGGGGCGCTGCCTTGTTTCCACCGCCACCAAGGACGGCTTTACCTACCTGCTGGTCACCATGGGCGGCCCCTATCTGGATTCCACTGGTAAGGTGCTGGAGGGCCGCAGCGATTACGAGGATCATCAGAGAATCTACGATTGGGTTTTTGATTCCTTTAAGGTAAAGATGCTGGTGGCCAAAAACCGGGCGCTGGCGGAGGTGCCCTTGCGGCTCAACACCGAAAAGGATCACATCCAGCTGGTGACGGCGGACAACTTCACCTATCTGGTGCCCAAGGATCTGGACCCCGCCACCGGTGTGGTGATGAACTTTGAGGTTCCCGAGGCGGTGGAAGCTCCCATCACCAAGGGGGATGCCATTGGCTGGGTGAGCCTGATGCTCTACAACGAAGAAGTGGGGCGGGTGCAGCTTTTGGCCGCCGAATCGGTGGAAGCCTCCCGCATTCTGGTGATTTGGGAGCAGGTCAAGGCGGTGGTGGCCTCTTTTTGGTTTAAATTTGCCGTCATCTTTCTGGTGCTGCTGGTGGTTCTGTATACCCTGCTGATGATCGCCCGGAACCGCCACCGCAGAAATCGCAGAAAGAGTCTGTACAAGCCCAAGCGCAGGATATAACCTGCATAAAGGAGGCAGCTTTACGTTGAATCTGGAAATATTGGCGCCGGCCGGCGGCCCGGAAAGTCTTACCGCGGCAGTCCGGAGCGGCGCCGATGCCGTCTATTTGGGAGCAGCTGGACTGCTCAATGCAAGGCGCAGCGCTCAGGGCTTTGATGAGGAGCAGCTGGCGCAGGCGGTAAGCTACTGCCACGGTCGTGGGGTCAAGGTGTACCTCACCCTCAACACCCTGATCCGCCAGGAGGAGGAGCCCCTGCTGCTCAGCGCTCTGGAAACCGCCTGCGCTCTGGGCGTAGACGCGGTGCTGGTACAGGATTTGGCGGTGGCGGCCTGTATTAGAGCGGCCTGCCCCGATCTGCCCCTTCACGCCTCCACCCAGATGAGCATCACCGGGGTAGCGGGGGCCAAGCAGCTGGAGGAGCTGGGCTATACCAGAGTAGTTCTGGCCCGGGAGCTGACTCTTGCAGAAATCGCCGCCATCCGCCGGGAAACCTCCTTGGAGCTGGAGGTCTTTGTCCACGGGGCCCTGTGTATGAGCCTTTCGGGGCAGTGCTACCTTTCCTCCGTCATTGGCGGACGCAGCGGAAACCGGGGGCTCTGCGCCCAGCCCTGCCGCTTGCCCTTTGCAGGGGGAAGCAGCAGCCATGCCCTTTCTCTCAAAGATCTTTCCCTGCTGGACAGGCTGGAAGAGTTACAAAAAGCGGGAGTCTGCTCCGTTAAGATCGAAGGCCGGATGAAGCGGCCGGAATACGTGGCGGCAGCAGTCTCTGCCTGTGTGGCCGCCCGGGAAAAGAACCCTTACAACAAAGAAGATTTGGCGGCGGTGTTTTCCCGTAGCGGCTTTACCGACGGATACCTCACCGGGCGCAGGGATGCTTCCATGTTCGGCACCCGCCAAAAGGAGGATGTCACCGCCGCTACCTCATCTCTGCTGAAAAGCTACGAGGCACTGTACCGTCAGGAGCAGCAGCGGGTTCCCATTACTCTTGAATTTGGGATGAAGGCGGGCAAGCCCTCCATCCTTACTGTCTGGGACAGGGAAGGCCGAACGGTCACCGTAACGGGGGATGAGCCTCAGGCGGCCCGCACTGCTCCCACCGACGGGGGACGGGCCAAGGCGGCTCTGAGCAAAACGGGAGGCACTCCCTTTGTGGCGGAGGAGATCACCTGCCGGTTGGAGCCGGGGCTGATGCTTCCCGCCTCTGTCCTCAACGCCCTGCGCCGTCAGGCCTTAGAGGAGCTATTAAACCAGCGGGAACAGCTGTGTCCCGTGGCTTGGAACCGGGAGGCGGCTCAAAAGGTCTGGCAGCCTTCCGCCACCCACACTCCCCCGGAGCAGCCTGCCCAGCGGATTCGTCTGGGGCGGGCTGATCAGCTGGAAGCTGCCGCCCGGCAGAAGGCCCAGCTGCTGATTTTGCCTCTGCACCTTTGGGAACAGGCAGACCCTGATTTAATCGCGCAAAACGCCCACCGGATGGCGGTGGAGCTGCCCCGCTGTACCTTTGGAGCTGACGGCAAGCTACCCGCCCGGCTGGAACAAATCCGCGGCAGAGGAATCGGCCACGCTGTGGTGGGTTCTATGGGGGCCCTGCGGCAGGCAAAGGAGCTGGGCTTTGCCCTTCACGGAGATGTGTTCCTCAACATCTTCAACGCCCCGGCCTTGGAAGCATACCGCCGTCTGGGCCTTGCCGATGCCACTCTCAGCTTTGAGCTGACCTTGGCCGAAGCCAAGGGGATGGAGGATGTTCTGCCCAGAGGGCTTCCCGCCTACGGCTACCTGCCTTTGATGACCTTGCGGGGCTGCCCTGCCAAGGCCCACGGCCAAGGCTGCAAGGGAACAGGCTGCGGGTATCCCCACCTCACCGACCGGATGGACAAGGAGTTCTTTCTGGACTGTGACGGTGTGGTTTCCACCCTGTACAACTGCGTCCCCCTCTGGATGGGGGACCGTCTGCCCGAGCTGAGGGGCCTTGATTTTTACACCGTCTACCTGACCCGGGAAACTCCGGAGGAAACCGCCCGGGTGCTGGATGGCTTTGCTGCAGAAGAAAAGCCTTGGACCCAGCACACTCGGGGACTTTATTACCGGGGAGAGGTTCTCCCCCAAAAAAGGAGCAAACCATGAAAGAGCTGAAGGTGCAAAAGCTGTATCCCCACGCCAAGCTGCCTCAAAGGGCCACCTCCACCAGCGCAGGGGCCGACCTCTGCGCCTGCCTTGTGGAGCCGCTGGTTCTGCCTGCCAAGGGACGGGCTACGGTACCCACCGGAGTGGCGGTGGAGATTGCCACAGGATGGGCCGGCTTTGTCTTTGGGCGCAGCGGACTTGGCATCCGCCACGGCATTGTCCCCGCCAATGCGGTGGGGGTCATCGACGCTGACTACCGGGGCGAAATCCTCGTGGGTCTTGTCAACCACGGGGAGGAGGACTACACCATCCAGCCGGGGGAGCGAATTGCCCAGCTGGTGCTTCTGCCGGTGGCACTGGCGGAAATTGTGGAGGTTCCGAGCCTTTCCGAGACCCGGCGGGGAGCAGGGGGCCTTGGCTCCACCGGAAAAGCATAGTCCGGTGGGCTTCTCTTGGACTGGAGCAGAGGGCCGCAGACATCCCTTTCAAAGAAAAACAGATACTTGAGCAGATTGAGCGCAGAGCATCTCAATCCAAAGGGGTAATTGTTATGTTGATCTTAGCCTCCGGCTCCCCCCGGCGCAGGGAGCTTCTGGCGTATATCACCTCCGATTTTGCCGTTATCACCCACCCCACCGACGAGAGCTTTCCCCCCGATGTTTCCCCCCGCCGGGGAGCAGAGCTGCTGGCCTTACGCAAGGCCAAAGCGGTAGCTGGGGAGCATCCCAGGGATGTGGTGATAGGAGCCGACACCATTGTGGTGCTGGGGGGAGAAATCTTTGGCAAGCCAAAGGACCACGCCGATGCTGTTCGGATGCTGCAGGCACTGTCGGGGCGGGAGCACACTGTCTACACCGGTGTAGCGGTGCTTTCCCCTCAGGGGGAGGAGGTCTTTTCGGAGGGGACGGCAGTGCGTTTTCTTCCCCTTTCCCAAGAGGAAATTGAAGCCTATGTGGCCACTGGAGAGCCTATGGACAAGGCGGGAGCTTACGGTATTCAGGGTAAGGGAGCCTTGTTGGTGGAAGGAATCACCGGCGACTTTTACAATGTAATGGGTCTGCCGGTCTGCCGGTTGGGAAAAGCGTTATCGGCCCGATAGCATACAAAAAACAGCCTCTGCCAACCGTTGTGGCAAAGGCTGTTTTAATTTTTAAGAATTTTCAGGTGGAGGTGCGCTCAATCATCTTGGTTTTCAGCAGCACGTAGCCGCCGCTGGTTTCCTGACCGGTGAATTTGCGATGGAGATAATTTTGGGTGTACTCCACCATCTCATTGACCGGCTGGGACACCGAGGTGAGCTGGTAGCTGCTCCACTGGGCCTGCTCCAGACTGTCGAACCCCACAAAGGCAACATCCTGAGGGATTTGCAACCCCAACTTGTGGCGAGCTACATCCATGGCTCCAAAGGCCATTAAATCGTTGGCGCAAAAGATTGCCCGGGGCAGCTTGCCCTGCCGGAAAATCTGCAGGAGAGCCTTGGCTCCCGAACTGTAGCTGTAATCTCCGCTGGCCATCGCCAGCTTGTGGAAGCCGTGGCGGGCCAGGGTGTCTGCAAAGCCCTTGTGGCGGAATACACTGGTCTGGCGGGAGGGCTTTCCCGCAATAAAGCCAAAGCTGTCGTAGCCCTTGGATACCAGATAATCCGCCACCATGGCCCCTGCGTCCACGTTGTCGGAACAGACGGAGAAGAAGTAACGGCTGTCGTATTGGCAGTTAAAGAGGACAAGGGGAACCTTCACCCGGGAGAACTTATCGCTCATCCGCACGGAAAGAGCCGCCGACAGTACAATGACAGCATCCACATTGTATTGCAGCACCCGGTAGAGAATATCGTCCAAATCCTGCTCGTAGGGGGACTCCACAAACAGCAGCTGCTTGCCCATGGAGGAGACCATCTCGGAAAGGCGAATGAGAAGAGTTTGATAAAAAGGATTGACAAAGTTGAGGGAAACCACCGCGATGAGGTTGGTTTCCCGGCCGCCCGGCCCCTTGGAAGCGCTGGCGGGTTTATACCCAAGCTCCTTGGCGGCAGCCATCACCTTTTCCACCGTGTCGTCCCGGACATAATCCCGTCGGCTAAACACCCGGGATACCGTCGCTTGGGAGACTCCCGCCAGATTGGCTACATCCTTGGAGGTGACAGACTTCTTATTGCTCTGGCTCATTGGCCGAATCCCTTCTTTCCATTGCCGAAAAATAGGTAAGCGTTGCAGATTATGGTGAACTTCCCCCATTCTAGCAGATATTCTACCGGGATTCAAGGCGTAAAGCCCTCCCTCAGGGGGAAGCAAGACTCCGGCCCAATCAATATTTTGCAAAAGCCCAAAGGATTCTTAGGAGTCCGGCGGAAACTATAGGGGTATATACAATAAGAGAGGGTTTTCCCTACAGGTTCTACTTGGCAGAAAGCTGCATCCCACCCTTCCACCGGAAAAAGGCTTTTCCCCCGGCTGACCCTGTGGTACAATAGAGCCAGAAGCTTGCGCCGCCATCAGACAGCGGTGCGACCATAGCAAAGCAAAGGATGTATGGCATGACAATTAATCAGCAACTGGCAAAAGAACTGGGGCTGGAGCAGTGGCAGGTAGACGCCGCTGTCGAGCTTATTCAGGGAGGAGCCACCATCCCCTTTATCGCCCGGTACCGCAAGGAGGTCACCGGCAGTTTGGACGACACGGTGCTGCGGGACCTTTCGGAGCGGCTTGTTTACCTGCAAAACCTGCAAAAGCGCAAGGAGGAAGTGAGCGCTTCCATTGCCGAGCAGGAAAAACTCACCCCCGAGCTTGCCGCCGCCATCGAAAAGGCTCAGACTCTGGCGGAGGTGGAGGACCTGTACCGCCCCTACAAGCCCAAGCGGAGAACCCGAGCCTCCATGGCCCGGGAGCGGGGGCTGGAGCCTCTGGCCCTGACTCTGCTGGAGCAAAAACGGGAGATGGCCGACCCTCTCCTGCTGGCGGAAGAGTATGTGGATGAGGAAAAGGAAGTCCCCGATGCCGCCGCCGCATTGCAGGGAGCCATGGATATTGTGGCGGAAACCGTCTCCGACAATGCGGAGATCCGCAAGAAGCTCCGCTCCTATCTCAGCCGCAAGGCGGAGATTAAAACCGTGGCCGCCAAGGAGGAAGACAGCGTCTACTCCATGTACTACGATTTTCAGGAGCCTTATGGGAAGCTGCCCGGCCACCGGATTCTGGCTATCAACCGGGGAGAGAAGGAGGGTTTTTTGAAGGTGAGCCTTGTGGCCGACCCACAGGAGGCTTTGGGCTTTCTTTACGATGCTGTTCTCAAAGGGGAAAGCCCCGCCAAAGAGTGGCTGGTCAAAGCCATGGACGACAGCTACTCCCGCCTCATCTTCCCCTCTCTGGAAAACGAGCTGCGGGGAATGCTCACCGAAAAGGCACAGGACAGCGCCATCGACGTTTTTAAGGAAAACCTCAGCCAGCTTTTGATGCAGCCCCCCCTCAAGGACCGGGTGGTGCTGGGGCTAGACCCGGCCTACCGCACCGGCTGCAAAATTGCCGTGGTGGACGCCACCGGCAAGGTACTGGACACCACCGTGGTCTATCCCACCCCCCCGCAAAACAAGGTGGAGGAGGCCAAACGTGTCCTCAAAGGGCTGATTCAAAAGCATGGAGTCAACGTCATCTCCATCGGCAACGGAACCGCCTCGGGGGAAAGCGAGCGGTTTGTGGCCCAGCTGATTGGGGAGCTTCCCCAAAAGGTCAGCTATATGGTGGTCAGCGAGGCGGGAGCCTCGGTGTACTCTGCCTCCAAGCTGGCGGCGGAGGAGTTCCCGGAGTTTGACGTCAGCCTGCGCAGTGCCATTTCCATCGCCCGGCGGATTCAGGACCCTTTGGCCGAGCTGGTCAAAATCGACCCCAAGGCCATTGGTGTGGGCCAGTATCAGCACGACATGCCTCCCGCCAAGCTGGACGCCTCTCTGGGTGGCGTGGTGGAAAGCTGCGTCAACAGCGTGGGGGTGGACCTGAATACCGCCTCTCACTCCCTGCTGGGATATGTGGCGGGAGTCAACAAAACGGTGGCCAAGAACATTGTGACCTACCGGGAAGAAAACGGCCGCTTTACCGATCGCAGCCAACTGAAAAAGGTACCCAAGCTGGGGGCAAAATCCTTTGAGCAGTGCGCCGGGTTCCTGCGGGTGAAGGACGGAAAGAACGTGCTGGACTCCACCGCCGTTCACCCCGAAAGCTACAAGGCAGCCAAGGCTCTGCTGGCCGAGTGCGGCTTTGCCCTCACCGATGTAGGCGCCGGAAGCCTTTCCGACCTGAGAAGCCGGGCCTCCAAAATCGGGTTGCCCTCCCTAGCCCAAAAGGTAGGGGTGGGAGAGCCCACTCTGAAGGACATCATCGATGAGCTGCTCAAGCCGGGCCGCGACCCCCGGGACCAGCTGCCGCCCCCTCTTTTGCGCACCGACGTCCTCTCCATGGAGGATTTGAAGCCGGAGATGATTCTGTCGGGAACGGTGCGCAACATCGTGGACTTTGGCGCCTTTGTGGACATCGGAGTCCATCAGGACGGGCTGGTGCATGTATCCCAGCTGGCCGACCGCTTTATCAAGCACCCTCTGGACGCCGTCAAGGTGGGGCAGGTGGTCAAGGTGAAGGTGCTGGCGGTGGATGAGGCGAAAAAAAGAATCTCCCTCACCATGCGAAAAGTTCCCCAGGAGTAAAAAATACAACGGTTGCCGGACCTTCAAAGAGAGGTTCGGCAATCGTTTTTTCCCGATGCCAAGCCAAAAACCCACCTTGGAAAAATCCATTTTTAATTTTGCGGACAAGGATGTTGACAAATTTTAATGGATACGCTATAATAACAAAGCTTGATGTGGCGGCATAGCTCAGTTGGCTAGAGCATTCGGTTCATACCCGGAGTGTCACTGGTTCAAATCCAGTTGCCGCTACCAATTACTGTGAGAATTCGAGGCAAATGTGCATTTGTTTTCCTTCTCACACTTCCAGGCCCGTTGGTCAAGCGGTTAAGACACCGCCCTTTCACGGCGGTAACACGGGTTCGATTCCCGTACGGGTCACCAGAAAGAAACCACGTAGTTTTCAGCAAACTAGGTGGTTTTTTCATCCCTCTTTGCTCGGCGCTGTACCGGGATTTTGGGGAATAGGGGGAGGGCGGCGGTCCTTTATGGATGGTAAAACCTTGGAGCCCCTTGCAAAAAATCCCTTATTGTATTTTATCCTTGCAAAACCCTGTACATTATGGTAAAATTTTAAGGCTGGATATGCCCTTGAATTTTTAGGGGAACCGGAGAAAGGACTGTAAAGGCATGAATGTGTTTGAAATGATTGGCGGCGTGGTCATGGTGCTGATGAGCATAGCGATTTCGCTGTTGGTTCTGCTTCAGGAAGGCAGCAAGGGCGGCGGCATCACCGCATTGACCGGCGGGGACAGCGACTCCTTCTTCGGGAAAAACGGCGGGCTTACCCGGGATGCCATGTTATATCGGGCCACCCGTTTTTGCGCCATTGTCTTTTTTGTCGTCACCATTGTTGTGTACGGACTGGATGTTTACATGGCCTAAGCTGTATAGCCGTCAGACAAACCCGTCCCTGCGGCGGGCTTGTTTTGTTTTGTGCCCCCATAGTTAAATGGATATAATAAGCCCCTCCTAAGGGCTAGTTATAGGTTCGATTCCTATTGGGGGTGCCAAAAAGCTGCCGGATGGCGGCTTTTTTTGCATCCGCCAGTACAGCATGCAGCCAGAATTTTCAGTGTGGACATTTCCGTGTCATCTGCTATAATGAATAACGTGGCTTAAAAACATCAAAGTATATTCAGGGGAATTTAGTTCCTATATTTTTATTTTGTTGATTAGGCAAAGCTTCTGACGCTTTGCAAAAAAGGGTGACTAATTACATGGTATTTTTTCTGTTCAGGAGGCTCCGGGAATTCCGTTCCAATGCCGTAGCCGAATTTTATCTTCATATCCGCCCCTTACTGGAGGACCCCCAGGTACAGGAGTTGGGAAACTACATACAGCACAACTGTCATTCCCGGCTCAACCACTGTTTGGATGTGGCTTACTGTAGCTTTTTCATCGCAAAGCTGTTGGGATGGGACTACAAAAGTGCTGCCCGGGGCGGCCTGCTCCATGACCTGTTTCTCTACGACCGGAAGGAAAACAAGCAGAAGGCTCAGGGGCACCTGCGCAGGCACCCCATTATCGCGCTGGAAAACGCCAGAAAGGTCTGCACCCTCAACAAGGTGGAGGAGGACATCATCCGCCGCCACATGTGGCTGGTTACTCTGGTGCCACCCCGCTACAAGGAAGGTTATATTGTCACCTTTGTGGATAAGTACTGCGCCCTGCGGGAAGCGATCATCAGCTACCGCAACAGCCGCAGAACACTGGCTCTTTCGGCGGGGGGAGCAGCGTAACTCATTTCACCAAAAATGCCCTCGATTTTGCAAAGCCGTACAGTTCCCGGGAACTGTACGGCTTGTTGGCATTTGCCGAGCAACCGATAGGAATAGATGTTATGGGTGCTTTCGGGCAAGAGAGGAAGAAATACTAGGGAGCCGGGATGGGCTCCATGGGGTTTGGCAGGAGATGAGAGACCGACGCAGCCGCCAGAATTTTTTGTTTGTGCCTGCGGGAGAGTGCCCCGCTTTTCCGGGTTTTAGTTCTGACCCGCGGCGCTCAGGTATTTCTAAGATAGTAGCACTATAATCCTGTCGGGGTTTTATGTTTTTTTATACAGTTTCCCACCCTTTCATACCCTCCATCGAATTGTGATAAAAAAGCAGTTTTTTAGTTGAGAGTTGAGCGATTTTCGTGTATACTTTAACATGATTAGAATTTTATAAGACAATGCTTTAAGATGCAAAATATACACGGATGGAGGAACCTAGATGAGTGCACAAAACTTTTGGCAGGCTCGGGAAATGATGGGGCAACCCTCACCCGCCCGGGAGCGGCTGGCCATGCTGTTCGATGCGGATTCCTTTGTGGAGCTGGACGGCTTTGCCATGACGGGAGACGAGCCTGCCGGCGTAGTCTGCGGCTATGGCGCCGTAATGGGAAGCCCGGCCTGTGCCTTTGCTCAGGATGGCAGTGGATTTGGCAAGGTTCAGGCAGCCAAAATTGCAAAGCTCTATGATCTGGCACTTAAAACCGGTATTCCGGTGGTGGGAATTTACGACAGTGCAGGAGCACGGGTGGCCGAAGGGGCCGACGTGCTGGCCGCTTACGGCGAACTGCTGCTGCGAATCAACAACCTTTCCGGCGTAGTGCCCCAGATCTCTCTGGTGGCGGGAACCTGCGCGGGCTCTTCGGCTCTGCTGGCCTGCTGCGCCGATTTTGTAGTGATGACCAAGGATGCCCAGTTCTTTATGACTCCTCCCGCTCTTTCTCAGGACAAGGCGGAAGGGGCGGGCACCGCGGAAGCTGCCGCCAAGGCGGGAGTGGCTCACGTGGTGGCTGATGGGGATGCTCAGGCCATGGACGCCGTCAAGCAGATGCTGATGCGGCTGCCTCTCAACAATCTGGCTGCGGCCCCTGTTCTTGATTTTGCTGCCCCTGCAGAGGAACTGCCCGCCGCCGGAGCATCCGGTCAGGCTTTGGCCGCTGCCTTCTGTGACAGCGGCAGTGTGGTGGAGCTGCTGGGCGGCTTTGCCGACAACTGCGCCTACACTGCCCTAGCTTCTCTGGGCGGAAGCCCCGTGGGCGTTGTAGCTGCCTCTGGCAAGCTCACCGCCGACGGCTGCAACAAAATCGCCAAGATGGTCAATGTTTGCGACGCCTTCCAGATTCCTGTTGTAACCTTTGTGGATGCCGCCGGCTTTGAGCCTTCTTCTAAGGCGGAGCTTTGCGGATCGGTGCGGGAGATGGCTAAGCTGTCCCATGTTTACGCCGAGGCCACCACTGCCAAAGTGGCGGTGATTACCGGCAAAGCCTATGGAGCTGCCTATGTGGCTTTGGCGGGAAGAGCCGCCAACTCCGACTACACCATTGCATGGCCCGACGCCGTCATCTCTCCTCTGGAGCCTCAGACTGCGGTGGCCTTCCTGTACGGCGACAAAATCACCCCCGAAACATCCCGGGAGCAGGTGCAGGCAGAGTACGAGCAGGGAGAAGCCTCGGCTCTGGCAGCTGCCAAGGGCGGCCATCTGGACGACGTGATTTCCCCTGAGCTGACCCGTCCTGCTATTCTGGCGGCTCTGGATCTTCTCTCGGCCAAGCGGGTAAGCCGTCATCCCAAAAAGCACGGCAACCTGCCTCTGTAACCCTTAGACCACAATACGTTCCCCTGTTCTACTGATCCTAAAAAGGGGACAAACCTTAATTTTGATTATACTTGCGGGCAGAGAAGCTCCGCGAATATTAGGAGGAGTATAGGATGAAACGCTTTCAGGTAACCGTTAACGGAAACGCATATGATGTACAGGTACAGGAAGTTGGAGCAGGTGCTCCCGCTCCTGTCGCTGCCCCTGCTCCCGCCGCTGCCCCCGCTCCCGCACCTGCGGCAGCTCCCGCTCCGGCTGCTGCCCCTGCCGCAGCTGCCGGCTCGGTGCAGGTGACCGCTCCCATGCCCGGCAACATCTGGGAGGTTAAAGCAACCGTAGGCCAGCAGGTCAAGCGGGGCGATGTCCTTCTGGTTTTGGAAGCCATGAAGATGGAAAACGAAATTGTAGCGCCTTCGGAGGGCACAGTGGCCAGCATCCATGTCAGCAAGGGGGATGCCGTGGACACCGGCGCTCTGCTGGTTTCGCTCAACTAAACCACAGCGAGAGGAGAACGGCAATATGGCCAACATTAAAATATGTGAAACCGTCCTGCGGGACGCCCACCAGAGTCTGATCGCCACCCGCATGTCTTTAGACGAAATGCTCCCCATGCTGGAGGCTTTGGACGAGGTCGGCTTCTGGTCGGTGGAAATGTGGGGCGGCGCCACCTTTGACAGCTGCATCCGCTTTTTGGACGAAGATCCCTGGGAGCGGCTGCGCATCATCAAAAAACACATGCCCAAGACCAAGATGCAGATGCTCTTCCGGGGGCAGAACATGCTGGGCTACCGCCACTACGCCGACGATGTGGTGGAATATTTTGTCAAGAAGATGGTGGAAAACGGCATCGACGTCATCCGCATCTTTGACGCCCTCAACGACATCCGCAACCTGGAAACCGCTATTCGCTCCGCCAAGGCGGAGGGAGCTCACGTACAGGTTGCCCTGAGCTATACCCTGAGCCCCGTCCACTCCAACGAGTACTTTGTCAAGTACGCCAAGGAGCTGGAGCAGACCGGAGCCGACTCCATCTGCATTAAGGATATGGCCGGCCTGATCACCCCTTACGCCGCCTACGAGCTGGTGCGGGACCTCAAGTCCACCCTCAAGGTACCGGTGCATCTCCACACCCACTACACCTCCGGCCTTGCTTCCATGGCCATCATCAAGGCTGCCGAAGCCGGAGTGGACATCATCGATACCGCCATGTCCCCTCTGGCCCTGGGAACCTCCCACGCTCCCACCGAGTCCATTGTTGCCGCCTTTAAGGGCACTCCCTACGACACCGGACTGGACCTGAAGAAGCTCAACGTGGTGCGGGAGCACGTGGCCAAGCTCCGGGATAAATATCTGGAAAACGGCCTGCTCAATCCCAAGGTCATGGGAGTCGACGCCAACACCCTGCTTTATCAGGTACCCGGCGGTATGCTCTCCAACCTGATTAGCCAGCTGGCTCAGGCCGGAAAATCCGATCAGCTGGAGACGGTGCTCAACGAGATTCCCAACGTCCGCAAAAACGCCGGTTATCCCCCTCTGGTCACCCCCACCTCCCAGATCGTGGGAACTCAGGCGGTGCTCAACGTCATTGCCGGCGAACCCTACAAGATGGTCTCCAAGGAGTTCAAGGCTCTGGTGCGGGGCGAGTACGGACGCACTCCCGCTCCCATCGACCCCGAATTCCGCCGGAAGATTATCGGCGATGACGAGCCTATTGAGTGCCGTCCCGCCGACTTGATTCCCGCCGAGCTGGATAAGCTCAAGGGAGAGCTGCCCGAAAAGTACAACGAGCAGGAAGAGGACGTTCTGACCCTGGCCATGTTCCCTCAAGTGGCCCCCAAGTTCTTCGAGTCCCGCTCCAACAAAAAGTACGGGGTGGACAGCGCCCATGCTATTCCTGCCCAACAGGTGCATCCCGTGTAAGTTTATCCAAATAAAAAGCCGCCGTCAGGCGGCTTTTTGGATGGGCAAAGCAGGAGACGGCGTGTACTCCCTATACCGGACAGCAAAGCCACAGAAAAAAGCTCCCTTGCTTTCGGGTGCAGCCGAAAAACTGCATCCATAGAAAGAAAGGGAGTCTTTTGGTGTTGTGAGACATGCTGTCTGCCTATGGAGCAGCCCTGTCGGCAAGGGAAAGGGCCGGTTCGCAGCGCTTCCGAAGAATCGGAAGTCGTCGTGAGCGCAATCGGCCCAAAGGCCATAGAAGAGCCTTTCTAGCGCTCAGTGTCAATCATCCGGTAACCCACCCCCACCTCAGTGAGGATGTACCGGGGATCGGCGGGGTTGGGCTCGATCTTCCGGCGGATATTGGCCATATTCACTCGCAGCAGCTGACTGTCGCTGGCAAAAGGACCCCAAATCTCCTTAAGGATGTGGTCGTGGGTCAGCACCATACCGGCGTTGCGGGCCAGCAGCACCACAATCCGGTATTCGATGGGGGTAAGGTGTACCAGTTCGTCCCCAATGTGCAGCTGCCGTCTGGCATAGCTGAGGTGGAGGTCCCCCACCGAGAATTCGCTGTCCAGTTGGGACCGGGAATTTTGCATCCGGGCGTATTGGCGCAGGGAGGTACGTATCCGGGCCAGAAGTTCTTGGTTACCGAAAGGCTTGGTGATATAGTCGTTGGCTCCCGCGTCCAGAGCCTCCACCTTTTCCTGCTCTTTTTGCCGGGCAGACACTACGAGGATAGGTAAGTCAAACCATTTGCGCAGCTGAATCAGAACATCCATGCCGTCCATATCGGGCAGACCAAGGTCCAACAGGATGATATCGGGAGTATGAGAGGCAGCCATGGAAAGAGCTTCGGCTCCATTTGTGGCAAAAAGCACCCGGTATTTCTGAGCGTCTAGAATAGCGCCTAACAGGTTCCCGATGGCCCGCTCATCCTCTACCACCAGCACAGTGACGGGATGGCTCATAGCTGCTTCCCCCGGAACCACTTGACAATAAAGTAGATGAGCACCAGCAGAACGATCAACCGAATGGCAAGCCACACCGTACCCAAAAACAGGTTGAAGATTATGGGTAGAATAAAGGCGGCAATCAGCAGAATGGCCAAAAGAATAATGGCTGTTTGCAGGGTGTTACGATTCATGGTGGTCCTCCTGTTCTTCCTGTAAGGGCAGGGTAAAGATAAAGCGTGCGCCGCCTTCTTCCCGGTTGTAGCCCTGAATTTCTCCGCCGTGGGCCTGAATGATGGTCTTGCAGATGGAAAGCCCAATGCCCAGCCCCTTGGAGGAGTCGGCTCCCCGATCCTCCGCCTGAGAGTAAATCTCAAAAAGATTGCTCAGCAGGTGCTTGGGAATGCCCCTGCCATGATCGGAGACCTCAAATCGGGCGGTCCGCCCCTTCTTTTTGAGGGTGAGCAGAACCAGAGCACCCTCCTCGCTGTTTTTGATGGCGTTTTCCAGCAGGTTGATCAGCACCTGGGAGATGAGGGTGGCATCCATGGGAACCATTAGCAGCTCGCTGGGGATGCTGACGTGGATCAGGCAATCGGGAAACCGCTTGCGCACAATGGAAACCGCTTGAGAAATAACCTCCTCGGCGGCCTCCATGGTCTTGTGGACCGTGGCGGTCTCCTTGGAAATCCGGGTGACGGTGAGGATGTTTTCCACCATGCGGATCAGCCACTGTGCATTTTCTTTAATATCCCGCACCAGTTTTTCCTGCATCTCTTCCCCCATGTCCTTCTGCTCCAAGATGGCGGAGCTGGCCCCCAAAATACCGGTGAGGGGAGTGCGAAGATCGTGGGAGATGGAGCGGAGCAAATTAGAGCGCATCTTCTCCTTTTCGGCGCTGATCTTCAGGTTATTTTGTTCCTCGCTCAGATAGCGCAGAGCCAGAGCTAGAGCCACCTGGGCAGATACAATCTGCAAAAAGGTGTGGCTACCCGGCGTGAGGGGAAGCTCCCGGCAGTCCAGCCCAATCACCCCCAGCACCTTGCCGTGGGAGATGGCTGCCTCGTAGTGGATGCACCGGTCCTTGGGCAGCAGTTCTTCCGGCTGCTCCGCCCCTACCTTAAACATCTGGTGAACCCGGCGGACACATTCCCTGTCGGTGAAAAGCTCCCTATCTTGAGGGTGGTGAAGCCGCAGAGAGGGCTCTCCCCCTTCTTTGGGGTCCTTAAGATAAAAGACATTGGAGCGCTCCATTTGCTGTTGGATGTACTTTTGGGTCACCTCTACGATTTCTTCCACATTCCGGGCGGCCAGAAGCTCCTGATTCAGCTGGTAGAGTAGCTGGGTCCGCTGTTCCCGCTTGAGAGCCAGATGAGCCTGCTTCTTATTCTGAATAACCAGTGCACTGATGATGAGAGTGACCGCCAGCATGGTGATCAGGGCGATGGGAAAGCGCAGGGTGATGGAAAACCCATAGCGGGGATCGGTAATAAAAAAATCATAAGCAAAGGAGCAGAACACAGCAGCCACAATCCCGTAGGTGTAGCTGGGGGTGCAGACCGAAATGATCACCACCGCCAGCATATACAGCATCAGCAGGCTTTCCTTTTGCAGACCCAAACCGGCCAGCAATTCGGTAAGAAAAGCAGTGACCAATACCACGGCCAGTACCTTGAGGCTGTTTCGCAGAACGGTAACGGCTTCCCGGGGGGATTCGGTATAAATCCGTTCCACCAATTGCTTTTTCATTCTATCGTCAACTCCATATTGTTTTGGCAGGTCCAATGGGTGTGAGAAAACCGCCCGGGAGAGGCCCGTCGTTCCACCGCCATGCCCGCTTGGGCCATTGGGGAAGAAGGAGCCACTGCTTCCATAAGGCTTTTCCCACACCATAGCACCATTATAACAAAATTGAGCAAGAAAAGAATCCCTTTCGAACAAAACTTATGATGAAACGAATTCTTTATAAAATTCTTATATTATTGAGCAGATTTTGAACAAAGCCTTAATTGCTTGCGAAAATGCGAGTATTTTACTATAATAGTAAGGTAACCAATTTTTTGTCAGGGAGGACAGCTTTGGATTTTTCGATCAAGAACCATAGGGTACTGTTCCATCTGTGGGACACCCCTGTCTATTTGACCGACACTCTGATTGCCACCTGGATCATTATGGGAGCGCTGATTTTGCTGGCGGTGGTGGTCCGGGTTCGGCTGCGCCGTTTTCAGGAGGTTCCCAGGGGCTTTCAGAATATCATTGAAACCATGGTGGAATCCATGGATAACTTTACCAAAACTATCATGGGGCCGGGTTTCGATGAGTTTGGCCCCTATTTTTTTGGAGTGTTCCTCTTTATTCTGCTGGCCAACTACAGCGGACTGTTCGGTCTGCGGCAGCCCACCGCCGACCTGGCGGTGACGGGGGCTCTGGCCATGATGAGCTTTGTACTCATTCACTTCCGGGGTATTCGGATGCAAAAGCGGGGCTACATCAAAGAGTATTTTTCTCCCCACCCGGTGTTTTTTCCCATCAACCTGGTGGGTGAAATCTCAAAGCCGGTCTCGCTTGCTTTCCGGCTGTTTGGCAACATACTGGGGGGAGTCATTATCATGGGGCTGATTTACGGCATGCTGCCTCTGGCCCTGCGCATTGTACTGCCTGATCTGCTCCACGCCTATTTTGATGTATTTGCAGGCTCATTGCAAGCCTTTATCTTCACCATACTCAGTATGACCTTTATTGCACAAAAATCCACCACGGAATAATAGCCCGTTCCAAAGCCCGCCACAGGCTAGCCTTTTTTGGGGGAGCGGTGGGGCTTTGCGTATTTCCCCCATTCAACTTTAAGAACCAGGAGGTAAATAGAATGGATGGTAGATCGTTTATTCTGGGAATGTCTGCGCTTTCTGCGGGCATCTGCACCCTTTCGGGTCTGGGCTCGGGGCTGGGTCAAGGCATTGCCGCGGGTAAGGCTGCCGAGGCAGTGGGACGTCAGCCGGAAGCCCGCAACTCTATTTTGAGCACCATGCTGGTAGGTGCCGCCGTAGCAGAAACTTGCTCGGTTTACGGGCTTGTCATCGCCCTGATTCTTTTGATGGCCAACCCCCTTGTTTGATTTTTGTTCCGCAAACGGGGAAAACCGAAAGGGGGAATGGGTTTGTTTCAACTTTGTACGATAGCCCTGACGGGGGCAGAGCTGCCGCCGGGAAGTATTTTAAGTCTGGATAAAAAGCTGTTGGTCGAAATGCTGGTCTACATCATCAATATATCCCTGCTCACCGGGGTGCTGGCCTTTTTGCTGTACAAGCCGGTGAAGAAGTTTATGGCCCAGCGCAAGGAGCGGATTGCCGCCGAGATTGAGGCCGCCCAAAAGGACAGGGAAGAAGCCCTGGAGCTCAAGGAGCAGTACGAGAGCCTAATTGCCGACATTGAAACGGAGCGGGAAGAAATTCTTCACGCCGCCTATAAAAAGGCCATGGAGCGCTCCGACCAGATGCTGTTTGCCGCCCGCCGGGAAGCGGAAAATGTCTACAATCGGGCGCTGGCGGAGCTAAAGACGGAAAAAGAAAACATGGCCGACGAGATGAAGCGCCAGATGATTGAGATCGCCGCCATGATGGCAGGTCGGTTTGTAGAGGTATCCGTTGACCGGGAAACTCAGGACCGCCTCATCGCCGAAGCTTTGGCCGAATGGGAGGAGAGCTAGATGAGGCAGCTTAAGCTGGCCCGCCGATACGCTCTGGCCCTACTGGATTTTGCCCAAGACAGGGGATTGCCTCTTATCTATCGGCAGGCCCTTTTATTGATGCTGGAGGATGCTCCCTCCGCCCAAAAGGCGGCGGATCCTCTGGCGGAATTTTTGCAGGCTGTTCCTTCACAAGAGGTGGAACAGGTTCTCACCATCTTCCTAGAACTGGCCAGAAAGAAGATGAATCTGGTGCCGGTCGAGGTGATTTCTGCAGTGCCTTTGACCGAGCAGCAGCTTTATGATATAGAGGTGCGGCTGATCCGTATGACGCGCAAGCAGCTGGATATTCGCACCACCGTAGATCCTTCTCTATTGGGAGGGCTTAGAGTCATAGTGGATAACACGGTTTTGGATCAATCCATCAAACGCAAACTGTCTGAACTGAAAAAAGCCGTTTACGAGGGGGTGTATTTGCGATAATGGAATTAAACCCCACAGCAATCGGCTCAATTATCAAGGATGAGGTACTCAGCTTTCTCTTTTCCCCCCATGTGGATGAGGCGGGAAGAGTTCTTCAAGTAGGGGACGGCATAGTGCGGGTCATCGGCCTAAGCGATGCCATGAGTGGCGAGCTACTCCAGTTCGAGAACGGCTCGGTGGGCATTGCCATGAACCTGGAAGAAGACAACATCGGCGTGGTGCTGCTGGGCAGCGGCACTGGTTTGGGAGAGGGCAGTTTTGTCACCCGCACCGGACGGGTAGCTCAAATGCCGGTGGGAGACGCCCTGCTGGGCCGGGTGGTCAACGCTCTGGGCCAGCCTCTGGACCAAAAGGGTCTGGTGATGGTGCAGGACTTCCGCCCCATTGAGCGGGTGGCTCCCGGCGTTCTGGCCCGGCAAAAGGTGGATGTACCCCTGCTGACCGGAATCAAAGCCATTGATGCCATGGTCCCCATTGGGCGGGGCCAGCGCCAGCTGATCATCGGCGACCGCCAGACTGGAAAAACCGCCATCGCACTGGATACCATCCTCAATCAGCGGGATAAGGATGTCTACTGCGTCTATGTGGCCATCGGCCAGAAGAACTCCACGGTGGCGGGAATCGTCAACACCCTGACGGAATACGATGCTCTGCGGTACACCACACTGGTGGTGGCCTCCGCCTCGGAAAACGCCCCCATGCTCTATCTGGCGCCCTATAGCGGCATGGCCATTGCCGAGCACTGGATGGAACAGGGAAAGGATGTTCTCATCGTGCTGGACGACCTTTCCAAGCACGCGGTGGCCTACCGCACCATGAGCTTGCTGCTCCGCAGGCCGCCCGGCCGGGAAGCCTACCCCGGTGACGTCTTTTACCTCCACTCCCGGCTGTTGGAGCGGGCGGGCAGACTGAGCGAACAGTATGGCGGGGGCTCCATTACCGCCCTGCCCATCATCGAAACTCAGGGCGGCGACATGAGCGCCTATATCCCCACCAACGTCATCTCCATCACCGACGGCCAGATTTATCTGGAAACCGAATCCTTCAACGCCGGAATCCGTCCGGCGGTCAACCCGGGGCTTTCTGTCTCCCGGGTGGGAGGAGCCGCTCAGGTGCCGGCCATGAAGAAGATTGCCGCTCCCATCCGGGTGGAGCTGGCCCAGTACCGGGAGCTTTCTTCCTTTGCCCAGTTCTCCTCGGATTTGGATAAGGATACCCAGAAGCGGCTGCGTCATGGTGAGCGGATCGTGGAGATTCTCAAGCAGTCTCAGTATGCTCCCATGAGCTTGGAGCATGAGATCCTCATTCTCTTTGCTATGACTCGCCACTGCCTGGACGATATCAAAGTGGAGGACGTGCTGGACTTTCAGCAGCAGCTTATCGAGCACTTTGGAGTCTGGCATGGCGGGCTGGTGGATGAAATCCGGGAGACCCAGGACCTTACACCCCAGTTGGAGGAGCAACTCCTCAAAGCCATCAACGAGTTTAAAGCAAGCTACCTTGCGTAGGGGTTCCGGCATCTAAAAGGATTCAGGGCCGCATCTTAACCGATGCGGCCCTTTTGGTTGCGATGATGGTATGGCTATGTACCGATAGTTGTTATGGGGAAGTCAGGTGCAAAAAAGAGCCGCCCGGCCAGCTCTGAGGTAAGGAGAAGGGCCGCTTGCATCATGGGAAGCAGCAAAAAACGCCGCAGATAAAATCTGCGGCGTTTGGTTTAATGATTAAGCAAAGCGAGAGGGGTTAATCTTGATGCCGGGGCCCATGGTGGTAGCGATGACGCAGCTTTTGATATATTGGCCTTTGGCTGCGGAAGGCTTGGCCTTGACAATGGCATCCATCAGGGTGGAAAGGTTCTCTTGCAGCTTTTCTGTGCCGAAGGAAGCCTTGCCGATGGGGCAGTGAATGATGTTGGTTTTGTCCAGACGGTATTCGATCTTACCGGCCTTGGCTTCGGCGACGGCACGGCCCACATCGGGGGTGACGGTGCCGGCCTTGGGGTTGGGCATCAGTCCGCGGGGACCCAGCACCTTACCCAGACGACCTACAATACCCATCATATCGGGAGAGGCAATGACCACGTCAAAGTCCATCCATCCCTCTTTTTGAATCTTTTCCATCAGGTCTTGGCCGCCAACATACTCGGCGCCTGCGGCCTTTGCTTCTTCCATCTTGTCCTCTTTGCAGAACACAAGAACACGCACGCTTTTACCGGTACCGTTGGGCAGAACCACGGCGCCGCGGACCTGCTGCTCGGCGTGGCGGGAGTCTACACCCAGACGGATGTGAAGCTCCACAGTCTCGTCAAATTTTGCCTTGGCAGTTCCCAGACAAAGCTTGATGGCCTCATCCACATCGTGGAGAGAAGCGCGCTCAAACGTTTTTTGGCTGTCTTTATATTTCTTTCCTCTAAACATGCTGCATCCCCTCCTACTCTTCTACCAGGACACCCATAGAGCGGGCGGTTCCTGCGATCATACTCATGGCAGCTTCCAAGCTGCCCGCGTTAAGGTCGGGCATTTTTTGCTCGGCAATTGCCTTGACTTGATCTTTGGTAAGGGTGCCAACTTTTTCTTTGTTGGGCACACCAGATGCCTTGTCCAGTCCCAGAGCCTTTTTAATCAGCACGGGAGCGGGAGGAGTCTTGGTAATAAAGGAGAAGGTGCGGTCTGCATATACGGTGATAACCACCGGAATGATAAGACCCACATCGTTCTTGGTGCGCTCGTTAAAATCTTTGGTGAAGGCCATGATGTTTACGCCATGCTGACCCAGAGCGGGGCCGACAGGGGGCGCGGGCGTTGCCTTGCCCGCAGGAATTTGCAGCTTGATATAGCCGATTACCTTTTGTGCCATGTTGCACCTCCAAAATTAGTGGTTCCTTGCGAAGAGGGCGTAGCTTCCCCCTTCTCCCACAGGCCGGCTCGGAACACACGCCGACCCAGTGTGCGGACCGGCCGCACATGGTTTACAAACAGCCTGAACGGCTGCCCATAACTACTTAGCTGAGAGCTTCTACCTGACTTAGTTCCAGTTCCACCAGAACATCCTTGCCCATCATGGAAACAGAAACCCGTACCAGATCGTTTTCCGGCTCGAGGGATTCCACCGTGCCGATAAAGCCCTCTAAATATCCGTCGGTTACCTTGACGGATTCCCCCACCTTAAAGTTGAGAACGATTTCCCGTTTTTCCACACCCAGGCGGGAGACCTCCTCATCGGTGAGGGGGACGGGCCGGGAACCGGGGCCTACAAAGCCGGTGACTCCGCGGATGTTGCGCACAACATACCAGCTATCGTCGGTCATAATCATCTTGACCATAACATAGCCGGGGTAAATTTTGCGCTCCACTTCTTTTTTCTTGTTGTCTTTAATCTCCACCACAGTTTCGGTGGGGACCTGCACTTCCTGAATCAGGTCCTGCAGCTTGCGGTTTTCCACCGCCTTTTCGATGTTGGTGGCCACTTTGTTTTCGTAGCCCGAATAGGTGTGAACCACGTACCACCTGGCTTCATCCGGCATAAAACGCTCCTTACGACCTAAAGACCAGCTTGATCAGGGTGCCTAGCAACAGGTCAAAGCCGCCAACGACAATGGCAGCCATCACCACAAAGATAAGCACCGCGCCGGTGTTGTTAAAAACCTGCTTGCGGCTGGGCCAAACCACCCGCTTCATCTCGCCCTTGGCATTGCGGAAAAACCGGGCGATCCGACCGAATACGCCGACTTTTGCTTCGCCGGCACCTGCATTTGTAGCCATGCTTTTCTCCGCCTTTCCGCCTATTTGGTTTCCCGGTGAGGAGTGTGTTTGCGACAGAATCTGCAAAACTTACTCATCTCCAGGCGGTCCGGGTCGTTCTTTTTGTTCTTCATGGTGTTGTAGTTGCGCTGCTTGCACTCTGTGCAGGCCAGGGTAATTTTTACTCGCATACTTTCGGCGCCTCCCTGTAATCGGAATGATAATGGGTCGCGGTCACAGCAAAAGCCGTGCCGGCCCTGCCTCCCTCCCTGCAACTTGTAACAGAAAAAACCGCTAAACCAAGCCGATTCTCCAAATTTTGCAAGCTGCGAGGGCTTTTGCATTTAAGCGCAAAAAAATAAACCCTCTAGAGGTGAATACACTATAACATAATCAGGCTGGTCCGTCAAGAGTTTTTGCACAAATAAGCCCAAGCTTGCGCAAAAATCTCACGGTGGGTTCCGGGATGTGTAATTTCCCCAGCGCAGGTGTTTGCGGCGGTGGCAAACAGGGCGCCATTCCGCGCGGAATCAGTAGGGGCTTTTCCAGAACTCTCCGAACCCTCAAAAGCTCATGAGGATGGAATAAAAAAAGTACCGCCCCCGCTATTGCAAGGACAGCACCCCTTGGTGGACGATAACGGGCTCGAACCGCTGACCCTTCGCACGTCAAGCGAATGCTCTACCAGCTGAGCTAATCGTCCAAACAAACCGGGACAAGCCCGGTTGACAAAGTGAATTATACAGGATAAGCGCGAAAATTGCAACTGTCTCTCAATGGAATCGGGTATAATGTCAATATATTGCCTAAAGAGCAGCGATTGTGTGTAGATAATGCACAGATTGGAGAAGGCTATACCCGCAGATCGGTCCGCTGAGCCATCTGTCCCTGATAGGGGGCAAGGGCGGGCTTAGCCACCTGCTCCACAAAATCCCGGGTCTGCTGGGGGGCAAGGCCGGTAAAGGCCTCCGGCCTTAAGATGTCCTCCAGCTCGGATTTGCTCAGGCCAAAGGCGGGATCGGCTGCAATGCGGGAGATGAGGTCGTTTTCCAGCCCCTGCTCCTTGACCATCCGCCCCGCCTCAATGGAGTGAACCCGCAGCCGTTCGTGAAGCTCCTGACGGTTGCCCCCCTTTTTGACCGCCATCATCATGATGTTTTCGGTGGCCATAAAGGGCAACTCCTGCATCATCCGCTGGCGGATCACCATGGGGTAGACCACCAGACCGTCGCAGACATCCAGTAGGATGTTGAGGATGGCGTCGGTGGCCAAAAAGGCCTCGGAAACAGCTACCCGCCGGTTGGCGGAATCGTCCAGCGTCCGCTCGAACCACTGGGTGGCGGCGGTCAAGGCGGGATTGAGCAGATCCACCATCACATAGCGGGAAAGGGCGGTGATCCGCTCGCTGCGCATGGGGTTGCGCTTGTAGGGCATGGCGGACGAACCGATCTGACTTTTGCCGAAGGGCTCCTCCATTTCCTTAAAGCCCTGAAGCAGGCGCATGTCGTAGGAAAACTTGCTGGCCGACTGAGCCAGCCCCGCCAAAGCCGACAGCACCTGAAAATCCATCTTGCGGGAGTAGGTCT
Organism: Oscillospiraceae bacterium; assembly: GCA_018434245.1. Taxonomy (GTDB): domain Bacteria; phylum Bacillota; class Clostridia; order Oscillospirales; family Ruminococcaceae; genus WRAV01. The sequence continues at coordinate 89,935 of JAHDPQ010000142.1, forward strand.
GCCCCGAAACGGGAACCACCTGCTCAAAGCCAAAGTCGGCGGCAATCAGCCTCTCCAGCTCCAGCACCTTGGCTTCGTCCCCTTCAAACAGCTCCAGAAAGCTGGCCTGGGTTCCGGTGGTTCCCTTGGAGCCCAGTAGGGCAAGGTTGTCCCGGCGGTATTCCAGCTCGGTAAGGTCCATCAGCAGCTCGTTGGCCCAAAGGGTGGCCCGTTTGCCTACGGTGGTTAGCTGGGCGGGCTGTAGATGGGTGTAGGCCAGACAGGGCATGTCCTTGTATTCCAGTGCGAAGCCACAGAGCTTTTGGATGACAGCGGCCAGCTTTTGCCGGACCAGATCCAAGGCCTCCCTCATGACGATAATGTCGGTGTTGTCCCCCACATAGCAGCTGGTGGCCCCCAGATGGATGATGCCTGCTGCCCCCGGACACTGGACTCCGTAGGCATAGATATGGCTCATCACATCGTGGCGCACCTCCCGCTCCCGGGCCTCGGCCACCTCGTAGTTGATGTCGTCCTGATGGTGTTCCAGCTCTGTGATTTGCTCCAAGGTCACGGGGAGCCCCAGCTTGTGCTCTGCCCGGGCCAAAGAAACCCAAAGCCTACGCCAGGTGCGGAACTTTTTCTCCTCCGAAAAGAGGTGCTGCATTTCCTCACTGGAATAGCGGGTGGAAAAAGGACTGATATAGCGCTCGTGCATGAGAAAACCTCCGTGTTTGAATGTTTGGTGGCCGATGGGTGGCGATTACAAATGAGCAGGCTCTTTGCCCTTGAGCATCCGCTCCAGCCGCTCTGCTTCCCGGCGGGCTTCGTCCCGTTCCAGCCGGGCCTTGGCCGCATCCTCCAGATATTCCGAAAGCTGGCTGCGCATATTGTCTAGATTCCGCTCTGCCTTGCGATAGCTGTCCAGATACTCCAGACTCAGCAGCACCAGAGCCTCGCTGAGGCTGAGGTTTCCCTGATGGATGAGCGTATGCAGGGAGGCGTCCATCTCCTCCGCCAGCTTGTGGACATAGCCCGGCTCTTCCATCGACCGGATGGGATAGCGCACCCCGTTAATGGTGATGACAACTCGGTTTCCAGCCACAAACCCACTTCCTTTTCATAATGTGTAAATGGTACAGAGCTATTTTCGTCAAGCTCTGGGTGTTTTATATCCTATTATAAACCATTTTTCAGCAATAGGAAAGAGGGGGACAGGCGTACCGCTAAAAAGCAGCAAAATTCCAATTTATTCCTTGCGGGGATTGAAAACCCGGGTGTAATCCTATATACTAAATAGGTAAATAAAGCCCTGATACAGCGTGTCTGCACACAGCGCTCAACATCCGGGAACATGGGAGGAAGCCTGATGAAATCCATTTACACCAAAAGCGTTTTGATGGAGCTGCTGCGCAACAAGCTGACCCACCGCATGGGGGTAGGAAATATATCCTCGGCATCGGACGAGCTGTTTTATCAGGCGGTGATTCATGTCGTCAACGACATTATGCTGGAAAAGCGCAAGCGGTTCTGGGCTCACAATCTTTCCGCGGGAAAAAAACAGGTCTACTATTTAAATATGGAGTTTTTGCTGGGGCGCTCTCTGCGCAACAGCTTGTTTAATTTGGGGATAGCCGAGCAGATGACTCAGGCGCTGGAAGGGTTTGATGTCCGGCTGGAAAACCTCTACGAGCTGGAACCCGACGCAGGCCTGGGCAACGGAGGTCTGGGGCGCCTGGCCGCCTGCTATCTGGACGCCGCCGCCCACGAGCGGTATCTCTGCACCGGGTACTGTATCCTCTACGAGTTCGGCATTTTTAAGCAGAAGATCACCGACGGCTGGCAGAGCGAGCTGCCCGACAACTGGCTGCCGGGCGGGGGAGCTTGGCTGACCACCAAGCCGGGGTACGAGGTTCCGGTGCGCTTTGGCGGCCAGCTCAAGGAATATTGGGAAAACGACAAGCATCTAGTGCAGCACAGCGGCTATTCTACCGTCATGGCTGTCCCCTACGATATTCACGTGCCGGGCTACAACTCCGAGGGCATCTCCCTGCTGCGGGTCTGGCAGGCCAAAAATATGGCGGGGATGGATATGGAAAGCTTTAACCGGGGGGATTTTGCCGGGGCGTTCCAGCAGACCTATTACGGAGAGGCTATCAGCAAGGTGCTGTATCCCAACGACAACCACCTGGAGGGGAAAAATCTGCGGCTGCGGCAGCAGTACTTCCTCTGCGCCGCCTCGGTGGCGGATATTTGCCGCCGCCATCTGGGGGTTTACGGCACTCTGGACAACTTTGCCGAGAAAAACGCCATCCACATCAACGACACCCATCCCACCCTTGCCATTCCCGAGCTGATGCGCTTTTTGCTGGACGACTGCGGCTACGGCTGGGATAAGGCATGGCAGATTGTTCGCCGCACCTTTGCCTACACCAACCACACGGTGATGAAGGAGGCCATGGAGGTCTGGGATGTGGACCTGCTCCAGCCCCTGCTGCCCCGCATCTACTCCATTATTCAGGAGATTGACCGCAGACACCGGCAGGACCTGTACCAAAATAAACACCAGAATCAGGAAACGGTAGAAAACATGGCAATCCTGCAGGGAGGCCGGGTTCATATGGCCAATCTGGCGGTGGTGGGCAGCCACAGCGTCAACGGTGTTTCCAAGCTCCACAGTCAAATCCTCAAGGATGAGGTGTTCAGTAACTTCTACCGGGTGGAGCCGGAAAAGTTTACCAACGTCACCAACGGAATTGCCAGCCGCCGCTGGCTGGTACAGGCAAACCCCAGCCTCACCGGCTTGATTGGGGAGGCCATTGGGGAAAACTTTGCCGATGACATCAGCTCCCTTGCCAAGTTGCGCAGTTTTTCCAACGATACCGCCTTCCTTGACCAGCTGGCTCTGGCCAAGCGCCGCAGCAAGGAGCAGTTTTGCAAGCAGATGGAGCGGATGACAGGGCAGGTGCTCAATCCCGATTCCATCTTTGATATTCACGTCAAGCGGCTCCACGAATACAAGCGCCAGCAGATGAACGCACTGGATATTCTGGCCACCTACCACCATCTCAAGGAAAACCCCGGGACGGAGTTTACCCCCCGCACCTATATTTTTGGTGCCAAAGCAGCCCCCGGCTACTTTATGGCAAAGCAGATTATCAAGTTTATCTGTACCTTGGCCGACAAGATCAACGCCGATCCTGCTGTGCGGGATAAGATGCAGGTGATCTTTTTGGAGGATTACAACGTCACCAAAATGGAGATGCTGCTCCCTGCCGCCGATATTTCCCAGCAGATTTCTCTGGCGGGGACCGAGGCTTCCGGCACCGGAAACATGAAGCTGATGCTCAACGGCGCCATCACACTGGGGACTCTGGACGGAGCCAACGTGGAAATTCATGAAGCCGTGGGAGAGGAGAACATCCTCATCTTCGGCATGACCGCCGCCGAGGTGGAACAGCGGCGGGCTTCCGGTTACCACCCTATGGAGCTCTACCAGCAAAACCCTGTCATCAAAAGGGCGGTGGACGCTCTGATGACCGAGTTTGGAGAAAACACCTTCCCCGATTTGTACCACATGCTGCGGGACAGCGACTACTATATGACTCTAGCCGACTTTGATTCCTACCGGAAGATGCGGCAGTATTCCGGGGAGCTTTACCGGGACAAATACCGCTGGCAGAAAATCTCCCTGCTCAACATAGCGGGCAGCGCCATCTTTTCCGCCGACCGGGCCATTGGGGAATACGCCCGGAACATCTGGGGACTGGAGCGGTGACGGTCTACTACGATAGCCGCAACCCCAACTGCAAAACCCCCTTTGGAGCGGTTCAGGCCGGGGAGGGGGTGTGCTTCACCCTATTTCTGGGAAAGGACTGGGTGGGGGCTGAATGCAGCTTAAAGCTGATTCCCGCCGACCACCCCGAGCAGGCGCTGACCCTGCCCATGGAGCTGGTGGGAGGGGACTTTCGCAGTAACTACTGCCGCTGCACCTTTGTAGGGGAAGCTCCCCGGGTGTGGTTTTATCATTTCGAGATTGCCAGTCAAGGCAGCCGCCGGACAGTGACCCGGGGCCCCGACGGGCGGGCCGCCTTAACCGGAGGCAGCGACTGGCAGCTGACGGTTTACCATCCCAAGATGCAAACACCTGCCTGCCTGCGGGAGGGTGTGATGTACCAAATCTTCCCCGACCGGTTTTATAACAGCGGGACGCCCAAGAAAAACGTCCCCGCCGACCGGAAGCTGCGCACCGATTGGGGGGGCCAGCCGGAATGGCGGCCAGGCGAGGAGGGCAAAATCCTCAACAACGACTACTTTGGCGGCGACCTGAGGGGAATTGAAGAGAAGCTGGACTACCTTGCCGGCCTTGGGGTCACCTGCCTCTACTTAAATCCCATCTTCGAGGCCCACTCCAACCACCGGTACGACACCGCCGATTACCTTGCAATTGACCCCCTGCTGGGGGAGGAGGAGGACTTCGCCTCCCTTTGTCGGGCAGCCAAGGACCGGGGGATTGCCGTCATCCTGGACGGGGTCTTTTCCCACACGGGGGCGGACAGCCGCTACTTTAACAAGGAGGGCCGCTACGGGGATGGGGGAGCCTTTCGGGACCCGCACAGCCCCTACGTTCCGTGGTACCAGTTTCGCCACTGGCCCCATGATTACGAGAGCTGGTGGGGATTTCCCACCCTGCCCAATGTCCGGGAGACGGAGCCTTCCTTTCTGGAGTTCATCACCGGAGAAAACGGGGTTCTGCGCAAGTGGCTGGGGATGGGAGCCTCCGGCTTTCGGCTGGATGTGGCCGACGAGCTCCCCGATCCTTTTTTGGATGCCCTTTACGCCTGTGTCAAGGAGCATGACTCTGACTGTGCCGTCATCGGCGAGGTGTGGGAGGATGCCTCCAACAAAATGAGCTACGGCCACCGCCGCCACTACCTGCTGGGCAGCCAGATGGACAGCGTTATGAACTATCCCTTTCGGGACGGGCTGCTCCACTATCTGCGGTATGGGGGCGGGCAGGGATTTTTGGATACCATCCTGCAGATTTTGGAGCACTATCCCCCGCCGGTGGTCTCGGCGCTGATGAACAGCCTTTCTACCCACGATACATTGCGGGCCATCACCGCCTTGGGGGGAGACCCTGTGGAGCATCACGACCGCCGCTGGCAAAGTGAGCGGCAGGCCCTGCCACAGGAGCAGTACTGGCGGGGCAGACACCTCTTTGCCTTGGGCTGCATCCTCCAATACGGGTTACCGGGGATTCCCTGCCTCTACTACGGGGACGAGGCTGGGATGTGCGGCTACAAGGACCCCTTTAATCGGGGCTGCTACCCTTGGGGAAAGGAAGATGCCGGATTGGTGGATTACCTTCGGATTCTGGGGAACATCCGCCGGGACTACCCCATCTTTTCCACGGCGGAGTTTATGCCTCTCTGTTTTTCCGACGAGGTTTGCTCCTTTGTTCGGTGCAAGGGGGAGCTTTCTATCCTCTTTGCAGTCAACCGCACTGAAGAACCTCAGCCCCTGCTTTTGCCCAAGGGCTTTGAAGCTTCGACACCTCTCGCCGTATACGGGGAGTATGATGGGAAAAGCCTGAGGGGGCTTTCGGGAGTTGTGCTGAAGAACTAGCCCTGCTCCTTCTGATCCGGAGCCTTGGAGAGCAGTTCCCGGATGCCGATGATCAGCAAGAATCCGCCGAATAGCTTGGAGAGAAGCTCCGAGCCCACCTTTTGGGCCAGCCATGCCCCCAGCCAGACGCCGGGCAGGCCCAGAGCCACAAAGGGGAGAACCACCTTCCAGCGGATCAGCTTGTGTTTGGCGTGGATACAGAGAGCCACCGCCGCCACCGGCAGAAAGAACACCAGATTGATGCCCTGAGCCTCCAATTGGCTCATGCCCAGATAAACGGTGAGGTAGATGAGCAGAATGCCGCCCCCTCCCATCCCCAAGGCGCTGATGACCGCCCCGAAGAAGGAGGCTAGCACCGCCCAGACCCAGTTCATCGGGTGAGCAGCCTTGCCGCTGCAAAGAGGATGAGGGCGCCAAATCCACGCCGGATCCAGACGGTTTTCAGCCGGGGGAGAAGCCATGCCCCCGCCAAAGCTCCGGCAAGGCCACCCGGCAGGTAGAGGAGGGCATCCCCCAGGGTAAAGGCTTGCTGATACAGATACAGCCCGGCGGAAACCGCCGCCAAAGGGGCGATGACGGCAATGCAGGTGGCGTGGCTTTCCTGGGTTTCCAGCCCCAGAATGCGGAGCATGGGCACGCCCACCATGCCGCCTCCCGAGCCAAAAAAGCCGTTGAGCAGTCCTACCGCCAGCCCCATGGGCCAGGCAAGCCATCGTTTGTTATGCTTCACAGGCAGGTCTCCTTTCAAGAGGAATGTCCTGTCATCAGGTGCTGGGTCATTTGACCGGCACGTTTCTAGTATGGGAAAAAAGCCGGGAGCTATTCCCAGGCTATGCATGTTCCGCCGCCCTTGCGGCACACTGAAAAGAGAAGATAAAAGGGAGGGATGTCCTCATGACAAGGGAAGAGACATTGTATCGCCTGTGGCTGGAAAAAACCGCTCAGGATACCGAGGCCCAACAGGATTTAATCGCCATTCAAAGTGACCCGGAGGAAATTAAGGAGCGATTTTACCGGGAGCTTTCCTTCGGGACAGCGGGGCTGCGGGGAATTCTGGGGATGGGCACCAACCGGATGAACTGCTATGTGGTGGGCCGGGCTACCCAAGGCCTTGCCAAATACGTCCTGAGCACGGGAGTCAAGAATCCCAGCGCCTCCATTGCCTACGATTCCCGCAACTGCTCGGAGCAGTTTGCCCGCCATGCCGCCTGTGTGTTTGCCGCAAACGGAGTCAAGGTTTACCTCTATCAGGAGCTGATGCCCACTCCGGCTCTTTCCTATGCGGTGCGGGAGCTGGGCTGCGACACCGGGGTGGTGATCACTGCAAGCCACAACCCCGCTGCCTACAACGGCTTTAAAGCCTATGACCCCACCGGCTGCCAGATCGGCACCGAAATCGCCGATCGGGTGCAGCAGGAGATTCTGGGCACCGATTTGTTTGACGGGGTGCACTGCGCCGATTTTGACAAAGCCCTGGAAGACGGCATGATCCAGTACATTCCGGCTTCCTTTGTGGAGCAGTATCTGGACCGGGTCTATGCCCAGTCTCTGGAGCCTCAGGTGTGTGCCAAGGCGGGGCTTAAGCTGGTGTATACCCCCCTTAACGGGGCGGGGAATAAAGCAGTCCGCCATATGTTCAAGCGGCTGGGTATCAAGGATGTCAAGGTTGTTCCCGAGCAGGAGCATCCCGACGGCAACTTCCCCACCTGCCCTTATCCCAACCCGGAATCCCCGGCGGCTCTGGAATTGGGGCTCCGCCTGTGTGAAGAAACAGGGGCCGACATCCTCCTTGCCACCGATCCCGACTGCGACCGGGTGGCAACGGCTGTCCTTCACGAGGGGAAGTACCGGATTCTTTCCGGCAACGAGCTGGGCATTCTGATGCTGGATTATATCTGCCGCACCCGGAAAAAGCTGGGAAAAATGCCGGAGCATCCGGTAGCCATTCGCTCCCTGGTCAGCTCCGCCATGACCGACAAAGTGGCGGAACGCTACGGGGTGGAGCTGCGCAAGGTGCTCACCGGCTTTAAGTATGTGGGTGAGGTGATTGCCGGGCTGGAGGCCGAACACCGTGGGGACAGCTTTATCTTTGCTTTTGAGGAGAGCTGCGGCTATCTTTCCGGCGGCTATGTCCGGGACAAGGATGGCGTGGATGCCTGCCTTCTGGTAGCGGAGTTGGCCAGTGCCGCCAAGCTGGAGGGCAAGACTTTGGCAGACTGGCTGGAAGAGCTGTATCAGAAGCACGGAGTCTGGCGCAGCGATGTGGATAACTTTATTTTTGAGGGAGCTTCCGGTATGCAGGCTATGGCGGATATTATGGAGCGGCTGCGCAACCATCCTCCCGCCGATCTGGCCGGGGATGAGGTAGTTTCTGTTCTGGATTATCAAACCGGGCGGGAGATCTCCAAGGGGCAAAGCCGGGGAGTGAAGCTACCTTTTACCAACATGATAGAGCTTAGGCTGGAAAACAACAACACCATTCTGGTAAGGCCTTCGGGAACCGAGCCGAAGATCAAGGTTTACTACACCATCATCGCCCAAAGCCACGCCCAAGCAGCAGATGTTGCGCAGGCCTACCGCAAGGCTGGTAAATCTTTGATTCAGGGATAGGGTTAGGGGGAAAATGTCTCCAATCAAAGACCAACACAAGAAAGGACACGCATTTATGCGTGCCCTTTCGCCGGATGCCGGATCACAGGGAAGGTTACCTTTTTTTCATTGACGCGAGTGGCGATTTATTGTATAATGACAGAGCCAAACCCGCGGAAATGCCGCTGTGGCGGAACAGGCAGACGCAAGGGACTTCAGAAGGAGCGCATGGAGGGGAAACCGCCATGTGGATGCTGTCAAATTCGGTGAACACCCACCTGCATAATAGTGGGCAACGCCGAGCCAAGCCGGCAAATGCGCCGGAAGGTGTAGAGACTATACGGCAGCCGCCTAAACCGGAACCTCGGCAGGGCGAAGACATAGTCCGGGCTACAACGCAAGAAACATTGCGGCACGGGTAACCGTGTGTGGTGGAGAAAATCCCTCGATGGTTAAACATCGTACGGGTTCGAGTCCCGTCAGCGGCACCAAAAACAAAAGGTAAAAAAGATTTATTGCTTACAAAGCCAGTAAATCCAAGCCTTTCAAGAGCTTCCACGATGAAAAGTGGAAGCTCTTTTTTCGTAGATTTATTGGGGTAAAAGCTTCACTCTGACAGGACTCAA
>JAHDPQ010000037.1 GCA_018434245.1 Oscillospiraceae bacterium
GGGGAAGGGGATGACGTCCCGGATGTTGGAGATCCCGGTCATATACATAATCAGGCGCTCAAAGCCCAGACCAAATCCGGCGTGCTTGACTCCGCCGTAGCGGCGCAGGTCCAGATACCACGAATAATCTTCGATGTTGAGGCCCATCTCCCGGATGCGGCTTTCCAGCACATCCAGCCGCTCTTCTCTCTGGCTGCCACCGATGATCTCTCCCACGCCGGGAACCAGACAGTCCATGGCGGCCACGGTTTTTCCGTCGTCGTTGAGGCGCATGTAAAAGGCCTTGATCTCCTTGGGGTAGTTGGTGACAAAGACAGGAGCCTTGTAGACTTCCTCGGTGAGGTAGCGCTCGTGCTCGGTCTGCAGGTCGCAGCCCCAATACACCGGGTAGGAGAAGCGGTCCTTGACTTTTTCCAGAATCTCCACGGCCTCGGTGTAGGTCACCCGCTTAAAATCGGAGTTAACAATGTGCTCCAACCGGGCCAGCAGGCCCTTGTCATAAAAATCATTGAAGAACGCCATCTCGTCGGGGCACTCCTTCATCACCGCAGCCAGCACGCTCTGCAGCATATCCTGAGCCAACTGCATGTCGTCGGAAAGATCGGCAAAGGCAATTTCCGGTTCAATCATCCAGAACTCGGCAGCGTGGCGGGGTGTATTAGAGTTTTCCGCCCGGAAGGTGGGGCCAAAGGTGTAGACATTACCAAAGGCGAGAGCCATGCACTCGGCTTCCAGCTGGCCGGACACCGTCAGGTTGGTCTCCTTGCCAAAGAAGTCCTGAGAATAGTCCACCTTGCCGTCCTTGGTCATGGGGGGAGCGGCCGGGTCCAGAGTAGTCACCCGGAACATCTCGCCGGCGCCCTCGGCGTCGCTACCGGTGATAATGGGGGTGTGGGCATAGACAAATCCCCGGCTGTGGAAGAAATTGTGGATGGCAAAGGCGGCGGCACTGCGCACCCGAAACACGGCGCTAAAGGTGTTGGTGCGGGGCCGCAGATGGGCGATGCTCCGCAAAAATTCCAAAGAGTGGCGCTTTTTTTGCAGGGGATAGTTGGGGCTGGAAAGTCCCTCTATCTCAATTTGAGTGGCGTGAATTTCAAAGGGTTGCTTGGCGCCGGGGCTTTCTACCACCGTACCGGTGACAGATAGGGCAGCCCCTACTCCTAGCTTGGCCACCTCTTTAAAGTTAGGTACCTTATGCTCTTCCAATACCACCTGCAGATTTTTAAAGGTGGAGCCGTCGTTCAGCTCGATAAATCCGATGGAGCCGGAATCCCGCTGGGTTTTGATCCAGCCGCTCACTGTTACGGCTTGTCCGGTTTTCTGTTCTGCTGTCCGGTATAGTTCTGCCAGTTCCAGGCGTTTCATGTTATTCCCTCCGCGTTTTATATCACAAGTATACCCTATTATAGTACAAAAAACAGCGGGATACAAGAAGATACGCCAAATCAGGGGTCTAGGGAAAGTCCTTGCCTGCCACGGATTTTCATCCCGCTCTTTCCCGGGCTTTATAGGGTTTTACATTCCAGTCCCTCGGAGTATTTCCTTTGGGGAGAATTTCTTTTCTTTTCCCCCGGCGTATGCTATACTGAACCTAAAAAAGATAGTCTGGGAGGGGAGGTTGCCATGGGAATAAGACGTTCATTCTCCGCTGTTTTTGCACTGTTATTCCTTATGTTTCTCGCAGCCTGCGCCCCTGCTCCGGAAGGTACCGAGGATTTGGGAACGCCCATCCAATGGGTGGACTCTGCCATGGAGCAGGCGGTGCGTCAGGAGCTGGGCAAACCCACCGGAACTGTCTACACTGGGGAACTGGATCATCTGCGGATTGTGGCGATTCGGTCATCCAGCGTACAGTTTAACAACAGCAACATCTACCGGTACGCCGCGGAACACGGGGTGCAGGCTCTGGATGACTTGGCTAGCTTTCGCAAGCTGGGAGGGCTTCAGGTCTCCCAGACGCAAATCGCCGACTGCTCAGTGATTGCCCAATGTCAGGAGCTGCAGTACCTCTATCTTTTTGAAAACCCCAACCTTTCGGATATTGCCCCCTTCACCGGCCTGCCCAAGCTGTCCCAGCTGATGCTGTTCGGCAACCCAATCACCGATCTGGGCCCCATCGGCACCCTGCCCGAGCTGCAGGAGCTGGATTTGAGACGCAGCAAGCTGCAGGGTTTAGAAGTCGAGGGGGCGTTTCCCAAGCTACGCAAGCTCAAGCTGGAGGCCAATCAGATTTCCGACCTGGGCTTTCTGTCCGCCATTCCCACCCTACAGGAACTGGATTTGAGCCGAAACCAAATCTCCGACTTAACACCGCTGCAAACTCTTTCCCGGCTGCAGAAGCTCAACCTTGCCCGCAACTCCATCAGCGACCTTTCTCCTTTGGCGCTGGGCAGCTACCCTGATCTTGCTATGGTGGATCTCTCCTTTAACCACATTGAGGACCTTTCTCCTCTCTCCCACCTCACTCGGCTTTCCACCCTCAACATTGCCTATAATCAGGTGGAGGATTTAATCCCGCTGGAACCCCTTCCCCAAATGCGGGTGCTCACCGCCACGGGCAACCAGTTCACCTCTATCGAGGCGCTAGGAAAGCTTTCTAACCTACTGGAGCTTGGTCTTTCCCACAATCTTCTGGCCGATGTTTCCCCCCTGAAAAGGCTGCGGCGACTGACAGCTCTGGACCTCACCGGATGCGGCGTAACTCAGGAAGATCTAAAGGCCCTCGAAAAAGCTCTGCCCGACTGCGAGATTGTAGTGCAAAGCAGTTTGTAGGGCTGGCCCCACCGCTGTAGCGTCCACAGGCAGGCGCTTGTTTTCCCCGCTGCCCCAGTGGATTTCTTCCCCTGCTTTTTTCTGCTCTAAAGGCAGGAAATTTCATGGTTCGATTGTTCTTGACAGCGGACAGGATAGCTGTTATAATCATTGTTGCATCGGTCGCACCTGTGGCCACGCAAAGCAAGTTGCAGATGTGGTGGAACTGGCAGACACGCCATCTTGAGGGGGTGGTGAGCTCCGCTCGTGCGGGTTCGAGTCCCGCCATCTGCACCAAAAACAAAAGGTAAAAAAGATTTATTGCTTACAAAGCCAGTAAATCCAAGCCTTTCAAGAGCTTCCACGATGAAAAGTGGAAGCTCTTTTTTCGTAGATTTATTGGGGTAAAAGCTTCACTCTGACAGGACTCAA
>JAHDPQ010000175.1 GCA_018434245.1 Oscillospiraceae bacterium
CCGAGAAGAAGCGGGCAACTTTCATAAGCGCGATATGTCTTTCAAAGCCGCCCTTCTCGATCTCTTCTTCGAGGCGTTCGAGTTCGATAAAGGCGTGAACGGGTTCCAGTTTATAAAGTTCTAGCTTTGTAAAGTAAGCCTGTCCCTCTTGTTGGAGGCCTTCGTTAATGTCCTTATACTCTTCAGGAAGTAAGATTACGTCGGTCCATATTCCCGGGCGAGATAGAAAGTATTTCATATAATCCAGGGTAAACTTATGCCCCGAGCTGTCGCTATCAAAGCACAACACAACGCGCGAGATACCCGCCTCCAAAAGGTTGCTATATATCTTCCTGATCGCTTCTTCAGAGCCGTTTAGCCCGCCCATTGTGGCCGCTGCCGGTATGCCGTGGGCCAGACAACCTAACGCGTCAAAGTAACCCTCGCAAAGCAATATATTGCCCTTTATACCTTTGATGCTTTCTTCAAGGTAGTTAATCTTAATCGCGTTCAAGGCGAGATCTAGGCCGTAAAGATTACCCTTCAGGTTCACGCCTTCAGGAGAACGATACTTTTCGCCGGGTTTGTGGGTAACATAAGCTATAAACCCACCTGAAGGCGAGACAATAGAAAAGGCCAGCGCGTTGTTTTTTGCCCGAATATTGAGCCGTGGTGCAACTTTCTCAACGTCTTGAGGGTCAATGCCTAATCGCTTACTTAGATACTCTCTGAAGGCATTTAATGAATGTTTTTGGGCTTTGTCTGATGCGTCCGCAATCCCCAGGTGTCTAGCCAGATAATAAAGCGTTCCTTTCTCCTGACACGCCCGGCAATAAAAACCGCCGTTCTCGAATACCATCAAAGAGGGGTTATGGTCATCGTGGAAAGGACACAAAGCCGTGTAACCGCCTTTTACTTTCTTCACTTCAGATAGAGAAGAAAGGACCGTATCAAGGGTAACATCAGGTGTGTTAAGATCTTTGTTGTGAGTTTCGTTCTGTATGGGGCCGCCGTTCGGGGCGGTCTCATTCTTTTTGTCTGTCACTTCTTATCATCTCCATTCTTTTGTTCAAGAAGCTCTTCAATGTCGGTGCGCCGATACAACGCCGTTCGAGTTCCAGGGGGGTTTACGCGCTGTATTATCCCCTTCTGGTCCATCCTTACAACCGTGGGATAGCTTACGTGTAAGATTTTCATCACGTCTTGTCGAGTCAATAGATCCTCTTCAAGTGGAACGATCTTGCCTATTCTATTACCGTCTTTGTCGTAAACAAACAACTCTTTGTCCATCGTGTCACTCCCGGAAGGTAGCCCCTGAAGGGGCCACCGTGATAAAATAGATTAGTCTATGAGTCGTGATGAGAGCCGTTAAGTGTTATGAGCACTTGGCGGCTCTTCGTTTGGCGTGAATAGCAACAATTCATTGTCAAGTGGTTTCCCGGTTTCATCAGAACGGTACACCCAAAATTGTATTTTGTTCCAGGGGTCAAAAGTAATAGAATCAATGCGGTAAATTGCCCCTTCTTCATGGATAAGATCACCAACGCCCATTATTGCGCCGCCCGAAGTCTTAACCTTTTGAAGCATTACGTACTTTGGAGCCTTGATCTTCCCTTCATACTTTGCAGTTAGTTCTTGCTCGGTCATCGCTTCTGCCATTGTTTACCTCCCTACGCTCTCGAGAACACCTTCAATATCAAACTCTTTAAGATCAAAGAAGAGATCTTCCGGGTTTGTATCCGGCTTGTCATCTCCCCGAAGCCTGAAAAGATAGATATAACTAGGCGTGTAAGTTGATTGAGACTCACTCACAACCGCCAGCTTTTCCGACTGCGTATCAAATACCAAACATCCATCGATTGAGCCGTTCTTCCAGGTGCCCGCGGCTTCAATCAGCTCGTCAGCAACCTTCACAAAATCTTGCTCATACCACGCTTTAAGAATCCTTTCCGTCACTCTTACTCCCTCCCTTATACCAATGTCGGAACCGTGACCCGGTCCGCTAGAACCTCGAGATAAACGCCGGTAGTTGCCACCGAAGAGTGCCCCAGGATCGCTTGAAGCTGATTGATAGGCATACCATTTGTGACTTGAGCAACGGCAAAGGTATGCCTGAGAGTATGAGGGCTAACATTCTTCGTAATACCCGCCCTCTTTGCGTATCTCTTCAAGGCGAGGCCCGCCCCGGCCGTGGTTACTCTTCTCCCGAACACTCCGGCCTCAATGGCATTATCCAGGACCGCCCGGGAGAGTCTAAGGGTCCGCTCTTTGTTGCCCTTTCCAATGAAGCTAATCATTGCATAGTCTCCGACAAAAGAGGCCTGTTTATCAGGGTCGAAGGTTAGGACCTCCGAGATCCGCGCGCCGGTGTTTGCAATGAATGAAAAGAAGGCCTTCCAGTAGGGATCATCTATTACCCTGATGATCTTTTGAAGCTCTTCAATGTCTAAGGCCTTTGGTAGCCTCTTGAAGCGGGGGGAGTCGGCTTGATTCCAGTAACGATCACCGGCGGGAATCTTCCCGTTGTCAGCTTTCCAGTTGAGATATTCCTTAACTACCATCAACTTGTTTTTCTGAGTTTTCGGCGCATTTGTCGTGATCTTCTCGGCATACCTGGAGAAGCTAGCGTGGGATACCGGCTCAAACTTTGCAAACTCTTTGAGTATAGACTTGTACTGTGCCAGGGTGCCGGGCGTTCTCTTCTTGATAACTCTTAGATATTCGAGAAACTCTTTCATTTCCTCACCCTCCATAACCTCTGATAACTATA
>JAHDPQ010000089.1 GCA_018434245.1 Oscillospiraceae bacterium
GCTCCGGGCGGTACAGGCACTCCACGCTGGCATAAAAATTATTCATGTCAACATGCAGAATCCACCGACGATCCAAAATCCCCACCTCCAAAATAAGAACATATATTCTATATTTAGCATACAGGTATTTTATAAAAAACGCAAGAGGCAATCTTTGTCACGAAAGGGGGGACTGTCCCCCTCTAGAGGGCATTGAAAAGATTGAAAACAAGTTTCCAACTTTCCAACACCCTCCATTCACCCCCTAAGGGCCTTTTTGTTTTGCTCTGCTTGCTGGAAGCAATTAATTTACCGGATGCGCACCTTGGTCATGCAATAAAAAGAAAAAGCGCCCATGCGCCAAACCGGCCATGACCGCAATAGAAAGCCTATTCTCTCTTAGGGTTAGATATACGTAGAGTATAAGCTTTCTATTCTTTTCTTTACTGCCATCGTAGCCTAAGTGGGTCTAATACACTGGTGCCCAATTATTTACCTACCTCAAATACGTAAAAAAATATGTTTGCCCGGCTTGGCTCTGAGAAGGCTGGGGAGTAAATCAGCCGGTTCCAGCACCGGTACGGCCAGCCACCGACAGAGGAAAAGGAAGGCAGTCCACAGCACCTCGGCTATGGACTGCCTTTTATGTTTCCGGTAAACTTTCAGCAGTGCTTCCCGCACGGCCATGGCGATCACCTGAAAGTGATTGTGGCCATATGCTCCACACTGCTTGACATACTGTGCCTTGCTGATTAAAAGCATACCGGCCAGCGTCTTAACGGCCTGCCGTACCCTGGGGTTGGAGATACCACACCCCTGTGATATTTGACTGGTAGACGGCCAGCCATGATCCTTGGCGATCTTCCCATTAGGATCAAAGGATGCAGCTGGGCCAATGAGCCGCATATCTAATCCCGCCCGCCGGGCGTCTCCAATGAATTTGAGCATGTTGTCAACAGAAGGATCTACCGTTCCGTTGCGAATGCTTTGTACCCGCTCAATTCCCTGTTTCATAAACTCCTTGAGTTCTTCCGATGGACTGCTGACCACTACCTGTGCTTTACCGCCTGCCAGCTTGGGAACCGGAAGCTGTAGCATGTCGGCGGTCTGAATATCCGCAACCTCGCAAAACATCTGCAGGAGTACAGGGACATTATGAAATTTTGCAAAGCGAGTGCGGAAACGGTATCCGTTGCCCTCTGGCGTCAGCTCCCGTTCGGTAGTGATTTCCCCAAAGATACTGGCCCATTCATCAAAGCAGCGTATCCCTTTTGATAGCAATAGATCCTGCTGTAAGTATCGCTGCATGCTGTCAAGTTTCGGGCAAATAAGGGATTGTCGCTGTGTGCTTTGACAATGTCCATCTTGGCCCGAACATCTCCGGAGAGATATTCATCTGCCGGCTCCCAGCCTTTTGTCCTATCCTCCGGATCATACCGTGCAGGATTTAAATAGATTTCTTCGCCCAACTCCTCAATCAGCTGCTCCACCGATGCGGGATACAGGGAGATCATGTAGCGAAAATCCACCCGGCCCAGTTTGTTGAGGGAGAGGGACAATGCATCAAGAGCACTATCAGCCCGGTCTACCTCCCGTACTCCTTGAATGGTGCGTGTAAAGAATACATCTGCTTTCTCATAGGTGATTTGCGGGGATTCATTCTCTTGCCGCTCCATTTCGGAGTATTCCAAGGAAAGGAGCAAGGCACTGTCGCAGTCCTCAGAGAACAGGCGAGAATTGATACGGTTGTTTAGGTATCCATATTGACTGACAAAGCCATCATAAAGGGTATTTAAGGTTTCCTGTGCTTCAGCCAGCTAACCGAAACCCCGGCTAGATACATCTCAATCAGTGCCTCCTCCACTGAGCTTTCCCGGCGACGGTAACGCTCTATGATTGCAGTTTCAAAGGGAACCCCTTTTAGTCGGGGCATCTTTAAGGTGACATCTCCTGATGTGGTGGTCAGATTACGGTTGTAATGGCCGGAACGGTAGCCTTGGCGAGCCTCGGTGCGTTCATACTTCGCTGCCTGAGTTAGAGCTTCCGCTTCCTTTTCCAGCAAGTCGTTGAGTGTTTCCTCCACACTGCCTCGAACCAGCTCTTTTAACTCGCTCTTGATGATTTCCTCATTTAGTTGTACAATTTTCTTGGACATGGGTGCAGCCTTCCTTTCGGTGAACTTGGTTGTGGTAACTTTATTCTACCAAAAGGCTGAATCCCTGTCCTTTTTTTATTTGCGCAACTTATTGTACCTTATCACTTAAAACCTTGTCCTTTTCTATTTGCGAAACTTATTGTACCTTATCTTTTTCCAAGTCCTATAATTACATTCCGACCATTGAAAAGACCGTCGATTTTTGATCGGCGGTCTTTATTTTGCTTGTATTCATGCGGGTTTGCAGAGGGCAAGTCCTATAATTACACCCGCACCCTAAATGTAATTATAGGACTTACCAGATTTTAATTCCCCTCATAATTTTTCATGGGAGCAAGCCTATACTTGCCCTCCTCGCACCCTTCAAGGTATAATGATTTTATCACTGAGAAACGAATCTGACCGGGGGGTGGATATGTGATAAAATGCAAATATGTTCATGCTTTTCTTGCGCTGTCATTGACTTTATCTTTTGCGCTATCGGGGTGTTCAGAAGTGGAGCAATCCTCAACGGATGAGATGAATCCTGCACAACATGCCCCTATGCAGGAGGGGGTGGAATTTGATTTTTGGGAACAGATAGTGTCTGTTCATGAAAGTTTGCCGGAATTTATATTACAATTGCGTGGTGAAGGGGACGATTTTACCGAGCTTTCAATTGTAAATTCTTCTACTGGAGCAGTTGTATATCAAGATTATTTTAACATTGAGGATATGTGGGGCATACGCAAAGATGTTTTCGCCGTTGAGCTCATAGACATGGACTTTGACGGCTATCAGGACATCCAGATATTTACCGGATATGGTGGAAATTGGAAAAATGACTATATTTATATTATGTGGAGTGCTGATGAGGCATCGTTTGTCGGGGATATTTATGGCCTTTCTAGTTTAGGGTTACCCACATTTGATGTGGAACAAAGGCTCGTGCATTCCATACAAAGAGCCTCGGCCGCCGATCACTGGTTTTACGCACATCAATATATAAACGGTGAATTGGTTACGATTGAGGAGATATCGGATAACTGTGTTTGGGATCACTGGTTGGATGATTCGGCGAAAGAGCAGATTAAAATTCTTGAACCTTTATATGAAACAGACAGCACATTTATGCATTTTACAAAAAAACAATTGGATGAAAACACGATGGAACTGGTCATTGTAGAAGAGAAATATGTTTTATTTACAGATCAGGTCGAAGCAGCTGAATATTCTTCTGATTCTGAAATGGGTTTATTATTAGCTGGCTATGAAAAGTATAGAGATTAATTGTCCATGTGCCTATGCAAGTAATTTTTCACCATATTTTTTGGGCTTTTTCATATGCCTCCAACCGAACTTCCCATCTGCTGGGTTTCAATAAATTCATTTACGCCACCTTCGTAGCCGTAAAGATTTAACTGACTCCAAAACCATACTGATACTTCTAATGGGTAATTCTCGGCGATATAGCTGGCAGTATTGGCACCACTATAATCATCTCCGATAAAATCTAAGAAGGCTTGATGATTGTAGTCGTGCGTTACTTGAATATACCCAGCCCCTCTTGTATTTCGATTATATCCATGAGCTTCCCAATAAGCATCATTCCCAATTTCCAGATACTCCTGTCCATAGTCGGATTCCGCCGCAGCAATCGCAAGAAATTGAACGATGCTTTCACGAGAGGTAATTTCGAATTTTTCGAAAGCAGCCATTAGCCGATTGGCTTCATCCTTCGTTGCTGTATGCCAACCAAATTTTTCTAAATCCGCCGGTGTAATTTGAAAAGGTGCATCATCATTTGCCCTATTTAACCGAGAAAAGAACTCTTCCATTCTCTTGCCGATATGTCGAATATCAGCGATTAATGTGAGGATATTGGCATATATGATATCCAGCCATACGATGACTTCTGCCCGCCAAGGATCATAGTTGAAATTTTTTGTATCGAAGCCTTGAATCTCACATTTGCAGTTGGGATGAAATGGTGGGAGGTTCTCTCCCTCTTTCCTTTCTGCGACAGGATAAATAGCGCCATTATGCTCCTCGCATGTTTCACAGGCCCCGGGACTGCTGATTACTTGATAATAGTGAAACCCTTGGTTTGCAATGGAATCAATGGTTACACTTTTATGATGATACGACTGCGCTTCTTCTTTTAATGTCAGTACCCGACCACACTTAACAATCCTACAGGGATCATCAACAGATTTCTCATGAGGGGAAATAGTGTCATTTTGGAAGCTGATAACGTACCCAAGCGTTTTCTTGATATACATAAGATTTTATTCTTTCTTTTATCATATTGTAAAGGATAAAATACCCTTTCACTAATACCTTAAAAACGCCTCAAATTAAACTTGTTTTGGAAAGAAATTAGTCTCAAAACAGAGAAAATCTAAAAGTTTGTATAGGTGATTAAACTGTTGCGATACTAATGCGTTTTATTGTGCAAGTTGCTATTAAATGGGAGAGAATTCCATAATACTGCTACACAATGCACAACGCCACTAACCACCGCCATTGGATAAAGAACGGCAGTTAGTGACGCTGAACAGAATACCACTCATTTGAAAGTCTATAAACCTCTATTTATCAGCATTTTTTAAGTCCTATAATTACATTCCGACCAAAATCGTTTCTATAGGAATTGAGGAATCATTCCATAGGGACGATTTTTTTGATATAATGTTTTTGTAAACAACATATTGGGGGAGTAATTGCTATGGATAATACTCTTGCTCAATTTAGAGCAGAAGTTAACGCTACCCTTTTGCTTTGTAGAGAAGCGCAGACCGCAATGAATATATGCAATGCTTTGGCTGAGCTTTCAGATAATACTGAATGTAATGATATTATTGATTTTTTGATTTATTCAGAACTTTTTCATGCCCTCGGAGTTACTGCAAAACTTTATGACAAAGATAAATGATGAGGATAGCCACCCCTTGACACAGGTTAAAACAATAAGGGATAAAATATGGGCACATAATGATAAAAAATATAGTGTTAACTATTGATTAAACACACAGATAATACTCCCTTAAAAGTCTATAAAGCCTTTATTTATCGGTGTTTTTCCAAGTCCTACAATTCCATTCCGACCATCGAAAAGACCGTCGACACAAGTCGACGGTCTTTCGCTTTGTCTGTAGCCATGCGGATTTGTAAAGTTCAAGATGCCCTAAAATCCTATAAGGACGCTCGAAAGTAAAGCGGCGCATCGAGCCGGAAACAATTATCTGTTACCACGAGCCATTTCCTGAAATGGAAGGTAATATTGTTTATGTTAATTATGAGCTGAGTTCATGGCAGCATATGAACGACGATATTGTTGATACAGAACAAAAGAAATCCGATTATTCTTCCTCAAAGAACTACCGCGTTGTAAAATATGGAGGATACATTGAAAGCAATCATCAGCGTCCGTTCATACCAGATAACCGCATTGTCAAGCATACCGGCTATGTGGTCCAATTAGGTGCAGGGAGCGCTTACGGTGGGAAGTGGGTGCCGAAAAATCCGGAAACAGAGCGGTTTTTGGGCCAAACCGGGGAAATTAAGACAACTTATGATAAAGGTTATCAGGTTGATACTAAAATCGGAGAAAACGGCAAAGCAATTGTGGAAAGGCACTATACAGATCACGGTAAGCCTTGGGCGCATTCTAATCCCCATGATCACTACATAAAATGGGATAGCCCCGACGCACATCCAGAGGTACAAGGGCCTACTAATTATCAGGGAGACATACCAGAATTTAAGGGTTATAGAGGAGTAAGCAACATGCCGGTTTACAGCTACAAAAACAGCCCGAAAGATAACCGCTTCAAAACAATAGCAGAATTTCAACCATCTATTCGTTGGGGTTCCGAAATAGCGTTTGAATATAAAAATAAAATATATAGCATTACCCGAGAAAATGAGAAAATTAACATAAGCGAAGCATATAAACAAGAAGCCGAAGCTAATTATGACGATTGCGAAGATTTGCTTAACCATATGATCGAAGGCAAAAAACTGCGCGAAATTATTACTGAGGTTACTGTTACTGACCGAACTATATAATATTTTTGCAGATACTACTCATCCGAAAGTCTATAAAGCACGTATTCATCAGTGATTTCCAAGTCCTATAATTACATTCCGACCATGTAAAAACCGTTTAACTATAAGGGTTAGACGGTTTTTCGTTTTATCTTTTTCCCATCCCCCTGCTACAAATTATAAAAATTAAAATCATTGATAAAGGAAAGGAAATGACGCAGGATATTAATTTCCTGCTGGAAGATTGCTGAAATATATAAGAAATCAATGCTGCCGGAAAATCCTATTCAGAGGGCAAGCCGTGAAACAGCAAGAGACAGCCAGTGAAACCTAAACCCAGTCCCGATAGATAAAGTAACCCCACACCCATGCAAATTATACGGGTGTGGGGTCTAATCTCATAATATAAAGGTGGCAAGTGATGTAGGCCGTCTGGGATCCAGACGGCGTGGGGAGCCTAGGAAATGGTTAGTCGTGGTAATTCCCGCAGTATTGACATCTCTGGCGATATTTGGGGCAACAGTCTTCCTTTTCCCTCTTCGGTTCGTAAAATCTACATTTGCAGACGCGGAAGTATTTGCACTCAGTCACGCTTTTCCCCAGGAATTCCTTTTCGCATTCCTTATGCTCCCACTTGTCGCAATTGGATCGTTCGTCCTTTCCGGACGAATAGTTGCTGTCATACTCGTAACTCATTTCTTTTTCCACCTTATATTATGATTAGAGACAAATTGGTCTCCATAACAATGTATGCGTTGAGCCGGGCTTTGGTGTAATGGCTTTGTGACAAGGCTGGAAATAATGTGCTTACACGGGCTGGGAAAGGCAGGTATATCAAATCAGACTAAGAGATGGATATAACGGGGATGCAGTTTGGCACTGTGTTCTCTTTTTATATGCAGGAGGACAGCATAAAACGGTGGGGGAACTGGTGGCCCGGAAGATATAGAGCTTTTGGATCAAGAATACCAACACCGACATTGATGTGATTACCTACAGATAACGCCCTCGGTGAATTGAAACATCCAAAGGCGGGCAATGCCCTGCTCACAAATTGCCATTGGTTGTGAAGTATAATTCACTCAAAGAGAAGAACAATGATTACGAACAGTATATAGAAAGGCCTTGATGCTATGAAAAGCAAAGCAAATCCCATCCCCAGCGCTGAGAGCAGCACCAAACAGCCCCCGCAAGGTAAGCTAAGGGAAAAGAGCTCCTTGGAATCGGCACAAAACGCAGAGGATTCTTTTCAGCCCCACAACTCGAAAAAAGAGGCATTGGGTCCCAACACCAAGCGATAATCCATGCAGGTATCCAATCTGTTTTGGGAAATGGACCAGCACCTCCTTGAGGATAGGGCTCCATCCCAGTACCTCGCCTCTATAGCCCACGCGCCCGTTCTGGACCTGTATCCCTTTCATCTTCTCAAAGTCATGCAAGAAACCGGGCAGTCCCCCCTTCACCATCCAGAAGGCAACGTATGGAACCACACCTTGCTGGTGGTGGATGAGGCGGCAAAGAAAAAAGACCACAGTGCCCATCCCCGCATATTGATGTGGGCGGCGATGCTGCACGACATTGGAAAGCCTGCCACCACCAAAACCCGAAAAGGGCGGATCACTGCCTACAACCACGACAAAGTCGGGGCAGTGCTGGCCGGGCAGTTCCTGACTGCCCTGAACCAGGAAACGCAGTTTGTATCCTCCGTCAGCCATCTGGTTCGCTATCATATGCAAATTTTGTATGTGGTAAAGGGGCTACCCTACGCCGACATCCCAGCAATGATAGAAAATACCGACCTTGATGATGTCGCTTTGCTGGGCCTCTGTGATCGATTGGGGCGTACCGGAGCCGACCGACAGGCAGAGGAGGAAAACATCCAGCGGTTCTTATCCCTTTGCCATAGCCACGCCACCCAAACCCGCTAAATTCCCTCGCTCATAGAACACATTGCAGGAGGAAGTACCATGGACAACAACTTTATTGGAATCGGCAAAAATCCCGATGGACCGGACCTGCCCTTGGGTCTTGGAATGGAGCTTGCTCAGAATCCCAAAGCTATGAACGCATTCGGCAGGATGTCAAAGTCGGAAAAGGCCTCGATGATCCGCCACATTCAGGGGGCGGCAACGGGAGAGGACGCCAAAAACCGCATTGCCGACGCCGTCAATCAGCTTGGCAACAACCAGACGCAATTTTAAAGGGACAGCCCTGATCCTTGATCCAAAGCTGTCCCGTAAAGTGGAAGATACTCCCTGTAGGCAGATGTTGTATGCCGGGCTCGGAAGAATCCGGCTCCGGCAGCTCTGCCATTTTTGGCTGGGAAATCAGCAGATTCCCCGCCTCTCCCCTTTTATCGTAACAAGCCCACTGCAGCTTTATTCCTGAAAGCCTCTGCCAATGATTTCGTTGGAGTTGGAGATCATAATAAAGACATGGGGAGCGTTTTGCTTAATAAAGCCCCGGAGCTGTATGGCCTGAGAGCGGCGCAGCGCCGTGAAGATGATATACTTATTCCGGCCGGAAAAAGCGCCCTCTGCATGGCACACCGTTGCTTCCCGGTGGAGTTCCCCGTTGATAAAATCGCAGATGGGCCTGGGATCGTCACAAATAATGTTAAAGTACTTACCCAGGTTAAAGTTTTCGATGATGCTGTTGATTACAAAGGTTTTCATTCACAAAAAAACACCGGGAACAAAAGTCCCCGGTGAATGAAGCAAGCCAGCCTGCAATCCCTTCATCACCAAAGGATTTTTTCTCAGAAGCAGTCGGCAGGTATCCTGACTCAAAGCCTCCAGCCTACTCCACAAGCCTTCCCGGAAGCAGCCTTCCAGTGGCGCAATTGTGTTTCGTAGCTTTTACAGTAGTGTGTGCTGTTGCGGATTCTAACCGCATTCCCTATTCATGCCGGTATGGCAACCGTCTGCTCTTATTTAGTTGTTTGGATACTCTTATTCAATACCCCATCGGCGCAAATGTCAAGGAGTACCGTATGTTCTCATTCCGATAAACCCTTCCATCCGACGCCAAAGTACTCGGACTGTTTCGGGTGCTGCAAGGCAGCGTGGGCAGTGTTTTAGTTTAGGTGTTTTTGTTCCTGTTGAGGTTATCGTATTTCCCTGAGCTCTACCTGAAAGTTCTCGCCATCAATGGTGATGGACTGGTGAATCACCCGGGACGAAGCCGGAGCAGCAGCCCTTGCGGGAGCCACCGGTTGAGGTGGAGTGGCGGCCTGTGGGGCAGGTGCTTCCACCACCGGGATGCAGCTGGTTTGCAGGGCCTGCATCCGTTTGGTTTCCTCCACCAGAATCTGCTGGGACTCTTCCACCGACACCACCTGAAAGCGAAAGGAGTCTCCCGCCTTGGCCTGTGCTACCTTGGGCAGATCGGTGGAGATGACGGTGGCGACCTTGGTGTAGCCTCCCGTGGTCTGGCGATCCGCCATCAAAATAATGGGCAGGCCGTTGCCGGGGACCTGAACGCTTCCGATCATGATGCCGTCGGAGATAATGTCGGCAGATTCCTTGTGGGCGATGGACGCACCTTCCAGACGATAGCCCATCCGGTCACACTCCTTGCTCACCGTGTACTGCGCGGTGCAAAGTGTGTCAATCCCCTCTTTGGTGAAGTGGTCGTCCTGAGGGCCCAGCACAACCCGCAGCACCTGTTGGGCAGGGTACTTGGGTATGTACTGCTCCGCTACTCGAATCCGCTTTAGGTCCAGACTTTTTTGCAGGCGGTTGACGCGGAGCACGTCTCCGGCACGCAGAGGACGGCCTTCCAGCCCACCTACCTTGGCCTTGGCGTAGGTGGAGCGGCTGCCCATCACTTCCGGCAGATCAATGCCTCCGGCAAAGGCGATGTAGCTGCGGGCCCCGGATTTCAGAGCCGCGAAGGAGAGCACCTCCCCCTTGGAAACCGGCAGAGTCTGCCACATGGGCACCGGCTTTCCGTTGATTTGCGGGGCCATGTCGGCTCCTGTCACAGCAATCACGCAGTCCCCCTGCATCTCCATGGAAGGGCCCATCAGCGTGGTTTCCAGCACCGCTTCGACCGGGGTGTTCCCCACCAGAAAGTTGGCCACATGGCTGGAAAACGGATCCATCACGCCGGAAACAGACATGCCGAACCGCTGATAGGCGTAGCGGCCATCATCCTGCACCGTGGTCAAAAGTCCCGGGCTGATGATCTGGATGGCAGTGGTTTTACTCATGGGCCAATGCCTCCTTTCTGGGAACCAGGCGGTACTCGTAGGTTCCCTGCCTGACCGCCTGTGCAATGGAGTCGTACTCTTCCCGGCTAATGGGCACAAACCGAATGTAGTCCCCGGTTTGATGCAGGATGGGCGGCTCCCGATCGGGATCGTAAAGCAGGATGGGGGTACGACCGATGAGCTGCCAACCGCCGGGGCTGTCGATGGAGTAGATGCCGGTCTGTTTGCCTGCAATTCCCACCGAGCCTCCGGGAATCTTCCCCCGGGGAGTCTTAAGCCGGGGAGTTTCGATGGCGGTGTCCATTCCCCCCAGATACGCAAAGCCCGGAGTAAAGCCCAGCATATAGACCAGATACTCGGTGGAGTGGTGAATGCGAACCACCTCATCAGCGGTCATGCCGGCGTGCTCTGCCACAAAGTCCAGATCGGGGCCAAACTCGCCGCCATACAGGGTGGGAACCTCCAGCACCCGGGCGGGAGGCAACTGAGTGGAATAGAGCTGGGATTCCAGGCCCTGCAGAGTCTCTACCAGCTTCTGATAGGGCAGCTGCAGAGGGTCGTACTGAATCAGCAGGGAGCGGTAGGTGGTGTTCACCGACACAATGCCCTTTAGCTTAGCCTCCTCCAAAACCAGAAGGAATCCTCGCACCCGCTCGTTAATTTGAGGCGTAATGGCATTGCCCAATTCCACAACGACACCGCGATCACCGGCAGGCAGATATTTTGCCTTGTGGTACAATGGGGCAACCTCCTTCCTTATGCGAACAGTTTTGATAGATTACCCAGAGAAGTGATTCCAAGGTAAGCGGATAGACAGAACACAATGATACCGGCTACAAACAGCCAGGTGGGATGCTTGTAGTTTTCACCCATAATACTCTTTTTCTGGGATGCCACTAGGCAGACGCCCAGAGTCACCGGCAGAATGAGCCCGTTGAGGGCTCCAGCCAGAACCAGCAGCTTGGCAGGCTGTCCCAGCAGGAGCATGATCAAGGTAGAGATAGCGATAAAGCCCACCGTTACCATGTTGGCGTTTTTATTAATGGTCTCGTTCAAGGTTTTGAGGAAGGAAACCGAGGTGTAGGCAGCTCCCACAATGGAGGTGGTTCCGGCAGCCCACAGCACCAGACCAAAGAAGCGGTAGCCCAGTTCGCCTGCACCAATGCGGAAGGCGTCGGCAGCGGGGTTGGAGGGGTCCAGAGTGATACCGGTTACCACAACACCCAGCACCGCCAAGAACAAGAATACCCGGACAATGGCCGCAATACCCATGCCCATAATCGAGCTGCGGTTGATCTGCTCCAAATTCTCCTCCCCGCTGATTCCAGCGTCAATGAGGCGGTGAGCACCGGAAAATGTGATGTATCCTCCAACGGTTCCGCCCAGCAGGGTGAGGATGGCGGGGGCAAGCTCGGTGATGGAGGTGGAGGGAACAAAGGTCTCCTTCAAAGCCAGTCCAACGGGAGGCTGCACAATAAAGATCACAACCAGAATAACCACAATCATGATGCCCCCCAGCACTTTTACCAGGGTATCCATCACCTTGGAGGCCTGCTTAATGACAAAGACCGTAATGCCCATGGCTCCACTGACAATGTAACCCACACGGACATCCAGGCCAAGAGCAGCGTTGAGACCCAAGGAGGTTCCGCCTACGTTGCCAATGTTAAAGGCAAGGCCTCCCAGACAGATGAGGGCGGCCACAAAGTAGCCAAGGCCCTTGAGCACCTGGTTGGCCACATCCTGACCCCGCAGGTTGGAAACACAGAGCACACGCCATACGTTCAGCTGCACCACTGCCGCCAGCACCAGGGAAATGAGGATGACAAAGCCAAAGCTTCCATGAAAGCGACCGGTAAAGGTAGCGGTCTGGGTCAAGAATCCGGGGCCAATGGCGGAAGTAGCCATCAAAAATGCGGCGGCAATCAAAACGCCAACGCTTTGTTCGGAACGGGATTGAGTTGTCTTTTTCATCAGTATTCTCCTTTTCGATAAAATGAGCTTCTGCCTGTTTAACCCACTGTAATCTCTCCCAGATTAGAAGGAGTAATGCCGTTTTCCATCAGCTTTTCTTTGATGTTTTTTACAAAGGCAACCGCCTGGGGGGTGTCGCCGTGGACGCAGATGGACTGGGGAGAAAGGGAGACTTCTTCCCCGGTAATGGCAGTTACCTTGTGTTCCTTCACCATTCTGATGATGCGGGCAACACATTCATCCACGTCGTGAATCACCGCACCGGGAGTCCCCCTGGCCACCAGACTGCCGTCGGCGTTGTAGGCGCGGTCGGCAAATACTTCACTGGCACAGGGCAGGCCGATATCCTTTGCAGCAACCAGAGACTGACTTCCCGAAAGGCCCAAAAGGATAATGGAAGGGTCTACCTCATAAATTGCCTGTGCAATGGCAGCCGCCAGCTTGTAGTCCTTGGCGGCCGTGTTGTACAGCGCCCCATGAGGCTTTACATGCTGGAGCTTTACGCCGGCGCTTTGGCAAAAGGCCATAAGAGCGCCAATTTGATATTTTATGTAGGACTTGACCTCGGCAGGAGAGGCCCCCATATTGCGCCGGCCAAATCCCATCAGGTCCGGGTAGCCCGGATGGGCTCCCACCGCAACACCGTGCTGTTTGCACATCTGAACCGTCGCCTCCATCACCACAGGATCTCCTGCGTGATAGCCGCAAGCCACGTTGGCAGATGTGATGTGTGGTATGACTTGGGAGTCCAGTCCCATGGTGTAGGCACCAAAACTTTCTCCCAAATCGCTGTTTAAATCGATCCTCATCACAAACCCCTCCTTTTTCTGTAAAACACTAACCCATATTAATTATATATGATCCTGTACAATAGTAAAGGGCTAAAGTTAACAAAAAGTTAATGATTCTAACACTATAACTAAAAAAACCGTGGACTTCTTCCGGTAGCGGCCTATTTTCGTTGTATAGTTTTACTAAACCCGGCAAAAAGCTAAACACTTTCTTTACAGCCCTGTAAGGCGGAGGCTACGGGGCAGCGTTTTGCATGCTCCCTCTCCATTGGCAGGTGCTGTGCTGTTGGGTTCTTGTTTTTTCAACCGGAAAACTTGTCATATAGGTTGTTTTTTGCCACCACATATACAAAAAGGCTTAAAAAACATTCATAAAACTTGTGAATCTCTTTCAGTTCGCTTACAATAGAGGTGTTTATGCCACAAATGTTAAAACAGGAGCGTTAACAGTAAAGTATGAGAGGTAAGAAGCACAGATTGCAGGCACTATGGCTGATCCTGCTGGGGACCCTGCTACTAGCCATTCCTCCCACTCCTGCAAAAGCCCAATGGGCTTTAACACAGGAGGAAGAAGCCTATATCGCAGGGAAAAAGGTTCTCACAGCGGCATCTCTCGACGGCATCGCCCCGATTCAGTACCTCAATGCCCGGGGAGAGATACAAGGGATTTCCATACAGGTGCTGCAGGCCATATCTGAGCAGACGGGGCTTGAGTTTGAGTACCGCCTTTACGACTCCCTGGACGAGGTGTTTGAATGCGATGCCGACCTGATTTTTGGCATTCCGCGTCATTACACGTCGGAGGAGTTTGTGTTGTCCACCCCCTACCTCACCTCCGAAACCATCCTTTACATCAACTCCTCCCTAGATGCCGATCATCTGGAGGACAAAACATATGCCGCCGTCAAGGGCAGCGCCCTTCCCGAAGGTGTGGAGGAGAAGCACTCCATTTACTTTCACACAAGGGAACAAAGCCTCGACGCCGTGGAAAGTGGACAGGCCGATTACGGCTATGGAAACGCCTATTCCGTGTCCTTTTACAAGGTGAAAAACAATTACCGCAATATTGTGACCATTCCCAAAAGCAAAGAGCCCCGGGAATACGGTATAGGTTTTATAAAACCCGATGATAGGTTGCTCTCCATTATCAACAAGGCAATCGACAGCATCAATGAAAAGCAAATGCTGAATATCATATTGGAGGAAACCTCCCATGTAGAAAGAGCTATCACCTTTTCCATGATGATGAGCGCCTACGGGGAAGAAATTATGTTGGTTGCTCTGTTGGTGGTGGGGGTTCTGCTGCTGAGCATGGTACGCAACGTCCATACCAACAATCAGCTTAGGATGCAAAACAAACGCCACGAACTGCTGGCCCAAATCACCAACGAGTATATTTACGAATACTGTGCAGCCTCCGGAAAGCTGCAGCTTTCGGAAAAGTGTTCCCAGCTCTTCGGCTCACCAGAACAGCGCCGTGCAGTGGCCGAAATCCTGAAAAGCGCCTTGTTTGCCAAGGGACAGGAGGAGGAAAACACCTTTACCCTCAAGCTCCCCCTTGCCGACGGCACCACAGGGGTGTTCAAGTCCATTCACCTGAGCATGTATGACGACAACGGCAAGCTGTATTCCATCTTGGGCAAGTTGATGGACGTGAGCAGGGAGGCTGCGGAAAAAGAAGAGCTAATCCTCAAGTCCCAGAGGGACGGTTTGACCGGCCTGTACAACGCAACCACCGCCAAAGAGCGGATCATTGAGCGCCTTCGCAGCCGGGGGGATCAGCTGGACGCCTTCCTCTTAATGGACTGCGATAAATTTAAAGAGATCAATGATACTTACGGCCACTTAACCGGCAACCAGATTCTGGAGCATCTGGGCAGGAGCCTCAAGCTGGTGTTCCGGAGCACAGACATCATCGGCCGCATGGGAGGGGACGAATTCTGCGTCTACATCAGGGACATCCCCTCCCACGATTTTACCCAGCTCAAATTCCAGCAGCTTAGCTCCCGCATCAAAAATGTCATAGAGGATATTGACGTATCCATCAGCGCCGGTGTGGTGCTGGTAAGGAAAGCGGTGGCCTATGACGATCTGTTTGAGCAGGCAGACAGCGCTCTCTACCAAGCCAAACGAATGGGAGGAGCGCGGATGGTTCTTTCCGGCTTAGCCGGCGACACGCTGTAATCCGCCCGGCATAAGCCTTGACAAAGGCAAATTTGATGGTACTCTGTTGTTACTGCATGCTCGTCTACATCAAGGCTTGGAGGTACAGCTTATGAGGATACCGTTTGAAGAAGTAAAGGCTACCCTAAAGGAAATATTAATGGGCAGAAACACTCCCGAGCCTTATGCGGAGGAAGTCGCCCATGTTCTGGCGCAGAACTCTTTGGACGGCGTGTATACCCACGGCATTAACCGCTTTGTGGCGCTGATCAACAGCATCGAACTGGGCAGTGTTCTGCCCACCGAGACCGCCTGCCGCGTCTCCGGGTTGGGAGGCTACGAAATCTGGGACGGCCGGTCAGGGCTGGGCATCGTCAACGCGAGAATCTGCACCCAGCGTGCTATCGAGCTTGCCAAAACTCATGGTATTGCCTGTGTGTCTATTCGCAACTCCAACCATTGGCTGCGGGGAGGAACCTATGGCATCATGGCAGCTCAGGCCGGTATGCTGGGGATAATTTTCACCAATGCCCGGGCCAACATGTGCGCTTGGGGCACCATGGAACACTGCTTGGGCAACAACCCTCTGGTGATGGCAGTACCCCGCAAAAACGGGGAGCATGTGATCATGGACACCTCCTTCTCCCAATATTCCTACGGCAAGCTGCAGCTGGCCAAGCTGGAGGGCCGCACCATGCCCGATCCTGCCGGTTACGATGATGAGGGCAACCTTTCCAGCGATCCGACAGAGGTGCTGCGCTGCAAGCGGCTGATTTCCATGGGCAAGTGGAAGGGCTCCTCCATCGCCATGCTGCTGGATTTGATTACCAGTGTCTCCTCCTTCGGCTACTCCTCGGCGGCTATGGCAGCCATGGAAGGAACCGACGAGCGAGCTTGTTCTCAAACCTTTATCATCATCAACCCCTTTGCGCTGGGAGAGCAGGAACAGGCCGACGCCATTGTGGACGAAGCCTTGGAGATGGTACTTGGCGCCACTCCCGTACCGGGAGAAACCGTGCGGTATCCCGGTCAGGCCATGTTGGGCATCCGCAAAGAAAACACCCAACTGGGCATCCCTGTCCACGAAAAGGTCTGGAACAAAATCCTAAGCCTGAAATAATTCCTCAATCACACTCGATATGCAGAAGTCCGGCGGCTCCCGTAAAGGGAACCGCCGGACTTTTTCCGCAATGACTGCCGGTAGCCCAACTCTATCCGGCTGTCACGACACAGTATGATGGCCGCTTATTCAAAGGGGAAGACGTACTGGTTCAGCCCAAGTTCATCCCGCACGGCAATCAGCTCGGGCTGGACGCCCCGGCTTACCGGCAGACCCTTGTCCTTGCGCTCCAGCCAGGTGAGGTATTCTTTTTCTCCGGCTGTGTAAATCCGCTCCTGCCCCGGCGCTTTGCGGGAGGCCCGCAACGCCCGCATGATGTTCCCCGCTGTGGTTTTAAAGGTATCCAGCCCCATAAACGCCTCGGTATCGATGGCGATAAAGAAGTGGCCCAGCTGATAGGGCTTTTGGTTTCCGTCCTTGTCCTTGTTGTCCAGATCAGTGAGATAAGTACCCGCCTGCAATGCGGCAGAGAGCACCTCTACAGCGACGGCGTAGCCGTATCCCTTGTACCCTGCCAATTCCTCCCCAATGCCGCCCAGAGGTGTCAGAGCGGCGTCTCCGGCAGTGAGCGCTTTGAGGATGGAGGGAGAATCGGTCAGGGCGTTGCCGTCCTGATCAATGACGGTGCCCTTGGGGCAATCCTGCCCGATGCGGGCGTAGTATTCAATTCTGCCCCGCTGGATGATGCTGGTGGCACAGTCCAGATTAAAGGGGAACTCCTCGTCTGTGGGGAATCCGATGGTCAAAGGGTTGGTGCCCAGCATGTTCTGCACCCCAAAGGTGGGGGCAATAGAGGGTCTTGCATTAGTTCCGGTAATGCCCACGCATCCGTTGTCGATGGCCATGGAGGTAAAGTAGCCGGCAATTCCATAGTGGGTGGAATTGCGCACCGCCACCATTCCCATGCCGTATTGCTTGGCCTTTTGAATGGCCATTTCCATGGCCCGGACTCCGGCCACCTGTCCCATGCCGTGGTGGGCGTCCAGCACTGCGGTGGTGTGGGTTTCCTTTAGGATTTCGATTTCGGTGACAGGCTTTTGAATCCCCGCTTTGATCCGATCAATGTAAATCGGCTTAAAGCGGTTGACTCCGTGGGATTCAATTCCCCTGCGGTCGGCTTCGATCAGCACATCGGTGCAGATTTGAGCATCCTTTTTCGGCACTCCGTAGCCGACAAAGGCCTCCTTGACAAAAGACTCCATTAGTTCCCAAGGCACATTGACATATTCTGTGCTGCTTCCCATGCTACTCTCTCCATTTCTATTAAAATATAAAAGAGCAGTGCAAACTGGACTTTCGTCCAATGCGCACCACTCTCAATTATCTCTATGCGGTTATATTCAGTTTTGAAATGTGGTTTCCCTTACATGAACCAGATTTCTTCCCGGGTGGTGGAAATAGCCACCGCACCGGCCGACAAAGCGGAGATGACGTCTTCCTTATCCCGGATCAGTCCCCCGGCGATGACGGGAACCTGAGTTTTTTCCATAACGATTTTTAGCACCTTGGGCATAATCCCGGGCATCACTTCAATCAAATCCACGTCGCTCAGCGCCACCTGATTGCCGATGTTGTCGATGGCCTTGGAATCGATGGCAAAAATACGCTGAACGGTGGCAAGCCCCTGCCTTCTGGCATATTTAATCTGGCCTGCTCGGGTGGAGATGATGCCGTCCGCCCTGGTGTACTGCCGGATAAAGTCAATGGCTCCGTCCTTGCTGGAAAGTCCCTCCACCAGATCAATATGGACAAAGGCAATCTTTCCCGCCTCTTTCACCTTGTTGACAATCCCCTCGATGGTGCAGGCGGTGCCGAACAGCAGAAAGACAATCAGACTTTCCGACTCCAGTGCCTTTTGCAGCGAGGCATCTTCTTTGACGGCGGCAATGACAGGAATGTCATTTAACTGTGCACACAATTCCACTCGGTTCAAGGCAGGTTCCTCCATTGACAGCCGATTCCCCGCAGAACAAGTCTAAGACTAATCTTATTATGAAGGAAACAGGGCGGATTGTCAATCCCCCATTGCGGGTTCCCGGAAAAACAAAAGACCAAGCGTCCCCTGTAACCGACAGCTTTTTTGTTGACAAGCTCCCGGCCAACTGCTAGAATGAAGCCAAATTACAGGGGGCCTCGCAAAAGGCCTACCCCAAAAAATGTTAGCAGGGAGAGCTATGTTTTTTAAAAAGAAAAAGAATATGCCTCTTGTGTCCGCCGTGGTGGTGGCGGCAGGTTCTGCCGACCGGATGCAGGGAATCGATAAACAGCAGGCTCTTCTGGACGGCTTGCCGGTGGTGGTCCGAAGCGTCGAGGTCCTCTCCCGCTGCCCTATGGTGGGGGAGGTGGTGCTGGTCTGTCCCCCTCAGAGCATTCCCGAATACTATGCTCTCACCCGGGAGTTCTCTCTGGATTTAGTCAGCGCTGTGGTGGGGGGCGGTGCCAGCCGTCAGCAATCGGTGTTTTTGGGGGTGGAAGCCTGTGATGATCAGGCGGCCTACTACCTGATTCACGATGGGGCCCGGCCTTTGGTGACTCCCGAGGTGGTGGAGGAGTGTATCCGGGCCGCCATGGAGTTTGGAGCCGCCGCCCCGGGTATGACCCCCAAGGACACCATCAAGGTGGTGGACAAGGACGGCTTTGCGGTCTCCACCCCTCCCCGAAAGGGATTGGCGGCCATTCAGACCCCCCAAGTGTTTGAGTCGGGGCTGTACCGTCAGGCCATGGCACGGGCCAAGGGGCAGGGCCACGAGTACACCGACGACTGCCAGCTGGTGGAGCAGATAGGCCACAGGGTCAAGGTGGTTCCGGGGGGATATTCCAACCTAAAGATCACCATCCCCGAGGACTTGGCCATGGCGGAAGCAGTGCTGCAATTTCAGGAGGAAGGATGGTCCCGGTGGGAAGTGTTCGAGTAGGCCATGGATATGATGTACACCGGCTGGGCCCACAGCGCAGGCTGATCATCGGCGGGGTGGATATTCCTTGGAAGTTGGGGCTGGAAGGCCATTCCGACGCCGACGTCCTCTGTCATGCGGTAGCAGATGCTCTGTTGGGGGCCCTTGCCATGGGGGATATTGGCGCCCACTTCCCCCCCGGTGATCCCACCTACAAGGATGCAGACAGCCTTGGGCTTTTGGAGCAGGTGGGCCACATGCTCCGGGAGCAGGGCTGGCAAACCGGGAATCTGGACGCCACCCTTGTGGCTCAGCAGCCCCGGATGGCGTCTCACCTGCCACAAATGCGCCAAAATATCGCCCGCGTTCTTCAAGTTGAGATCGATGCCGTCAGCATTAAGGCCACTACTGAGGAAGGCTTGGGCTTTACCGGTACAGGGCAGGGGATCGCCGCCCACTGCGTGGTTTTGGTGGAGCAAACTGGCAAGTGACCCATGGATTGACCCGATACCACTCGCTGAACCCGATACTCCTTCTATCTTTTGCAGAGCAGGTGGTATCCGCCTTTTCCCCAAACCTGAAACGTTACAAAGGGCCCCCGAAGAATTTCGGGGGCCCTTTTCTGTGGATGCATTGGCTTTTCGGTATCTTCTGGCATAGACTGGTATCAGAAACGCTAAAGGGGAAGGGCCATGAACTTTACCGAAGTCACCGCTGCTATGACGGCGGCCGCCAACGTCATTGCGGCGCAACTGACCAACACGCAGGCCAACCAGCTTGGGGCAGTGTTCATCCTGTTGGGGCAACTGCTGCAAACCATTGCTATCATTCGGCCGGACGACAACTCCCCTCCTCTGCAAGGCAGCAATATAGCGGCTCAAGGGGAAGCCGCAAGCCCTCAAGGGCAAAGCACAAGCTCTCAGGGGCAAAGTGCAGCCCCACAGGGGGATGATCCGGCTGCTTCAGAAGGAAAGAGCCCCCCTTCCCCATCCCAGTCCGGGGACACCGCTCCCCCAACGGCTACCACATAGCCGACGGCTCCTCCTTAGAGGAATCGCCCCCTGTCAGCACCTGCCGCACCATCAGCACGGCGGCCATAACCGAAAGGCACCACAACAGCAGAGAGAGCACCTTGGAAATCAGGCCCTGCATCAGGTGCAAGGCCTTGAGCATCAGAGTAAAGGCCAGAGGAACCCCTAGTCCAATAGCCGCGATCCAGGCAATTTTCTTCATCTTGCTTCTCCTTTGGGTGAGATATTCCTAGTATTTGCATGAAATCCCTCCGGGATGCAGAAGCTAATAAAAATCCCGGAAAGGAGAACTCTCATGGCAAAAGACAGTCAAACCGACCCCAAGGAAGTGCGCCGGGCAAAATCCAAGGGCGGCCCCACTCCCGCCAGCGACCAGCCAGACAGCGAGGGCCGCAACGCCAAAAAGCACTCTATCCCCTCTCAAGGGCACCAGAAAAAGCAGTAACCAACAGCCCCGGACCATCGATGTGTCCGGGGCTGTTGTGTTTTGTTGGCAAGGGTTATTCGTAGATGCGCTGGTATAGCAGGGTGGCTGCTTCTGCCAGACGAGGCCCAGGGCGGGTGATTTCGTCCGAACTCACGTGGATGATGTTGCCCTGTTCCACCGCAGGGATGTTCTGCCAGCCCTCCCGGGCGGCGATTTCTTCTTCGGGGCGGGGGCCTTCTCCAAAGTACATGGTGACGGTGACAATGTAGTCGGGGTTCCGGGCAATGACCTGTTCCTGAGAGATTTCGCCCCAGCCCTTTAAATCAGAAAAGGTGTTCTCAAGGCCCAGCATGACGGCAATCTCATCCATAAAGGTGTCCTGCCCCGCCGTCCAGAGGCCGTACTCCAAAGGGGAAACCTCAAAGTAGATGGTACTCTCTTTGTTTTTTCCCGCAACCTTATCCTGGATTTCGCCAAAGGTCCTCCGCATTTCCCCAATCAGCTCCTGAGCCTGCTCCTGACGGCCCAGTACGTTCCCCAGCAGCGTAATGGCCTGATACACCCCCTCGATGCTTTGGGCATCGGTAAAGACCGTGGCAATCCCCGCCTGAGACAAGGCCTGGGCCTGCTCCTCCCCCTGCGCCATGGAGCCCATCACCACCACTTGGGGACTTAGGGCGATGATCTGCTCGATATTGGTGTCATAGCCGCTCTGAACCGTGGGAATCTCCTGCACCGATGCCGGGTAGTCGCAGTATTCTCCCCGGCCCACCAAAGCGTCCTCACAGCCCAGGGCGCTGATAATCTCGCAGTCGGCGGCGGTGAGAGCCACCACTCGTTCCACAGGAGTTTGGATGGATACCGGCCGGCCGATCATATCGGTCAGCTCTTTGGTCCGCCCCTCCCCTGGTTTTGATCCGGCAGAGGCACATCCCGGCAGGACCAGCAGCAGCACAAGGACTATGGACAGGCACTTCTTGAATGTCACAACAACTTCCTCCATATCATCGGCGGTGATTTTTTCTCTCCCACTCGCTTAAGTATTGGAATATTTCCGCCGCCAAAGCACCGGCAGCCACGGTTCTCCGTAGTGAAAAGCCCTTGACGGCAGCAGGTTTCAGTATAGCGTAAAACCTGGATTCTGACAATGATAGGGGCTTTTTCTCCAGCTGTGTTTGTGATATACTGGAAACGAAAAACAAGCTTCTCCGGGTATCGTAACCTCTTTATGGTTATGATACCCTTATAATCGGTTAACTTGAAAACATTTTGTATTGTTAAGTTGCGGTATTTACCGCTAGCTACCCTACAGGCAAATTGAACCGGATTTCATAGTCAATCCCACCCCTACGGTGTACCAGCAAGCGTGACTCGCTGCTTTAAAACGCTTAGCGTTTTTATTGACTAGATAACCCGCATTGCTAGCCAACAAGACTTGTGACTTTTTGCAGC
Source organism: Oscillospiraceae bacterium (assembly GCA_018434245.1). GTDB lineage: Bacteria > Bacillota > Clostridia > Oscillospirales > Ruminococcaceae > WRAV01. Next base: position 22,229 of record JAHDPQ010000089.1, read on the forward strand.
CGCAAGTTCAGCTCTCAGGAAAGGAGGATTGTCCCTTGAGGGAAAAAATATCGGTGCTCTGCCAAAAGCATCGGGATATCCTGCTGTATCTGGTATTTGGCGTGCTGACCACCGCCGTCAACTATATTACCTTTATGGCATTGTTGGCCCTTTGGCCGGGTAGCTCCACCGTAGCCCCCAACCTGATCGCCTGGTTTGCCTCGGTGCTGTTTGCCTACGGAACCAACCGCACCTGGGTGTTTCGCTCTCAGACCCGGGGAGCTGCCGCTCTGGGCCGGGAAGTGCTCTCTTTTTTTGGAGCACGACTGTTCTCTCTGGCTCTGGATATAGGCATCGTCTATCTGTTTGTGGATGTTCTGGGTTTTCACCCCGGGATCATCAAGCTGGCCTCCAACGTTTTGGTGGTGATCCTCAACTACCTGTTCAGCAAGTTCTGGATCTTCCGCTCCGCCATGGAGAAAGCCGGTGAAGAGTCCTAATTTTCTACTATCCCCACAATTATCTAGCGGTATTCGTTAAGGTTTCTTGTATAATTTAACCATCTCCTCCAACACCAAGGTAGAGGCTTTCATTTTTGCTGTAAAGTATTTACATTTTATTTAGGTTTTCATTTTTTATGTTTGTGCATTTTATACAAGTTTGACCGATCATCTTGTCTACCGGACCCGAGTTGAAGTTGAGGGTTCGGTAGGCATATACTGAAGATGCAAGGAGTAATTTTCATGCAGAAAAGCCACAGCCGCGTGGCGGCCATTCACGATCTTTCGGGATTCGGGCGCTGTTCCCTGTCGGTGATTATGCCGGCTCTTTCCGCCATGGGAGTGCAGGTTTGCGCAGTGCCCACCGCCATTCTTTCCACTCACACCGGGGGAATGGGTGATGTGGAAATGCGGGATCTCACCGATTACATTTCGGGAGCATTGGAGCACTATCAGCGTCTGGGTCTGGAGTTTGACGGTATCTACAGCGGATTTTTAAGTAACGAAGCTCAGATCGACCACTGCCTGGAGTTTTTGGAGGCCTACCCCAAGGCTCTGCATGTGGTGGACCCGGTGATGGGGGATCACGGCAAGCCCTACCGTACCTGCACGGCAGATATTCGCCGCCGGATGCGGGAGCTGGTGCGGGAAGCGGGAATCATCACTCCCAACCTCACCGAGGTGAGCATCCTGCTGGGAATCGATTATCCTCAGGGGCCTCTCACCACCTCCCAGACTAAAAGCTATCTGGCCCGGCTGGGTGAGCTGGGACCCGCTCAGGTGGTGATTACCGGAGTCAACCTAATGTCCGGCGTCATCTCCAACGTGGGGTACGACCGGGACCGGAACGCCTACTGGCGGGCCGACTGCCAATATGTTCCCGTTGCCTATCCCGGCACCGGTGATTTGTTCGCCGCCGTGCTGACAGGGGGACTTCTTTCCGGAGACAGCCTTCCCCTTGCCATCAGCCGTGCCACCGCCTTTGTAGAGCTTTGCATTAAAACTACATACGGATACGGCACCGATCCCCGTTTTGGTGTCTTGCTGGAGCATTCCCTGCCCTGGCTGACCAGAGATCAGATTTTAACCGGATATCAGGCCCTGTAGCTGCCGAAAATAGCAAGAAGCGTTGCTTTTTTTCGGCGGGAGGGCCATAAAATAGCAATGCCATTGTAGATTTTCGCAGCAGGAGGTTTGATTTTTATGCGCAAAAAGATGACCAACATTACCTTTGTGGCCATGGTTGGAGTGGTGGGAGCCCTTGTGTTCGCTTCCAACTACCTCTATGTACCCCTGCCCGCTATTGCAGGCACCACTCCCCGCATCCATATGGGGAACATTATGTGTCTCCTGTCCGGGCTGATTCTGGGTCCTATACCGGGAGGCATCGCCGCCGGGGTTGGCTCCCTATTTTTTGACCTCACCAACCCCCTCTACGTTTCCAGCGCGCCCTTTACTCTGGTCTTTAAGTTTTTGATGGCCTTTGTATGCGGCAGCATCGCCTGGAGCCGGGGAATGGAGGCCAAGTCCTTCAAGCGCAACATCTTTGCCGGTATTCTGGGTCAGCTGACCTACATCATTCTGTATCTGGGCAAGGACCTGGCAACCAACCTATTCTTCAACCGGGTTGAGGTGCAAACAGCGATGTTTTCTCTGGCGCAGAAGGCAGTCACCTCCACCATCAACGGCATCATCGCCGTGGTGTTTGCCGTCCCCCTCTCCTTTGCCCTGCGCAAGGGGCTGGAGCAGGCCAATCTGCATGGACTGCGTGACATCCACTGACCCTTAAGCGTCCCCCTGATCGCCCCCCATAGCTCTCTTATAGAGCCGTGGGGGCTTCTTTTTTTGCCGCAAAAACCTCTGCCATTTGATAGTGATTCCACCTCTTGATTGCTCTTGATGAAAAGATAATGCTTGCTTAGGAAAAATTTTCCTAATAGGAAAATTTGTGGGAAGAATTCTCTGGAAATTTTATCATAATAATGTTATAATTATAATCCGGACATTTGGAGAGGGGATGTGCGTACCGTTGAGCTGTTGTAAGAAGAAACTGCTTGTTGTGGACGATGTCCAGCTCAACCGCATTCTACTGACAGACCTGTTTGGGGACGACTATGATGTTTTGGAAGCGGATAACGGCCAGATTGCCCTGGAGCTTATTCTCAAGCATCGGGACGAGTTGGCTATTGTTCTTTTGGACCTTGTCATGCCGGTGATGGACGGCTTTCAGGTGCTGGAGCAGATGACCCAATTAGGGCTGATTCAGACCATTCCCGTCATACTCATCACTGGAGAAAGCGACGACGAAAAAACCTTGATGGGATATGCGTTGGGGGTTTCGGATTTGGTGAACAAGCCCTTTAACCCGGAAATTGTCTCCCGCAGAGTCAACAATGTGGTGCGGCTCTATTCCCACCGGCAGGAGCTGGAACGGGAGCTGCGGGAACAAAAAGAAATGCTGGAACAGCAGGCTCGTCGCATCCACCAGTCCAACCAGTTCGTTATCGATGCTCTTTCCACCACGGCAGAATTTCGCAACATGGAATCGGGAGAGCACATCATGCGGGTGCGCACCCTCACCAAGATTTTCTTGGAGGAGCTGCGGGAGTTCTACCCCCTCACCGACGAGCAGATTGAGACGATCTCCAATGTCTCGGCCATGCACGATATCGGCAAAATCGTCATATCCGATGCTATTTTGCTCAAGCCCGGCCCCCTCACCGAGGAGGAGTTTGAGATCATGAAGACCCACACCATCCGGGGCTGCGAGATTCTGGATACCCTCAACTACACCCAGGATGAGGAGTCCTACCGGTATTCCTACGACATCTGCCGCCACCACCACGAGCGCTGGGACGGCAGCGGCTACCCCGACGGCCTGAAGGGGGATGAGATTTCCATCTGGGCACAAGCCACCTCTCTGGCCGATGTCTACGATGCTTTGACCAGCGAGCGGGTGTACAAAAAGGCCTATACCCACAAGGAAACCATTGAGATGATCCTCAGTGGAGAGTGTGGAGCCTTTAACCCCAAAATGCTGGATATGCTGGTTCGGGTGCAGGATACCCTGCAGGAAAAGATTAACCGCTACACTCAACAAGAAAAAGATGAGATGCGGGCCTCCTTCGGCAGTCAGGAGGGGGAGGAGCGGGTTCCCCTGCTTCCGTAAAGAAATACATAGGCTGTTGTGACAGCGCCAACAGGCAGACCGGAATCATATCCGGTCTGCCTGTTTTAGCTTGGGCTATTACTTAAATGAATGATCGGGGCTTCCATACCTTGAGCCGCAGGGCGTTGGTGAGGACCGACACCGAGCTTAAGGACATGGCGGCGGCGGCAATCATAGGATTGAGCAGCGGCCCTCCAAAGATGTGGAGCAGGCCTGCCGCTACGGGAATTCCCACGGTGTTGTATCCAAAGGCCCAGAACAGGTTCTGCTTGATGATGCGGATGGTGGCCCGGGAAAGCTGCAGCGCTGCCGGAACGTCGGAAAGATCACTGCGCATGAGGACGATGTCGGCGCTTTCCATGGCCACATCGGTGCCGGAGCCGATGGCAATACCGATGTCGGCCTGAGCCAGAGCCGGAGCATCGTTGATGCCGTCTCCCACCATTGCTACCTTTTTGCCCTGCTCCTGCAGCTCCTTAACCTTGGCGGCTTTGTCCTGGGGCAACACCTCCGCCAGCACCGAGTTCACCCCCACCAACCGGCCAATGGCGGCGGCGGTCTTTTGATTGTCCCCGGTGAGCATCACCACTTCCAGGCCCATTTCCTTCATGGCGGCAATGGCGGCGGCGCTGCTCTTTTTGACCACGTCGGCTACGGCAATGATTCCCAGAAGCCCATCGCCATCGGAGATAAACATGGGGGTTTTCCCCTCGCCAGCCAAAACGCTGGCCCGCTGAGCAAACTCGCCCAGCTCCACCTTAAATTCCTCCATCAGGCGCCGGTTTCCAATATGGTAGGTTCGCCCGCCGATGACCGCTTCAATGCCCCGGCCGGGCAGGTTTTCAAACCGCTCTACCTCCAGCAGGGCAAGGTTTTCCTCCCGGGCCCGGGCCACAATGGCCTGACCCAGCGGATGCTCGGAGGCATGCTCGGCAGAGGCGGCGGCCGACAAAAGAGCCTGAGCCTGTGTCCCCTCTGTGGGGATAACATCGGTGACCTGTGGCTTGCCTTCAGTGATGGTTCCGGTTTTGTCCAGCACCACCACCTGCGCCTTGTGGGCAGTCTCCAAGGCGGTTCCGCTTTTGATGAGGATGCCGTATTCCGCGCCCTTTCCCGTTCCCACCATGATGGCGGTGGGGGTGGCAAGGCCCAGAGCGCAGGGGCAGGCGATGACCAGAATGGAGACAAAGATGGTGAGGGCAAACTGAATGGTCTCTCCGGCGACCAGCCAAGCGGCTCCTGCCAGAATAGCGATGACGATGACAATGGGAACAAAGTAGCCGGAAACCACGTCGGCCAGCTGGGCGATGGGAGCTTTGGAGCCTTGGGCATCCTCCACCAGCTTGATGATTTGGGCCAGAGCGGTGTCGCTTCCTACCTTGGTAGCCTTGAACCGGATGGTCCCGTTGGCATTGACCGAGGCGGCGTACACCCGATCCCCTTGGGTTTTCTCCACCGGGATGCTCTCCCCGGTGAGCATGGATTCGTCAATGGCGGTATGGCCTTCCAGCACCACGCCGTCTACGGGAATCTTTTCTCCCGGGCGCACCAGAATCACGTCGTCCACCTCCACCTCGTCGATGGGGAGCTTGATTTCCTCCTCCCCTCTCAGGACGGTGGCGGTTTTGGGAGCAAGACCCATCAGCTTTTTGATGGCTTCTCCCGTGCGGCCCCGGCTTCTGGCCTCCAAAGCCTTGCCCAGCAGGATCAGGGCGATGATGACTCCTGCCGATTCAAAATAGAGGGCATGGGCAGCGTGGTGATCTCCTCCCGCAATGCGGGTCAGCGAGACGATGCTGTAGACAACGGCGGCAGAGGTCCCCACCGCAATGAGGGAGTCCATGTTGGGGCTGCGCTGCATCAGCGCACGAAATCCCACGGTGTAAAATCTTCTGCCCACTGCAATCACCGGGATGGTAAGGCAGAGCTGCACCAGAGCAAAGGCGAGGGGATTGTGGTCGGGGTGGAGGAAGGTGGGTAAGCCGCCTCCCGGCAGGCCGGGAATCATGGGGGCCATGGCAATGTAGAGGAGCGGTGCGGCAAAGATGGCCGCAATCTGAAAGTGGCTCCACATACTTTTGATTTCCGCGTCCTTGCGGACGGTATCCTCGTCGGTCAGGGGCTGATCCGCCTCCAAGGCCTTGTAGCCCAGCTTTTCAATGACCTGCCGCAGCTCGGAAAGCCGCACCAAGGCGGGATCGAACTTGACCTGCGCCCCCTCGGTGGCGTAGTTGACGCTGGCCTGCTCCACGCCGGGCAACTTTACAAGCTGCTTTTCGATGCGGGAGGCACAGGCGGCACAGGTCATCCCCTCTATGGGGATGTGAGCCTGCCGGGCTCCCGGCTTTTCTACACCGTATCCCGCCTTTTCGATGGCGGCGATGAGGACTTCCTCCGAAAAGCCTTCTTCAGCCTTTAGAATCAGCTTTTCCGCCGCGTAGTTGAGGGCGGCCGATGTGACCCCCTCCTGCTTGGCGGCTGTTTTTTCCACACGACGAGCGCAGGCAGCGCAGGTCATTCCGGTGATGGTGTAGGTTTTTTCCATGGCGTTTTCTCCTTGTATGGGACAGCCGCACTACAACAGCTTGCCCACAGTGGTAATCAGCTCGTCTACAATTTCATCCTGCCCTGCCCGTATTTTGTCCACAAGGCAGCGGCGTATGTGGTATTCCAGCACCAGCTTGCTGACACTGTCCAGCGCCGAACCGGCAGCAGAAATCTGGTGAATCACATCATCGCAGTAGGCATCCTTTTCAATCATGCCGTAGATGCCCCGCACCTGACCCTCCACCCGTTTGAGGCGGGAGAGCAGATTCTTCTTGAGTTTTTCGTCCCGCTCGGTCACCCGGAAGCTTTCTTTCCCGGCACAGCAGGTGGGTTTGTTTGTGTCCATAAAAGCACTTCCTTTCCGGTGTTTACTATACCCCTGTTAGGTATATATTATCCTAAGATCATAGATTTGTCAAGCAGCCGCAATATTCTTCTACCTTTGGAGTATGGTATCAAAAGCCCTGATAAAATCAAGGCTTTTGAACTGTAAAAATTTAAGCCTTTACAGTTCAAAAGTATGGTTTTACGGCAGAAATGCCAAAAGGCGGGCAATCTGCCCGCCTTGGATGAGGTAAAAATCTATTTGGCTTCCAGCCAGTTGTGCCCGATGCCCACATCGGCCCGCAGAGGAACCGAAAGCTCCATAGCCCCCTCCATCTCCTCCCGCAAAATCCGGGAAGCGATGGTCGCTTCGTCCTGGGGGCACTCCACAATCAGTTCGTCATGGACCTGCAAAATCAGCCGGGCGCTGAGGCCTTCTTGCTTCAATCGTTGGAACACCCGCACCATAGCAACCTTGATGATGTCGGCAGCGGCCCCCTGAATGGGGGTGTTGAGGGCAACCCGTTTGCCGAACTCTCGCATCACCCGGTTGGAGCTGGCAAGCTCGGGAAGATACCGGCGGCGGCCCATCAAGGTCTGGACATAGCCGTGGTCGGTGGCAAACTCCACCGTCTCCTCCATATACTCCCGAACACCGGAAAAGTGCTTGAGGTAGCCGTCGATGTAGGCCTTGGCCTCCCCCACGCTCACTCCAACATCCTGACTGAGGGAGTAGGCCCCGATACCGTACACAATGCCAAAGTTAACCGCCTTGGCCCGGCTGCGCATACCGGGAGTCACCAGAGGCGGCGGCAGGTTAAACACCTGAGAAGCTGTGCGGGTGTGGATGTCCTCATCGTTTTGGAAGGCCTCGATCATATTCTTGTCCCCTGCAATATGGGCCAGTACCCGCAGCTCGATCTGAGAGTAGTCGGCATCCAACAGAAGGGTGTTGGGCCCCGCCACAAAGAAGCGGCGTAGCTCGCTGCCCAAAGCCGTGCGGATGGGAATGTTCTGCATGTTGGGCTCGGTGGAGGAAATCCGCCCGGTGCGGGTTAAGGTCTGCTGAAAGCTGGTGTGAATCCGTCCATCGGCCCCCACTACCTTGAGGAGTCCGTCCACATAGGTGGATTTGAGTTTTTGCACCTTGCGGTATTCCAGAATATCCTCAATGATGGGATGTTTTCCCTTGAGGTTTTCCAGTACATCGGCGCTGGTGGAATAGCCGGTCTTGGTTTTTTTTCCGGTGGGAAGCCCCAGCTTGTCGAACAAAATCTCTCCCAACTGCTTGGGGGAGTTGAGATTAAAGGTCTCCCCCGCCTGTTCAAAGACGCTGCTGCTGTATTTTTCAATTTCTGCGTCTAGCTTTTCGCCGTAGGCCGTCAACCCCTCCACGTCGATACCGATGCCGGTATGTTCCATTTCCGCCAGCACCCGGCAAAGGGGCAACTCCACCTGATGGAGCAGCTTATGCTGCCCGTTTTGAGAGATCTTTTCCTCCAGTACATCGGCCAAGGGAGTGTAGAGAGCGCACTCCTCCAGCAGGGGACCGCTGGCCCCGAAAAATCCCGCCAGCTCCACCGCTGGAGTGCCGTAGACGGCGGCCAGGCGGGAGATACTGTAGTCGTTGCTTTGGGGATCGAGAATATACCCGGCAATTTCCGTATCAAAGACAATGCCGTTTACTTCAAAATCTCCCACCAGTCCCGCATGGTACAGCTCCTTGAGGCGGTTGGTCCGCTTGGGCAGCGGGGAAGCAAGCAGCTTCTGTGCTGTCTTCTCCACATCTTTATCCCATAGGTATAGGGCCTCTTTGGTGATGAGGCAGAAAGCGATGATCTGATTCTCGTAGATGTCAAAGAGGACATCCACCGGCTCCTTGCTCTCCAGAAGGTGCTCCGGCAGGGTGTTGAAGCTGATTTTCACCGGCTCCTGCCGCTGGGTTTCCGCCTCCCTAGGAGCCGCCCCTCTTTCGATCCCGAACTTTTCCACCAGAGAGAACAGCTCCAGCCGGCTCATCAACTCCCAGCTTTTCTGCTGGTCCGGCGGCTTGATCTTGTAGTGGGGCAGGTGGGTGTCGATGGGAGCCTCGCAGTGAATGGTCACCAGCTCCCGGCTGAGAAAGGCCGCCTCGCGGCCCTCCCGCAGCTTGTTTTTGGCTCCGATTTTCACGCTGTCCAAAGCGTCGATATCCTCGTAAATCTTGTCCAGACTTCCGGCCTCCCGCATCAGAGCAAGGGCGGTCTTTTCCCCCACCCCGGGAACCCCCGGCACATTGTCGGAGCTGTCCCCCATCAGGGCCTTGAGGTCGATGAGCTGAGAGGGCGTCAGTTCATATTTTTCCCAGATATAGTCCTCATCCACCATTTCGGCGACGGGTCTTCCCCCTTTAGTATAGGCAAGACGCACCGTGGTATTTTGGCTCACCAGCTGAAAAGAGTCCCGGTCCCCGGTGGCGATGACGCAGGTGTCTCCCGATTGTTCGCAGGCTTTGGAAAGTGTGCCCAGCAGATCATCTGCCTCAAAGCCCTCCTGTTCCACCAGCGCAAAACCCAGAGCGGTGAGCAGTTCCTTGAGTGGCTCCACCTGCCGGGCCAGATCCTCCGGCATTCCCTTGCGCTGGGCCTTGTAGCCCTCATATTTCAGATGCCGAAAAGTGGGAGCACGCAGGTCAAAGCAGACCGCCACCCCGTCGGGTGCAATATCTTCCAGTAGCCGCAGCAGGATGGTCAAAAAGCCGTAGATGCCGTTGGTGGGCTCTCCCTCCCGGGTGGTGAGGAGCTTGATGCCGTAAAAGGCCCGGTTGAGAATGCTGTTGCCGTCAATGGCCAGCAGCTTCATGGAAATCCCCCCTTATTCTTAGTATTGTTGGGCGGCGTCCTTCCACTAGACGCCAGATGATGGAAATCCCTGCTCCCAAAGGAGTCAGGGATGTTTCAAATCGTCGGTTGAGCAGACCGTTATTAGCCCCGTAATGAAGAGCCTGCCTGCTCAGGTGGCAAAAAATTCGCCCAGCTGGAAGGATGGCCTTAATCCTTGGCACCCAGCAACAGGAGCATCTCCCGCACCACCTTGCAGGCGGTGGCGGTGGAAACCCCGGAGGTGTCCAGCCCGGGAGCCAACTCCATCACATCGCAGGCCACCACATTGGCCTCCATCACCAGGTGCACCGCCTCCATCAGCTCCCGAAAGCTTGCGCCTCCTGCTTCGGGGGTGCCAGTGCCGGGGAAGAAGCCTGGGTCCAGCACATCCAGATCCAGTGTAAAGTAAATGGGCTTGTCACCCTTCTTCAGGACAGCAACCACTTCTTCCAGTCCTGCAAAGTCAAAGGGCCGGAGTTTGGTGTGCTCTTTGGCCCACAAGAACTCGGCCCGCTCCCCCGAGCGGATGCCAAACTGGGCGATGCGGCCATCCCCCATCAAATCCCAGCACCGGCGGATAACGCTGGCGTGGGAAAGCTCCACCCCAAGGTATTCCTCCCGCAGGTCGGTGTGGGCGTCAAAGTGGATGAGGTGCAGGTCGGGGTACTGCTCTAAGGTCGCCTGTACCGCCCCCAGAGTCAGAGAGTGCTCACCCCCCAACAGAAAGGGCCGCTTTCCGTCCCCTAGGATGGTGGCGGTCTGCTCCCGGATGAGGGCAAGAGTGGTCTTGCTGTCTCCAAAAGGCAGTTCCATATCCCCTGCGTCAAAGACAGAGCAATCGGTCAAATCCCGGTCCAGCCAAGGGCTGTAGGTTTCCAGCCCGAAGCTTTCCTGCCGAATGGCCCGGGGCCCAAAGCGGGTGCCCGGGCGGTTAGAGGTGGTGGAATCAAAGGGTGCGCCAAACAAGACGATGTCGGCGTCCCTGTAATCGGCATCGCAGGCGATAAAGGAATCAAATTGGCGGTGGAGCATGGGAGTCTCCCCTTTCGTTGAGGCTGCTGATGATACAGGGGGCAAAAGAGCGCCTGCCCGTCCCATTTCCGGTGAGAAGCAGGCGGTAGCCACTACTCCACTTCCCGTAAAAGCTCTTCCACGTAAGCGGGCAGAGCAAAGCATCCGGTGTGGAGGACGGTGGTATAGTACCGGGTTTTGATGTTGAGAGCCTTCCAAGCGGCGGCATCAAAATCCCGCAGGGGGTGACGCTGCTTGGAGGCAAAACCGAAGAGCCAGTGCCCCGAAGGATAGGTGGGAATGTGCACCTGATACACCCGGCTGATGGGGAAGCTCTGGACAATCCGCTTATGGGCACGCTGCATGGCTACGGCATCGTTCTCGTAAAAGGGGCTTTCGTGCTGGTTGACCATGACGCCGTCCTCTTTGAGGGCTTTGAAGCAGTTGCCATAAAACTCCTTGGTAAACAGCCCTTCCCCCGGGCCGAAGGGGTCGGTGGAATCCACAATGATCAGGTCGTA
>JAHDPQ010000136.1 GCA_018434245.1 Oscillospiraceae bacterium
AATTGAAGCAACCGCACATGGGGTCGCTGTCACCTAGATTATAACCGAGGGTCATACCCTCAAAGCAGGAGTGTTTTGGGGTGACCAGAATGTGATATTCTCTATACATAACGTCATAATTCCTACAGTATATTAATATAGAATCACATCACATCCAGAATACGGGGATACAATTGCGAAAACTCTTGGTGAAGGACGCCGCATCAGCAGTCCGGGTGATCCAGCAGCAGATCGGTCGATCGGAAGACGCACGGTACGATCACCGGTTACATGGAGTTCTTCTCGTAGCGAAGGGTTACGATTGTTACGAGGTAGCAGAGATCCTGGGGCACTCCCCGACAACTATCGAGAACTGGGTAAATACATACAATACCCGCGGTGTGGAAGGGCTGCACGATGACAGTCGTCCGGGAAGACCGTCCCGAATCTCGGACGCAGTAAAGGACCAGATTGACCATGACCTTCGGAAGAATCCCCGAGATTTAGGATATTCGCAGAACCTGTGGGACGGGAAGCTCCTTAGCCATCACCTGAAGGAGAGATACCAGATCACACTCGGGATTAGGCAGGCCCAGCGCCTCTTCCATCAACTGGGATTTCGACAGCGAAAGCCCCGACCAGTTATCTCACGAGGCGACCCGGTCGCTCAAGAGGCGTTTAAAAAAACTTGCAGAACTGGAGAAGGATGATACTCTCGAGATCTGGAGCTTGGATGAGTGCCACTTTCAGCAGCATGGGTCGCGGTGCACCATGTGGATACCTCCAGAGGAGAGGGATCCAGTGGTATTGCAGGAACCCACGCGATTCCATATCAGTGTCTTCGGGGCAGTGGCGATTGGAACTGGTCGCTTAGTGCACCAGTTAAGTGAGACTTTCAATGCAACCACTTTCCAGGACTTTCTCGAGAAACTTCTCTCCTTCCGTAAAAGAGACCGGATCCTATGCCTGATCCTGGACAACAGTCGATACCATCATGCAAAAATGCTCAAGCCCTGGCTGGAGAAGCATAAGGAAGAGTTGATCCTTGAATTCCTTCCTCCCTATAGCCCGCAACTGAATCCGATCGAGCGAGTGTGGAAGGAGACTCGAAAGAAGGCTACTCATAACAAGTATTTCTCCACCCTCTCGGATCTTGCTTCTGCGATTGAAATTCAATTTGAGAGTTGGAGTCAACCGAATACCGCCCTGGCTCGATTATGCGTAATTAGTTAAGACGTTATGTATAGAAGAGAAGAAACACCAGCGCAACCGTGACCACCTTTGCGGCCATGCTCGCCGCATACGTGACCAGCGCCACCCTGACACCAAACCGGCCGCAGAGCGAGAGGTAGAGCGGTACCGAGTACTTGATGTAGATCAGGGTGATGACCACCATACTCCCAATAACAAGCGTGACGAGCGCGGTCCCGGTTGTGAGGACGCCGCTGTCCAGCAGGGATGCAACGATCGCGTAGCCGGCCGAGAAGTGGACAAACTGGGCCACGAGCGCCGCAGCACTCTCGCCCGGGAGACCGACAGCCTTGAGGAGCGGGTCGAACGCGGCGGCGACCAGGTCCATGACCCCAGTTGCGGAGAGGAGGGAGAAGATGACCAGCGCGGCCAGGGTGACGGGGACGACCCGCCGGAGCGTCGG
>JAHDPQ010000185.1 GCA_018434245.1 Oscillospiraceae bacterium
CAGTTCGAGGCCACGTCCGGCAAGGAATTCCTGGATGCTATCTCTGGCTTCTTCTGCGATCTCCTTTGTTGGAGTCGTGACGAGGAAGTCATCCGCATACCGTATGAAGTGGACTTTCATCCGGGGGGAATTTTGCTCCAAGCAGCCCCTCGATCCCATCCAGCGTCATATTGGTGAGGAGGGGCGAGATGATACCTCCTTGTGGGGTGCCCCGATCTGTCGGGAAGAGTGCTTCCTCGAAGATATATCCCGCTTTGAGGAACTGAGCAAGTACCGATCGGTCCATAGGAATATGCTCTATGAGCCAATCATGGGCGATGTTGTCGAAGCAGCCCCGAATATCTCCTTCCAGGATCCATTGGGCAGAGGTCTTCCTTGCCAGGCAGGTGAATGCATACTCTATTGCATCTTGTGCTGACCGGAAGAGCCGGAACCCAAATGACCGGGCATCTGCTGTTGTCTCTGCAATTGGCTGAAGGGCCAGAGCGTAGAGTGCCTGCACCGCGCGGTCATCCATGGTTGGAATTGAGATCGGGCGTTTCGTCGCTTTTCCGGGTTTGGGGATGTAAACGCGGCGGAGTGGTTGTGCGTGATACTGACGGTCGGTGAGGTTCAGGGCTGCCTGCATCTTGGCGGATGCAGAGATCCAGAGTACCCCATCAACACCCGGGGTTCGTTTGCCTTTGTTCTGCGTGACAACCTACATTCCCGGAACTCATAACGAGATGTACGCAAACTGGCCTTATTTCAATTAAAATCCGAAATAGAGTGAATTTTGTGGATTTGCACAAACAGGCTCGTTATGTGTAACACATAGCGAGATGAAAATTGATTGCTTTGATTTCGAAGAATGATTGGGATTTAGGGGCAATAATGGCGCGGGTCGATTGGACTCGTTACGTATTGTCGGGAATCCAGGTGACAATCCGTACCGCGAGGAGTTTCGCGGAGAAGGAGTGTGAGCCCATCGAATCAGAGGGTGTCCTAATTTGACGGTATGTTTCTCAGCGTATTTCACCCCGTTACCCCATCAGGTTGCGCTTTCTGACTTTTTCTTTTTTCCCCCCTCTTACCTCTCACTTTAGCAGTGTTGTTCCGGCATTCGAACACACCATGGTCTGCCATGCGAGTCGGTTGCTCCACTGATTCTTCTTAATTCGCCTGTTTTCGCCTGTTATCGTTCAGGTCAGCGCACTCAGTACACTTGGATTCTTGACCCCTGCCTCACACCCGACCAGGAGGAGAAGTTGATATATTATGAAGTTCAGGAGCATGTAGAGTTCTCGACTCTCGTTTCGTATTCCTTTGAGGTGGAATACGACAGTTGTCTTGATGTGATTATGCACGCGCTCGCA
>JAHDPQ010000064.1 GCA_018434245.1 Oscillospiraceae bacterium
CACTTCGGACAGCTTATTTGATATACTTTCACCATGAGAACCTCTCTTTCTTTTTGGGAGTACATGGGTTTTGTGGTGAAACCATTGTACCAAAAGGCTTGAGGGGTTCTCAACTTTCATTTAACTTTACAATACGGAAACTATGATATGGAGGAAAGTATAATGAAAAAAGCAACACTGGCGGTCAGCTTTAACAGCGAAAAGCTGGATGCCCTGACCTATCACATGAGCAAAAAGGATACGGATTTGCAGACAGAGTTGGAGGATACCGTCCAGAAGCTCTATGAAAAGCACGTTCCGCAGACCACCCGTGAGTACATTGACGATAAGCTCTCCCGTGAGGCCGCTGCAAAACCCAAAAGACCGGTTCGCCCTGCTGCGACTGGTGGCTCTGACAATAGGCAGGCGTAGGTAGAAACGCAGTCCGGGCGTGTGAGCGGCGGTGTTGCCCTGTGTGGCCTTTTGGCAGGCTGGGTGGCATCCTGATACCCATTAGCATCGTACCGCCCACGTTGCGCCCGTGTGGAGAGAATGTGAGAAAGCCCCGGATGCGGTGAAGAATCCTCAGAATGAGGGCATTCCGGTAGGGTCGAAAGTGGTGCAGGTTAAAGGAGTTATGCTGCTTTGGCAGCACAACTCCCCTGAACACCGACCGGCAAAGCCGTTCGGGGATTGCGAAGTGACATAACTTTCTGCCCGAAGCCCTGATTTGTTATGCTGGTTTTAGAAAAGAGCAAGGAAAACCGGGAACTTGCGGAGCTTATTCTGCATACTGGACAGAAATCACAGAGAAAAGGAGGTCTTGCATGGCAAAGGAATCGGAAAAAATCCGCACCGGCTTTTATATCGAAAAGGAAGTGCTGGATCGGTGCGATGAGCTGCTGGAGCAGGCCAATGTGAAATCCCGAAATGAATTTGTCACTGAGGCGCTGAAGTTTTACTGTGGGTATCTCACCTCGAAAAAAATTGAAAACTATCTACTGCAAAGCCTATCCTCCGTCCTCGTCAGCGCCATCCGGGATACGGAAAATCGTCTGGCCAGAATGGATTTCAAAATAGCCACCGAGCTATCCAAGCTCTCTCATGTGGTGGCGTATACTCACACCGTTGACGAGCAGGCGCTCCAAAGCCTACACTTAAAATGTGTGGAAGAAGTAAAGAGGATCAACGGTGCGGTTGATTTCGAGGATGCATATAACTACCAAAAGCGGCGAACCTAAAATTATAAAACTTCTTTGTTTCTTTTGGGTATGGACTATGGAAATACATTCGTTTATGGTGTGTTGCGAAAGGAGGTAAAAGTGCAATGGAGAAAAATGAAATCTTTGAAACAGCTATCCGTGAGCTGACGGAAGCTGCAATCAGCAAGCGCAAGGAAACCCTCGATGACAGCGAACAGCAGCTCTATGCTGAGGTAATGGCTCTCAGCTCTCAAACTCGTGAGATTGTCAAAACGCTATCGGCGGATCAGCAAAAAATTCTCACCGATTACTTTGAGAAAACAAATCTGATTGCCGACCATGAATGCCAGCATCTTTATGTGCAGGGTGCAAAGGACTGCGTGGAGCTTCTCAAAAAGCTCGGTGCGTTGTAAGGGAACATAGGTAGACAGCCTCTGCGATAGCAGGGGCTGTTTTACATAGACAAAGTCGCCTAATGATTTCTTAAGAGTAATGTGATATAATTTTTGAAAAGTAGCTTGAGTAATAAATGCAAATTGGAATTTAACAGAGGAGGCACACAAATGAAAAATTTCAAAAGGAGCTATCCTTTATTTTCGCTTTGTGGCTTAAACTGTGGGCTGTGTTCAATGCACTTGGATAATTATTGTCCTGGTTGTGGGGGTGGAGCTGGTAATCAGACATGTGCAATTGCAAGGTGCAGCCAACAGCATGGCGAAATTGAATACTGCTATTTGTGTGATGAGTATCCTTGTGAAAAATATGATAGTATAGATGCGTTTGACTCCTTTATTACTCATCACAATCAGCTAAAGGATTTTGAGAAAGTCAAGAAAATAGGAATAGATTCCTATCAATCTGAACTTGCTGAAAAGATAGAGATTTTAAAATTTTTATTGGCAAACTACAACGATGGGCGGCGAAAGAGTTTTTTCTGCATAGCTGTTAATCTTTTGGAACTGCAAGATATAAAATCTGTAGTGGAACAGATTGTAACTGAAACAGAATCGGACAATCTAACGCTAAAAGAAAAAGCTACACTTGCAGTAAACGTGTTTCAAACTATGGCAGCAGAGCGAAATATTGTGTTAAAACTTAATAAGAAAACCAGCAAGAAGTAGTAGTAGTTAAATTTAACTAACTGTTTTACAATGGAGTTTTTATATGGTGGAGGGGGATAGCTTGCAACAGACAATCAAAATATTTATCTTGGCAATTCTGTTATTTTGCGTATTACCAATAGTGGTCGTTGAGTTTATTGGCGGACGCCTTAACCATCTTGATATGGGGATTATCGTTATTGCATTGCTTGTTTTATATCCAATATTTTTTGCAATAGTAGGCTGGAAAATAGCATTTAAAAGTCAAGTGAAGTGGTTAATACCAATTATTTGCGCTGCTATATTTTTTATAAGTGCTTATTTGATTTATAGTATGAACGAATGGTTTTATGTTGGGGAATATTTGATTATTGCTTATTTGAGTATTTTTATTCATACTTTTATGAAACACTTAAAAAAGAAATTATTAAAGTGAGTGAATAAAATGATAATCATATTCGCCCATAAAATTTCAATTTAACGAGGTGGTTGTGATATGAAATGTCCATATTGTAACGAAGAGATGGAACAAGGATATTTACAAGCCATGAGGCGTGTTGCATGGGTCAAGCAAATTCATAAAGTATCTTTGTTACCTAAACAGGGCGAAGTGTTGCTTGAAAACAACACATTCGGCGATGCTGTTTTTTCTGCTCATATCTGCAAGAAATGTAAAAGGGTGTTACTCGATTATTCTGATAAAGATATAGAGGAAGGTTAAATTCCAATTTGCCGAATATATCGAATATAATTATTAAGAGCGATCATTTGCCACATGGTCGCTCTTTTCTTTTGCCCAAAATACAGAAAGGAGGCCGCTATGCCGAAAATCATATTCACCTCACAATATATGAGAGATGCCCCGCCAGCCCAACTTGAAAACTATGTGAAGTACATCGGAACCCGTGAGGGTGTAGAAAAAATTGATGAGAGCAAGCTGCTGCTTCTGGCTACCGTAAAGCAACAGCAGCTCATCCATCAGCTCATCCGAGATATTCCCTCTACCAAGGAAATGCTGGAGTATGCTGATTACTGTGAGAACCCCACCATCGGCAATGCTACCGAATTTATCTCCCTTGCCTTGGAACAGAATCTCAACCTCATCGGTAAGCGCGAAAATTATGTGGAGTACATCGCTGGCCGTCCCCGTGTGGAGCGTATCGGTGAGCATGGTCTATTCACCGATGCCGGAGTGCCGGTGGTGCTGGCTCGGGTGCAGGAGGATGTGTGCAAACACAAAGGCGCTGTCTGGACTCATGTCATCAGTCTGCGCCGGGAAGATGCCGCAAGGCTTGGTTATGACAGCGGTAAGCAGTGGCAGGATTTACTCCGCAGCAAAAAAGCTATGCTCTGCAAACATATGAAAATCGACAGTGAGAATCTGCGATGGTATGCCGCTTTTCATAATGAAAGCCATCATCCCCATGTGCATCTCATGGTCTACTCCGCCAAAGACAATGATGGATTTCTCACCGAGCCTGCTATCGAAGCTATGCGCTCAGAGCTGGCGCACGATATTTTCCGTCAGGACTTCGCCCATATTTATGAGCATCAGAATGAAGCCCGCAATCAGCTTAAACAAAGTGCCGCTGAGGTGATGGCTGAACTGCTTTCACAGGTACAAGATCATGTTTGTGAAAACAAAGCCATCGAAGTTGATCTGCTGCTATTATCGAAACGGCTTCAAAACACAGGGGGCAAAAAGGTGTATGGGTACCTCAAGGCAGATGTGAAAGCCATCATTGACCGCATCGTGGATGAGCTTGCCAAGGAGGAACGCATCGATAAGCTGTACCGAACATGGAACGACTGGCAGAATGAAATTCTAAAGACCTATACCAATAAGCTGCCACCCCTCCCTCCGCTCTCTCAGCAGAAACAATTTAAAAGCATTAAAAACATGGTGATTGCCGAAGCGTTGCGCTTCAGAAGTCACCATGTTTCATTTGAGGATGAAGCTGCGCCGGAACCGGAGATGTCCGAGCCTGCGGATGTTTATCCGGATGATCGGCTGTTCATTCTTGAAGCAGAACTTGGAAATGCTCTGGCCATGCATGACCTCGGCAGGATGTTTGCGGACGGCTTGGAACGTGATATTGATTTACAGAAAGCTCATGTTTGGTACGAACAAGCCCTGACCGCTTTTTTATCCGCAAAGGAAGAAAAGCCAAAGCCCTATCTGGAATACCGCATTGGAAAAATGTACGCTACCGGTCTCGGTACAGAGCAGGACTATGGGCAGGCCGCCTCATGGTTTCAGGAGGCAGTGGATAAGAACCACAAATACGCCCAATATTCTCTCGGCAGTCTGTACTATCGTGGTCCGGGTGTTTCACAGAATTATGCGGAGGCGCTCCGCCTCTATACTCTCTCTGCCAATCAAGGAAATCCCTATGCGGATTATGAGCTTGCCAAGATGTATCGTGACGGTGTCGGTACGCCGGTGGATGCCGCTTTATCCAAGCAGTATTTCAAAGCCGCCTTTTCCGGATTTTATCGCCTGGAAAAGGACAGCCATGATGACAAGCTACAATACCGCCTCGGTCAGATGCTTTACACCGGAATCGGTACGGATAAGGATGTGCAGGCGGCGATTTCCTACTTAGGAAAATCGGCACAGCTTGGAAATATAAATGCTCAATATCTGCTGGGCAAGGTATATCTGGAAAACGATATTGGCAATCCGGCACAGGCGGTGGCATGGATGATCAAGGCGGCAGATGCCGGAAACGCTGGGGCACAATATGCGCTTGGTAAGCTGTATCGGGATGGTACTCATATGGAGAAAGATATTCCAAAAGCGGTGGCCATGTTTACTGCTGCCGCAGAACAGAAAAACGAATATGCCGCCTATCAGCTCGGCAGGCTTTACCTCTCTGGTGAGGATATCAGTAAAAATGTTTCCGAAGCGGTCAAGTGGCTTACGCTCTCCTCCAATCTCGGCAATGCCTATGCCCAATATGCCTTGGCAAAGCTGTATCTTAGCGGTGATGGCGTTCGCAAGGATGTTGGCGAGGCAATCCGGCTGCTTACCTTATCCGCAGAGAAGAAAAATGAGTATGCAGCCTATCAGCTCGGCAAGCTCTATCTCCAAGGGGAAGATGTTCCCAAGGATGTGGGAGCCGCCATCCGCTGGCTTATCGCTTCCGCTGAACAGGGAAACCAGTTTGCGCAGTACGCTCTCGGCAAGCTGTATTTTTATGACGGCGATGTTCCCCGTTACAAGGAAAAGAGTCTCTACTGGCTGGGGCAGTCTGCGGCGCAGGGCAATATCTATGCGCAGTATCTGATTGACAACATCAACAGCTATCGCAATCCCTCGGTGTTGCTGGCCGCCACTCGGCTTATGCATCAACTGGAAAATCTGTTCCGTGAGGATTACCGTAGAACCGCCGGAGCTGCCGCTGATCACATCGACCGCAAGCGCAGACGGAAGCTGCAGGAGAAAAAGCAGGCGCAGGGTCACAAGCGTGACGATCATGTATCACAACAAATTCATTTATGATGGGAGGTTTTTTTGTGTCAGGCTATATCTATTTTACAGATGAACAAAAGGAGCGAGCCAATTCGGTAGATTTGGTGGACTTCCTCCAGCGGCAAGGCGAAAAACTCCTGCCCTCCGGCAGAGATAAACGACTGGCCAGAGATCACAGTATTACTGTCCGTGGAAACCGCTGGTACGATCACTCTGCTCAGGAGGGCAGCTATGCCATTGACCTTGTGAAACGGCTCTACAACCTATCTTTTCCGGAGGCGGTCAGCCTGCTGCTGGGCGGCGAACAGGGGGTGGAATACCGGCAACACAACAAAAGCAGCGAACCAGAGCAGCGAAAGCCCTTTGTGTTACCGCCTGCCCATACGGATATGCGCCGGGTATTTGCTTATCTGATCAAGCAGCGCTGTATCAGCCGTGAGGTGCTGTCCGAGTTTGCCAGAGAAAAGCTGCTGTTTGAGGATGCTGAATACCACAACGCTGTGTTTGTGGGCTTCGATGAAAAAGGCATGGCCCGTCATGCCCATAAGAAAAGCACGGTGACCGACAGCGGGTTCCGTATCAATGTGGAGGGCAGCAATCCAGCCTACAGCTTTCATTATATATCTAAAAGTCCCTATCCCCATAACCTGTTTGCGTTTGAAGCGCCCATTGATCTGCTATCCTACATTAGCCTACATCCGCAGAACTGGAAAAACGCCAGCTATGTAGCGTTAAACGGTGTGTCTGAACAACCGATCCTGAAGCTGCTGGGGATGTATCCGCAGCTCGATCATGTGGTGCTGTGCCTCGATCACGATGCGGCAGGCATTGAAGCTACCGAGCGCATCTATGATATTTTAATGGAACATGGGCAGTTTGCAGCAGGTCAGGCGCAATCCAAATATAAAGACTGGAATGAGGATTTGAAAGCACAGCACGGTTTCACACCAATTCCTGCCGAGGAACATCCGCAACTGTTACTTCGTGATGAGCTATGTGAAGAAATTAGTAAATTCACATGGGAGCATCAAAGTGCCGACTGCTCCGTTGATGTGTTTCGGAAAACACTGCAAAACTGCCGAGGCAATCCACAGCAGAGGAAAAATGCACTGGTGAAACTGGCTGGTCTCTCTGTGTTGGCTGCTACCAAGGAATACAAGCGCATCAGTCACTGCCGGGATTTGTCCACAGTGGAAAGCAGATTAAAATACAGCTTTAAAACCTATCAAAACCATGGCAGGCTGGAAAACAAACTAAGCGACATTGGAAACTCTCTGATGCCGCTTTTTTTATGCTCCCAAATAGAAACACAAAGCGAAAAACAAAGCTGTGCGGAGAGCTTCGAACAGCTGGCGTCCGAATGCTTAAAGGGCGCTGTCCTCGTGGAGCTTTCCATTCAGAAGGCGGCAGAAAAGAAACAAGAGCAGGGCGGCTTGTGCTTATCATGAGCCGCCTATCGGAAAGGAGTTCTCTATGCAAACAACACAAATTATAACCTTAATTGTAATTGGGCTGGGGATGTTTGCTGTCATCGGCTTCATTTCCCTGCTGGCACATTACTATACCTTAAACGGTATCAAATCCAAGACCGTAGGTGACGGTCAGCACGGTACCGCTCGTTTCGCCACAGAAAGCGAAATCAAACGGACATACGCCCATGTACCCTATGAGCCGGAGAAATGGCGGCGTGGGCAAAATCTGCCCGCCCTGCAGG
>JAHDPQ010000063.1 GCA_018434245.1 Oscillospiraceae bacterium
AAAGACCGCCCTAAAAGCAATGCGGAACTAAGGAAAATTGATCCTAAAGGAAATGCCGATCTAGGTATAAAGGAAGGGCAAAAGATAGGCGTTCACGAAAGTGAGCACGAAAAATCAAATAAAGCACGATAAGCACCTGCGCAACCAAAGTACCTTCTCAGCCTCGGTGGTTTAATGAGGCGCTTTCAGTCGTAATGTAATGGTGCCCGAATCAGGATCGATGATCTTTCCCAGGGGCAACGCAATGCCATCAGAATCTAAAAAGCCGCAGGAGTACACCTCTGCACGTCCCAGATTGATAGAATAACTGGTGGCATGCCGCCTCTTTTGGGCGACAATTTAATTGGCTTAATCTCCATAAAGTTTAACCTCCTTTTCGCTTGGTGTTGATGAGCGAGATTGCGGCAAAAACAACTGCAAGCAAGGAAATTTTATTAACTGACCTGAATCTTGGCACTACTACTATAACAGGAACAGCTTTCTTAATAATCCATATAATAAAAAATAAAACATTATGTGGAAAGGGAGTAGACAAATGTATACATATTCCAGTGGAAGCTTTTTATATACCGTTCAATCCGGAGATACGCTATGGAAGATAGCACAAAGCTTTCATACGACTATACCAGCGATTATCTTGGAAAATCCTATGCTTAACGAAAACAACCTGCGTATTGGGCAAGTCATCCGCATTCCACAGGGGCATGGATCTCCCTCAAGGTCATTTTCTCATTGCATTATCGAGGCGGAGCAGTTGCTAAGCAACCGCTTACGGTTATTGTGGATGCAGCATGTTTACTGGACAAGGCAACTTATCCTAAGCATAGTTTTTGGATTGCCGGATGCGGAATTCGTTACAAATCGCCTCCTGCGTAATCCCAATGATTTTGCAGTGGTACTGCGGGAATTATACGGGGAAGACGCTGTTTCAAAATTTGTAGAATTATTCACCAACCACCTCACAATTGCTGCAGAACTAGTCAACGCGGCAAAGGCCGATAACAGTTCTGCAGCCGCTGATGCTGAAAGGCGATGGTATGCAAACGCAAATCAAATTGCAAGCTTTTTTAACAGTATTAATCCGTATTGGTCGGTGCAGGATTGGCAAAAGATGCTATACGATCATCTCGCAATGACGAAAGAGGAAGCTCTCCATATGCTGGCACAAAAATATGAGGATAGTATTCGTATATTTGAAAATATTGAGCAGGAAGCCTTACTGATGGCAGACACAATGACACAAGGCGTTGTTAAGCTGTTTTCTCAACAGTTTAAATAGAAAAAATGATTATATCAGTAAAGTACATTGAGCAGTAATATACTTGTTCTTTTTAGTCGTATAGAGATATGGATATATAGAAAACCGCATGATTAAGTCAAAAGATTTAATGATGCGGTTTAACCTTTTGCTAAAATTCTTCTGTGGTTATATGCAACGATATTTTTATGTGAGGTGAGGTGATTTCATGGCAGGCGGAAGGCCAAACAAATACAAAACGCATTTAGAGCCCCGGCTGCTTGAACTCCCTACTCAAACGTGCTATGGGGTACAAATACACCGAAACCACGAGGGAGCAGGTCAAGAATTCCTGGGTTAAAGTAGAGAAAGGTTACGGCCCCCGTAGGCGGGTTGTAGTGCAGGCTGCCACTGTTGGCGTTGCCAGAGGATTGGGTGCCTGTACCGGCACCATTGCTGGCATTTCCACTGTTACCCGAAGAACCATTGCTGGAAGCATTATCAGAAGAGTTGCCACTGACAGAACTGTTGTTTCCGTTAATGGATGTGTCAGTAATAAGATACAAATTGATACGACGGCTGGATAAGTAGTAGGTAGGGGACAGGGCAACCTTGTCGGCGGTAGGGCCCAGATACTGACCCGTCCTCGTTGTAGACATAGCATTTGTAATTGGTGTCAAAGCTTACCTTGGCTGAAGCGGGGATATTCTGGGTTTTGAGATGAAGAATATCCTCGATGGAATAATATCGGTTCATTATTTTCAGGTCGGCAGAAGAAAACTCGTCATCCACTACCGCATAATATTTCCGATTTTTAAACAGGGTGGTGTGAATATACATATCCCGCCCCACATAAAGCTCGGCGTTGCGGATGGTATCTTTTGCCTCCAGAACTGGGTTCTCAGTCATATCATAGTAATCTGTACCTTCGTAGGCATACCATTGTTCATCTTATCGTCCAGTATCGAATATACAAACAAAATCCCCCTTAACCAGAAATTTGACCCCTTACACGTTTTTAATCCCTTGAAACTGGCTGGGACCATACTCCACTGCAAAGTTATGGCATTTTTAGTAGAACATCTAAAGCCCTCTGTTTACTGTAACATTGCAGTAAACAGAGGGGTTCCTTATTATTTAGCGCTAGTCTTGAGCCAATACCGCGATTTTCCTGTGCATTCGGGTGCATTCGTTAGCTATTTTACTGGACGGACGGTACCATGAACTGAACGGAGTCCAGCCTCATGCCATAGGTCCGGTTTTTTGAGGATGGCGGTAACCACTTGTATGGGATCGATTCAAGATTTTTTTGGTACCCTGACGCTGCTCCTCTTTATATGAGTTGCGTCATGGCATCTTGCATTTATACAAGACTTAGTGAATTCACATTGCAGTGAAATAGGCCACTACAATATTCCATGCAACATTTTCCAAATAGAACGGCTGATAAATAAATGTTGGAAAACGGCAATACTATAGGAGAACCCAAGGACGGTATCTTGAAGAAACAGGGCGAAAAAATGACAATTGGTATTCCAAGAGCGCTTTTATACTACCGGTATCAATACTTATGGAAAACATTTTTTACCAGGCTGGGTTGTAACGTGGTGATTAGTGCCCCCACCTCCCAGAACATGCTAGCGCGGGGAATTGCTCTTTCGGTGGGTGAATGCTGCCTGCCCGTCAAGATTTTTATGGGCCACGTAGCCAGTCTGCTGGGCCGCTGCGATTATATTCTGATTCCAAGATTTGAAACCTTGGGCAAAGGAGAAGAATTCTGCGTTCGTTTTTGGGGCCTGCCGGATATTGTTCACAACACTTTCCCCGATGCGCCCATCCTCAGCTACAATCTTCAGGACCACAAACGGGGCAGTGAAATGCAGGGGTTTTGGCAGATAGGCTTGCGTTTGGGAAAGTCCCCGGCGCAAACAGTGGCTGCATACCGTCGGGGAGTACAGGAGCAGCTGAGGCAAGACTGCCTGGTACGGGAAAAGCAGGAGCTTTTACTGGCCGCATCGGGGCTAAAGGTTTTGTTTGCGGCCCAGTCCTACCTGATTCACGATGGCTACGTGGGAGCCCCCCTAATACGGATGATTGAGGAGCAGGGGGGAGTCCCCGTGTTTGCGGACCGCTGCGACCCCATGACGTGCAGGGCTTCGGCAAAGACGCTCTCTCAGGATTTGTACTGGACAGTGAACAAAGAGATCATCGGAGCCATTCCCCTGACTAAAAAAGAGGTGGACGGCGTTCTGCTGATCACCGCCTTTCCCTGCGGAACCGACTCTCTGGTCAACGAGCTGGTGCTGCGCCGAGTCCGGGACATCCCCATTGCCCAGATTGTGCTGGACGAGCAGCAGGGGGAATCGGGGCTGCAAACCCGTATGGAATGCTTTATGGATATTCTTTCCGAAAGGAGGAGGAGCCATGCCTGATCAGCTGGCCATCAGCTTTCCCCACATGGGGGAATACAGCATTGTGTTCACCCAATTGATGGGCCACCTTTTTCCCACGGCCCGGGTATTTCCGGCACCTCCCATGACGCAAAAAACTGTGGAGCTGGGCAGCCGCTACAGCCCGGACTTTGTCTGTTCTCCCTTCAAATATAACCTTGGCAATTACATCGAAGCCTTGGAGCAGGGGGCAAACGTGTTGTTTCAAACGGGAATGGGCTGTCGCTATGGCTATTACGGGGAGCTGCAGGAGCAGATTCTGCGGGATTTAGGGTACCAGTTCCAGTTCCTGTGCCTTTCCCGGGAGCGGGCGCAGGCCTTGGCCCTTTATCGCAGTGCCCGGGAGCTGGGGTGCACCCTGCCGCTGACTCAAATGCTGTCGGCGCTGTTGCTGGCCTGCGAGAGCATCCGGGCCATGGACCGGTACGAGTATTGGATGCGGGAGGAGATGGGGTTCCAATCCACCCCCGGCTCCTGTGAGGCGGTGCGCAAACAGCTTTTTGAAGAGATTGCCCAGGCACACTCCCTGCAAGATTTACAGCGGGCCAAAAACCGGTGCAGACAGGCGGCGGCAGCCATCCGGACCGACAAGCCCCCAAACCCTTTGCGGGTGGGCATTGTGGGGGAACTATACACGTTGATGGAGCCTTCCAGCAACTTTTTTGTGGAGCAGCAGCTTGCCAAAGAAGGCATCTCGGTTAGTCGGGTCATGGGAGTCTGGTTTTTGCTGTTTGGAAAGAACCACAGGCAGGCGCTGAAAAACAGCGGGCCCTATCTTTGGCATACTGTGGGAGCCAATGGGGTGGACAGTGTTTCCCAAAGTCTTGCCTATGCCAAAAAGGGATACGACGGCATCATCCACATGAAATCCTTTGGCTGCATCCCGGAACTCAACGCCACGCCGGCGCTGATGAATCTTTCCCGAGACTGGAACATCCCCATCCTGCATTTGAGTTTTGATTCCCACACCAGCGAAACGGGAGTCCAGACCCGTCTGGAAGCATTTGCGGATATGATCCGCATGAAAAGGGAGGAGGGTGACGTTGCAAACAGCCAGTTTGGGCGTGGATATCGGCTCGGTATCCACCAAGGGCGTGGTGGTGGATAGGGACGGCCGGATCATGGCCTGCGAATACCTATGGACCCAAGGGGACCCGGTTTCCGCTACCAAAAAAATTATTATATCCCTGCAAAAGCAGCTGTCCGCCCGGGTCAGCATCGAATCGGTAGGGACCACAGGCTCGGCCCGGCGGCTCATCGGCGCCATGCTGGAGGCGGACGCTATCAAAAACGAGATCACGGCCCATGCCAAGGGAACCATAGCCCGGCACCCCGATGTTCGCACCATCATCGAAATTGGGGGACAGGATTCCAAGCTCATCCTGATCAACGGTTGCGTGGTCACCGATTATGCTATGAACACCCTCTGCGCCGCCGGAACAGGAGCTTTTCTTTCCTCCCAGGCAAAGCGGCTGGACATTCCGGTGGAGGAGCTGGGGGATGTGGCTCTGCGGTCCCGTCATCCGGCCAAAATTGCCGCCCGCTGCACCGTCTTTGCCGAATCGGATTTGGTCCACAAGGCTCAAGCGGGTTATGGCAAGGAGGATTTAGTCGCCGGACTCTGCCATGCGGTGGTGCTCAACTACCTGAACAATGTGGGAAAAGGCAAGCAAATATTGGAACCCATTGTATTTCAGGGGGGCGTGAGCAAGAATAAAGGAGTGGTGCAGGCATTCCGGGAGGAGCTGGGCAGCGACATTTCGGTGGATGCCGACTCTCATCTGATGGGAGCGTTGGGGGCGGCCCTGCTGTCCCGGGGAGCTAAACGCCCCAAACCCTTTGACTGTGACATTGTGGACCTGCATTTTCAGACCGGGGCCCACACCTGCCCGGGCTGCGCCAACCACTGCGAAATCATCTCGTTTTATCGTGACGGTTCCCTGCTGGACTGCTGGGGCAACCGCTGCGAAAAAGGACTTGGTAAAAAGGAGAATGTATTATGAATCAACAACCGGATATCAGTCAACTGCCCTTGATGGCCATGAAGGATGTTCCCACACCCGGCGCAGATGCCAAGCAGATCACCGCGCTGGTCAAAGAACAGGGCCGGGTGACGGGATACCAGCTTTCCGACGGGCAGATTCTAGGCAAAGCCGATGCGGTTCAGCTGGCGCGGCAGGGAGGCATTCGGGGAGTGGGTATTTCCTCCCGCAAAGGCAACGAATACCTGAAATCCCTGCCGGACCAAAGTGAATCCAATAATTTAGGCAACCTGCCCTCAGTCTCCCAGCCAATGTCCTAGGGACTTTCCGAACTAAGCTCACAACAAAGCGGCCAGACAAAGGCCTGGCCGCGCAACCTATCGCCGGTTAGCAGAAAGACCTGCCGCATCTCCGGTTGCAACCACAGCCTGCGTTATTCCAGGAGCCGCAACCGCAACCCCCACTGCCCCAGGAACCGCAACCGCAGCCTCCCCCGTTATCCCAGGAGCCGCAACCGCAGCTCCCGCTGCCCCAGGAGCCGCAACCACAGCCTCCCCCGTTATCCCAGGAGCCGCAATCGCAGCCCCCGTTATTCCAGGAGCCGCAATCGCAGCGGCACCTGTTCCAACAACTGTTCCAACACATAATAGCAACCCCCAAAAAATGATGCCCCCTACAGGGCTGCTACATTATATGAGCCACCTCCTGAGTGGGTGAGGTAGCTTGACAAGCTGTTTACCTCGTCCCGCTGACATCAGGAGGGAAAACAATCTTGATTTTAGGCCATACCAATCCAAAAGACAAAACATTGGATTTGTTTCTAAAGTAAAAACACCCGCCGGACTGTCAGGGGCGTTGAGCTTTTGCCCATGAAAAGCAGCGACAGCCTCCATACCGGAGATTGCCGCCGCTGGGTGGACCGGGCCGCTCAGTCGTGACTTTCGTCGGCCTCTGCTTTGGTTCTGTGAATGGTTCCGTGGGGATGATGGGGCGGCGCGTAGATGGAATAGATTTTAAGGGGGTGGCGGCCTGTATTGACGATGTTGTGCCAGGTTTCAGCCGGGACCAGCACCACATCATTTTTGGAAAGGCAGCACTGCATATCCACCTTCTCTTTGCACTTGCCCATTTGAACCATGCCCTGTCCTGCTTCCAGGCGGAGAAACTGGTCGGTATCCGGGTGTATTTCCAGTCCAATTTCACCGCCTACGGGGATACACATCAGGGTGAGCTGCAGGTAATGTCCGGTCCACAAGGCCCGGCGAAAGCACTGGTTTTGCAGGGTGGCGCGGTTTATGTTGATCGCAAAGGGGTCGGGACCAAAATCACAGATCTCATAAGTAGTGTCGGGGGCTGGAGTTCCGAACTGTTCCGGTGCACAATGTCGGTTCATAGTAATCTCCTTTCGGTGTGTTGTTACATCATATGCTGCCTACCAAAGCAGGGTGCGGAAAGTGTCACCGGGACTCTTTATTTTTGAAAAAACCTCTCTTTTTTCCCCAAAACAGAGCCAAGATGGGTTTGGCAACGGTTGTCCTCTTCCTTTCTGTCGAATCATAGGAAAAAACTTGAAATCTTGCCAGATAAGCTGATATAATACAGAAAGAACAAAATATTCTATTTGAGGAGAAAGGCAGGATAGAATCATGTTTTGGAAAGATAAATATAAGTTGGGCGTGGCCCTGATTGACAAAGAGCATGAGGAACTGTTTCGGCGCGTGGAAGCCTTTATGAAAACTCTGCGTTCCAACGAATCCTGGGGAGACAAAGTACATGAGGTCAACGAGACTCTGGAGTTTATGAAGGTCTATGTCGTGGAACACTTTAGTCACGAGGAGGCCTATCAGAAAAAGATCGGCTACCCCGGCCTGGAGGATCATAAAAAGAAGCACGACGAAATGGTGGAGTATGTGGTGGGGGTTTCCGATCAATATGAAAAAAGCGGCTTTGACCAGCAGCTGATGCAGCAGTTTGGCGGCAGACTACTAGCATGGCTGGTCAACCATGTAGCGGTGGAAGATCAGCGCATTGCCTCTTACGCCATTGACAAGGGAGTGGCCAATGATGAAAACTGAACTGTATACCCCATTTTTGGATGCCACACGCCAGGTTCTGCAAACCATGCTGGATCTTTCCGACATTGCCGAGCGCTCGGCCGAACAATTCGATGAGGGTCAGGAAAACCTCGAAATCTCGGTGGGTGTGGTAGGTGATCTGGAAGGCACCATCACTTATCGGTTCCCCAGCGACACCTCTCTGAATATCGTGCAAATCCTCAGCGGTATGGAAATGGACAGCGTGGATGATTTTGTCGCCTCCGCCGTTTCCGAGATCGCCAACATCATCAGCGGTACCGTGATGACTTTGCTATCTGCCGACAACCTTACCTGTGATATTCTTCCCCCGGTTCAGGGCAGGCTCGACAACCAAAAGGAATACACCCAACATACCCAGTGCTGCATCACCACCTCGGCAGGGGACATCTGCCTAGACATCGCACTCAGCAGGGCTTAACCATCCCATATTCCCATTACTGCACAGGATGTTGCCCTACGGGAATCCACTAAGGAATTCATAAAACCACTGATTTAAAGTCGGTGGTTTTCCTCTTGTCCCGGTATTCCCCGAGATCGTTTCGGAGCAGGAGCTCACCTATATTTTTCCGGTTTTCAGGTCGCATTGGTATTGCAAAAATCTTAGCAAGTTTGAACTATATAAAAGTTTTGCTTTATCTTAAAAATATGTTATGCTTATTAGAGCGCAAAAAATCAAATCGGATTTTATTTTGCTCTCTTTTTAGGACATTGCTATAGTAGTCAGGAGGCCTTATTAAAAGATGTAAGATACAGTGATTTATGATAACTGTAATTTATAGGAGGTAATATCATGGACGTTTTAAAAGCAGAATACCGTGACCAAACCATAAAGGCAAAGCAGCTGAGGAGAAAAGGACTGATCCCCTGCTCTATCTATGGAATCACCTTGGATGAGTCTGTGCTGATTCAGATTCCCCTTGCCGACCTGAACCGCTTTCTCAACAGAAAGATGAAAGGGAGCACCCTTGTTATAGAGGTTGGCGACAAAAAGTACAATGTGCTGTACAAAAACATCAGCCGTGAGCCTGCCAGTCAGCAGATCGAGCACTTGGAGTTCCAGCATCTGGTGGCCGACGAAGCCATCAACAGCGTAGTACAAGTGGTGCTGATCAACAAGGAAAAGAACCCCAACATGGTGCAGCAGCATATTGAGGAGATTCCCTACAATGCATTGCCCTCCCATCTGATTGAAAAGGTCACCATCGATCTGGAAGGCATGGAGCTGGGAGCCAGCGTGAAGATAGAGGATCTGGATATTGCCAAGAACGAGCACATCAAGCTCCTGATCCCGGAAGACACCATGATCCTGAATGTCGTAGAAGCCAGCAGAATGGCAGCCCCGACAGAGGATGAGGAAGACGAGGCAGACGACGAAGTAGAGACAGAGGAGTAAGCTTTGCTCCGCCACTTTTCCCGGCAAACAGCCAAAATCCCCATGAACCCAAGGTTCGTGGGGATTTTTAATGGGGCGCTACACTCGGGTATTGTTTCTCAGTGGTAGGCGCCGTTTTATCCGGGGTATAGCATCCACATTATATAAGTTTACCCAACTACATGATAATTCACGGTAAATATGTTATGCTACTCTTGAGAAATCATCAACTTGGTTCTCTGGTTGGTTTGGAAAAGGAATTGGCCAATGGTTGCTATAAAGGATAGCGAAAAAGCAGCCAAACACCAGTTCCAATGCCCTCAATGAAAAGGGAGGTTTAAAAGGTAAGTTTTACGAAACTGACAAAGAAATGGACTATAAAATTGAGGCAAACAAACTGCGGAGGAAGCTACCTAGCAAATGCAGTTTCTAGTCAATGAACAAAGCCATCTCAAGGAGGAAAAGGATGTATGACCTGCGAATTTGAAGGGAACACAATATACGATAAAGCCGCCTATAGGGCGCTGGTACATGTGATGGTAAACAGGGTGCGGCGAACACCACGAATCCTACTGCTGAGCGCGGGGGTTTTGATGCTGTTTAGCGGTTTTGTTCTGCTGTTTCTTAAAAAAGCCCTGTCTCTGGGCGGTTGTCTGATGCTCCTTGCGGGGGTTGTCGTACTTATATTTGCAGTTTTTTTGGAGCCGCTGGCCACAAAAATGCTAATCAAGGAGCAAAAGCTGAACCGGCCTGAGGAGTATCGCTATCAGTTTTTTGCACAGGAATTTACCGTGGAAGCTCTCAACGGCACCAAGACGGTGCCCTATCAATCCATCCGCAATCTACTGTCTGCCAAGGGCTACCTGTTTTTCTTTGCAGAGGATCAGGTCTATCTCCTGCAAACCGGTGGACTCATCCAGGGAAGCGGGGAAGACCTATACCGTTTTTTGGAGCCTCGTATCGGCGGCTAGGCATCCTAATCAAATGAAGTTCATGTTCGGTGGGGACTGTTTTATTATGTAAAATGGATGTTTTAATCAGACCTTGGATGACTCCTGCGTCGGCGAGATGGGCTGCCGGGAGTCCTCGGCAATGCCAAAGCAGAACATGCGAATCCTTTCCTGGAACAGGCTGGTGAGGGGCCCAAGAACCTTTCCAACACCCAGCATGGCAATTACCGTGCCCTCCCGCAATCCCAGCACCGTGCCTGTCGTCACAAGGGAAAGCAGGGCGGCGATTGCCACCATAGTGCAATCAAAGCCCATTTTGGCGGTGGAAAGCTTCCAGCCTGTTTTTTGGATAACGGCCAGCACCAGTCCCTCGGCGGGCTGGGGAATCAGGTCGGCCGCCAGGTAAAACAAAATACCCCAAGCTATGAACACAACGCTGAGCAGCATCAGAAGCAATCGGCTTCCATAGGACTGGGGATGGAGGAAGCCCAATAAGAAGTTGCATAGGTTGACAAAGTAGCCGAATGCAGAGGCACATAGAATCTGAAGCAGGCTGATGAGGCGGAAATCTTTTCGCAGCAGCAGCCACTGCATAAAAACGTAGAGGGAGAAAACGGCGGTAATCATCACGCCCTGATCCACCTGAAAGGCAAGGCTGGCCACATAGGGAATAGAGCTGACCGGCGAAACGCCAAGGCTGGACTTAATGGAAATAGAAACCCCCATGGCCAGAATAAACATACCCAGAAGATAGATCATCAATCGGCGGGCAAAGCTCTTGGCTGAGGTCAGGGTGTTTTGGTGCTGAGGCATAGATAGTCTCCTTTTGCGGGATTTCACTTGTTAATAGATTCTGGATGAGCCTAACAGGCTGAGAAAAAAAGTTTATCGGGCAAATAGGGAGTTGTTGCTAAGCAGATCCTCCTGATAGGCTTTCCACAAATCGGGGGAAAGTTCGAAGGCCACGTTGCTGTTGGCAAGAATAGATTCTTTTAATTGGTTACATATTTGGGGATGGGTAAACACATGGAACTTTTCTCGGGCCCCGCTGCTATCAGCGGTGTAGAGAATGGCGGCGTCTTGAAAAAAAACAACAGAAAAATTAGAGTATTCGCTGTTGACGATCTTGACTTTCTCAAACTGTTCATCTTTTAGAAAGAGGTTGAACCGCTGCAGATAAGCGGCTCGCTCCGGGGCAGGGATGGTGACCATTCCCAATAACGGGATCATCAGCTTTCCAAAGGTGACGAACCGCTCCAGAGTAGAAAAGGAAAGGTAAAAATGCATCTCCCCCGCCAAAACAGCATGAAACGCCTTTTCAATGCGATCAGTCAGTATTTTGTCGGAATGCATGTTTCTCAGTTCGCTTTTTTGAATCAAATATCCGATGAATAAGAAATTATAAACGCTTTCCATTTGCTGTTCCAACAGCTGAATGGTTTTTTGAGAATTTTCCTTAAAGTACGCAATGGCGTCCTCGGTGTTGTAGCTAATCTTTTGTGGTTCTTCTTTTAAAAGAGCGCTGTGAAATAAAATCAGATAGCTTTTATGAAAGATGGGAATCAACAGAGGAGTCTCGTCCAGTTGATCGTTAAACAGCAAAAGAACATGTCCTTTCACCAGCAGGAAGTGCTGCCTGATTGAGTTTGGAACATTCCACAAATTCAAGTCGCAGTGTTCATTAAGCTTAAAGACAAAGGAAAACATGCTTTCTGCGCCTTGTGTGTTGTTTTGCGGCTGACTGGATTGAGTGATCAGGTGATTGATGGTGACACCCTCCAGGTATTTGGAGTTGGTGATTATCATGCGCTTGAGAATCCGGCTGTAGCAGGAATCCAGCACAGGAAAAGTGCTAAACAGCTCCAAGGGTTCCCCGTGGTGGTGAATCATGTAATGGGACAAAACCACACAGAGTAGATTCAAAACCGGCCTGTGTCCCAGATAATAAAAGCCACGCTCTGCGTAGCCTAGATTTACGCTGCTTTCCTGAGCAAAGTTTTTATCCAATGCGTATTCGATTGCATAGGTCAAAAACGACAGCAACTCGCCTTTTGACTGAAAATCGTAGAGAACGGGAAACAAATCCTTGAACTTTAAATAGCATTTGGGCGAATAAATGGATTCGGTGAAGAATTCGGCAGCCAGCTTGGTAAACACTTTACGTTCCCGCACCGTGGGAAGACGTTTCCCGGTGAGAATCTTACTGAGTCCGCTGGGGGTCATATTGATATTGAGGGCAAAATCTGTTTTGGGCTTTTGAGCAATTTGAATCAGCTCTTCTAACAATAGATGTAGTTTCATTCCCCTTACATCCTCCCCTGTATCTACAAAGCTGTCTGACTTGGCATGATTCGACCTAGAAGAAATCAATAGACATAGATACTTTTTATTTTAACATAAAAACAGAGAAAAATCTTTTCTAAAATAAAAATGATATAAACTTTCATGAGAATCGGGAAAACCATTGCTATTCGTTTGGATTTTGTTGAAGTGATGCAGGGGGAGGACAGCAAATACTATCTGACTTGATCTTACCGTGGAGGCAGGGAGAGACTGGTTACCCTCAGCATCTGCTCCTATGCGTTCCAAGACGCAATATATACGTTATGTGGCGCCGAAAACCCCGTAATCCAGACAAATTAAAAGCCGTGCTCCTGCCATTGGGAGCACGGCTTTGCACTGCACAAATGGTGCTCCAAAGAGCATCCGGCTTCTTTGTTGTTAACGTTACAGCTGGGGAAAGGGGATTTGATCCCGGATGGGGAAGAGGCCAAACAGGCCGCCGGTGTGGAGGAACAGCAGGTTTTTGCAGCCGGAAAAGCTGCCTTTTTCCGCCTCCTGCTGCAACCCGTACAGGCATTTTCCGGTGTAGACCGGGTCGAGGACAATGCCTTCCAGCCGGGCAAAATCCCGGATGAATTCCAGTTCCTCCGGGCGGCTCAGGGCATAGCCCTCGCCTACGTAACCGTCCAGAATCTCGATTTCCTCCGGTGCAATCACAACCTTGGTTTCCAGATGCTCCTGCGCTTCCTCCAGAATCTCCAAAATTCGGGTGCGGAAGAAGGCGGCATCGTCGCAGATGTTGATCCCCACCACCCGCTTTTCCAGATGCAGCAAGCGGTTGGCCAAAAACAGCCCGGCAAAGGTGCCCCCCGACCCCACGGCATCCACAATGGTATCAAAGGTCAGACCCATCTGCCGCTCTTGCTCCGCAATTTCCTCCATACAAGTCAGATAACCAAAGGTTCCAATCCCATTGGAAGCTCCCTCGGGGATGATGTAGGCCCGATGGCCTTTGGCCTCGTATTCCCGGGCCAGGGATTCCATGATGGCACTGCGGTGGTTGCGGTAGGCATCGGCATCGATGAAGCGGATATCCGCCCCCAACATTCGGTCGATCAGCAGATTGCCGTCCGCCTTGGGAGACGGATCGGCACTGCGCAGCACCAAACAGGACCGCAGCCCCAGTCGGGCGGCCACTGCCGCCGTGGCCCGGCAATGGTTAGACTGAAGCCCTCCGCAGGTGATCAGCGTATCCGCTCCCTGATCCAGAGCCTCCCTGACTGCAAACTCCAGCTTGCGAATTTTGTTGCCGGAGCACTCCATTCCAGTCAGATCGTCCCGCTTGATGTAGATGTTGATCCCCAATCGGGCTGAAAAACGCTCCAATTTTTGAATGGGGGTGGGCAGATGGGCCAGGGAAATCCGTGACGGCATGGTCTTCATAACATTACCTCCTGGGGATAAAATCGCATATGGCTTTTGGGTTGCCAAGGGTATGACCCGCAGCTACCCTAGATTGGATTGGGGCAGGAACCGAAGCATCCTGGCGCAGA
This sequence comes from Oscillospiraceae bacterium, assembly GCA_018434245.1. Taxonomy (GTDB): domain Bacteria; phylum Bacillota; class Clostridia; order Oscillospirales; family Ruminococcaceae; genus WRAV01. The sequence continues at coordinate 13,924 of JAHDPQ010000063.1, forward strand.
AACCAAGCGCGATAGTATCTGCAGCTGCCGCGCCTTTTTTCCAATGCAGAATCCGCTACACGTTGGTTGTCGAAACAGCAGCAAATGATAGGTCCGGGAGATGGAGGAGCTTTTTGCGCATCGTGCTCCCTGTCCGCAGGTACCCCGATATGATGTGGACCGCTATATTGCACTTACTCTGAAAATGGCAGGGTGGAAGCCCGAGACTAGTTCCGGCAGTTTCCGCAATTTGCCCCATGGTTGCTGCTTTGCATCCCGCCTGCAAAAACAGCCGGTTGGAGCATCCCAGAATTTTGACATCCCTTGCTTCCACACATTAAACTGTTTCCCTCTTACATCTTTATCGCAAACCGACTCTTATTAGAATAGCATAGCGGTTCGGCCATGTCCAGAGCCGAACCGCTGTGGGTGTCTTTAGAACGTAACGGATGCCTTAATAGATGTTTACAGCGGCGTTGTATCCGCCTCGAATGGCGTGAATGACCTTGCCGGACTTGAGTGAGTCAATCGCCAATCACCACAAAGTTGGGAGCCCAGTTCCGCAAACCAGGACGGACTGAAATTGAGATTGTCGCCCGGAAAAAGCTCGTTGTTGGCATAGGTTTGCCCAAGGTGCGTCTAGCAACATTGTCCTTTAAGGTTAGAACACGACTGCCTATCCGATCAATCTGATTGCCTATAAAAATTTGGTCACAGTATGTTGTTTTGCAGGTCTTTTGCTGTCGCAATATAGTACAATTATTAAAAGTGTGCTATACTAAAATAATAAAAAGTTATTTTATTAAGGGGAGGATTCTTGTGACAATTCAACAATTGGAGTTCTTTATTGCAGTCTCAGAATGCCGCCAATTTACAGCGGCGGCCAATGAGCTTTACATCTCTCAGTCCTCCCTCTCCAAGCAAATCATTGCCTTAGAAAGGGAGTTAGGGGTCAAGCTGTTTGCGCGGGATACCCGCAATTTTTCCATGACTCCGGTAGGGGAGGAGATATTGGAGCGGGCACGGCGCATGATGGAGGAATATAGGCAAATGAACCAAACGGTTTCCGTTTTCCGCCGTCCCCATCAAACAGAGGTTTCCATAGGAGCCGTTCCCGTTCTCAATCACTATGGCATAACGGAACAGCTGCTACAGTTCCGCAAAGAAAACCCTAAAATTTCTATTAAAATATCAGAAACGGTGACAGCGGATATCTTTGAAATGCTGGACCGCCAACAAATTGACATCGGTTTGATTCGCACTCCTTATTTGAAGGATAACTGCTATGATATTCTTCCGATCTTGGAGGATGAGCATGTATTGCTGGTTAGTGAGCGGCATCGTCTGGCTGAGTGCAGTGAAGTGAGTGTGGAACAGTTGGATGATGACAACTTTATGCTAATGGATACAGATCCATATTACACTCGCTTTTATCTGAAGATTTTGCGGGATGGTGGTATCCATCCAAGGATAGAATATACCAAAATGCGATTGGAAACCATTAAGATTTGCGTGATGGAAAATACTTGTGTCTCGCTGATGATGAGTAAGGTAGCGGGATACCATAAGACTCCGGGAACCCGAATTTTGCGTATCCGGAGCCACCCCTCACTTTATTTGGCGATGGCAACCAAGAAGGGAGTTGGAATCTCTACCCAGTGCCAGAAGCTGCGTGATTTTTTAATTCAAAACACAGCAAAACAAGGTGAACCATCTTAAACTGGGATGAGACCCGTTCAGCAATTATATATAGGCAGAGGCCGCTTTCCAAGCAAGGAAAGCGGCCTCTATATGGCATGCAGATCAGCGTTCGGGGCACTCAAACAGGATTGCGCCCTGTTCCAACAGCATTTGCTGCAGTCCGGAGACATCCTGTTCCAGCGCGCGGGGAGTGATACCCTTTTGAATGCACAGGCCGGCAGCTGTTCCCGCGGCCTGTCCGGTGACCATGGTTTGATGCAGGTAGCGGAGATAGGCAGGGCGGTCTGTAGAAACGCACTTACCAGCCGCCAGCAGATTGTCGATCTTTTTGGGTACCAGGCACCGGTAGGGAATATCGTAGGATCCTCCATCCTTGGGCCAGGACATTCGGGGGTCATCAATGTTGACATTCAGCGTGTTTACGTTGGTCACATGATACCCACCGGCCTTAAAAGAGCTTTTGCCGATGGTGTCGGCAAACTGCCGGCACTGGGCTACGTCTTCCCGGGTGAGGACGTAGTCGCCTACAATACGCGGGCCCTCCCGCAGGCGCAGCTCGGTGCAAACCTTGGTAATATAGGCGTTCTTGAAGCCGGGCACATAGTTCTTGAAGAAACGCCAGGCGATCATGTTTTGCTTGCGGCATTCCACCATGCAGCGGGTAAGATCCCAGGCGTCGGTGGGCAGAGCATGATCCCACTGAGAAGAGTGCTGGAAATGGGCCTGAACATGTCCGCCCTCCTTGGGTGCAATGAAGAAGCCTACTCCGGAGTAGGGATGCCAGTCTCCATTCTTTAAGGCCATGTCCCGCAGCTCGTAAAAGCCCATCAGTTCGCCCAGCTCGGTGATGTCGTGGCACTTGCTGTACACATCCATAACAGCTTCCCGGGTCCCGTCGGTATAGGGGTTGAGCAACTGCTTGTAGGAAAACTGCTCGGGATGTTCCCGCACATAAGTCAACAGGACATCCCAGTCCACTCCATCCACAGTAAAGGCCAGGGTGTGGGGCTGAATTTCTTCGCGGCTGACACAGTCCATCTCACAACCAGCGTGGGCGGAAACGTATCCTTCGCCAGTGCAGTCGATGACAATCTTGCCGCTGATCTCGTTGCGGCCATTGGCGTTTTCCACCACAATGCCGGTGACAGTGTCGTCTTCCTTGGTAACACCCACCACCAGAGTATTCAGCAGAAGCTGTACGCCTTCTTCGTCCATCATTTCAAACATCAGCATGGTCCACCATTCGGGATCAACATAGGAAAAAGTAAACCCGGATTTTTCCCGAAAAGGATAGCGCTGATGAGGCAATGCGTGGCCCATTTTCAGCAGACGTTTATGGGTTTCTTCCACAATGCCGCCCACATCCCGCTTGCCCTGGGGATTAAACAGGCGGGCATAGGCAAATCCCGGAGGGCCGGAAAGGCTCATCTGTCCACCCATGGTTCCGGTGCGCTCCACCAGCAGGGTTTTTGCTCCGGTTCTTGCCGAAGCGATGGCTGCGGCTACGCCGGAGGTGCCGGCGCCGCAAACAATGACATCATACAACACATCATATCCACTCATAATATTACTCCTTCTTTATTTCTTCCTGAACTCTTCAATGGACCCTGCAATTTTGCCGTTGGGAAGGGTGAGAGCTTCCACGCAACCTTCACTGTGCAGTGCCCAAGGCAGAATCACTCCGGAATGGCCGCCGCGTCCACCAATGGTCACAACCTCCACGTCTCTGGGGAATCGGGTGACGGGAAGGGGATGACGGTTCTCCCACTCCTTGGGGCGTACCGGCACCAGACCACGGCCGCGAACCATGGGAACCTCATGATAGACATAGGTGTGAATGTGCTCCTGAATCATTTCCTTGGTGTAGCCGTCCTTTTTCAGCATCATGGCGTGATCGGGGGTAAGGCATACCACCAGGGGACCGGGCATGTAAGCGTTGTTGGAACCCAGAGTTGTGCAGCAGTGGATGATGGTATCCAGCAGATCATGGCCATTCAGGCTCAAAAAATCGATGATATCATGGAGCGGCTCCGCCTTCAGCAGATAGACGGTAGTGGTTTTGGAATCGAAGTGGTCCTCGTTGATCATCTTCCATTGCGCCAGTTCTGGCTCCTCGGCAAAGCAATAGGTAAACTCGGCCTGGGAGGCAATACAGTCCAGGTCACAGACACCGGGGACAGAGCGCAGCACATTCATCAGCACCAGATTGATCGCGCGACCAATGGTGGCATTGGCAGGCCAACCAGGACCCTGACAGCCCTGCTTGCCGGAAACTCCGATCTCCTGGGCAATGGGGCCGGAAACAATACACAGGTTTCCACCGGGATGGGAGGTGGTAACCGATTGGTTAAAGTTGTAAAGGGGGTTGTTCAGCGCCTTGAATGCCGATACCAGAACCGGCATGGCCTTGGGTGTGCAGCCGGCCATGATGGCGGATATGGCAACATCCTTTACGGTGATCTCCTTGCCGCTGGGACCGGAAGGGTCTACCAGCTTCAAATTTTCATCCCAGGGGCAGTACTCCATCATGTTTTCATAGCGCCGCTTGGTGGGCGGAATGATTGGAAGTCCATCACTGATGTGCTGGGAGTTAAAGTACTCGTTGACCTCCTCCATGTAGGAGCCGGGCTCAGAGGATTTTTCTTCATCGTACTCCGGCAGGTAGGGCAGCAGGCCATTTTTTGCGGGCGCTACCTTGTCCATCTTAAAGTTGATGTATGCCAGCTGCTTCAATTTTTCACCGTTAGAGGTCAGAGACTGAATGATGTAATCCCACTTCAGATCCACCTGGGCGGCTACTTCCTCTACGGTGCTGGCCTGGTAAATATCCACCGAGCACAGGCACAGGTTGCCTGCCCGGTAAACGCCAACGCCTTCAGTAATGGCAGTTCCGGGAGGGGCTGTCATATATACGGTGGGAATTCCCAGCTTTTCCAGAGCAATGGCTACCACAGTAGTGGAAGAGGAGGTTCCCATGTCGCCAAAAGCTACAATGGCCGCGGTAGGCTTTTCTTTGGCCAGCATTGCCGCATATTCATGCAGCTTTTCGGAATTTTTGCCCCGGACCGTTTCGGTATATTCCACAAAGTTGGTAATTCCAGCCTGAGTCAGGTGCTCTTTCATTCGGTCAAATACGGTGTAATAATTGCAAAATCCCAGCTTGGTGTTGTTATAGAACAGGATTTTTCCTTTTTGCAGTTCTTCCAAAGTGGGGCGTTTGGCTAACTGAATGACTTCTCGTTCCTGATAACCACGGGGATCCAGAAGCGCGCTGAGTTGTTTGTTCATAAGGTCCTCGTCTCCTTTACTTGAGTATCGCTGTTTCGTTTGGTGCGATGGCACGGCACTTTTGTTACTTTTATTCTAAAATGGCGGGGGAGTGCTTTTCAATTCTCTTTCCCCCACAGGCTATGCCAAGATGGAATAAATAGAAAGGCTGTACCCACTAGAAGGAGCAAATTACCTTTTTAGAGATAGTGATTGTTAAAACTAAACAAAAATATGTGAAATACTTTTCATTAATTCCATATTAGACTGAATGGGAACGGAAATCGACTTGAAGCGCTTTGGTAAAACATGATACACTAAAGCCGCATAAATAAAGTCGTTTTTCCGATTTTGAGAACGGTGGCACGGCTCTTTTGAGCGGAAGATGACTGTACTATTTTTGTTACATATTTTATGATTCAGCGGCGGGAGTATGGAAGGGTTATGATTCACAACATCGCCGCAGGAAAGGAGTATTTGAGACAAAAAACTGTTGGCAAATACCTAAAAACAAGAAATGTGGAAGGAAAGCTGTGTTTTCTAAAGACTTTTGGTTTTATAGAGCATGCAAAGCGAGTAAACACCCCACGAAAACTGCAGAATACATTTCTGTGAAATGATTAAAGGAGGCCTTTCCATGTACAAGAAAACGATAGCCCTTATGGCCGCTCTCGCGATGGTTCTTTTCTGTCTGGGCGGGTGCAGCAGCTCTTCTCCTTCCCCTTCATCTTCTTCCTCTGCCGCGGGAGCACCTGCCAGCAATGCTTCTTCCGGCTCCGGTGAAGCCGCACCAGTGGAACTGGTTCAAAGCGTGAACATTGCTACTCAGGCGGTGGGTACTTCTTATTACGCCATGGGTACCGGAATTGCAAAAATTGTGACGGAAAACACTCCGATTCAGGCAACAATCCTGCCCTATGCGGGACCAGATGCCTGGATGCCGGAATTGCGGGATGGCACCATTACACTAGAGGTTATCTCGGCTATAGATATGTATTGGGCCTACAGCGGGACTGTTAACTATACAGAGCCCTACGATGAAACCCGGCTGCTTCTCAGCGGAAACTGGTCCAACCATTGCACAATGACTGTGTTGGAGAGCTCCGGTATTACTCAGGCCAAGGATCTAAAGGGCAAACGGATCGGCTATGAATATGGCGGCAACAAACTAACCGTCAATCTGGTAGATGCGGCGTTGGCAGCTGTTGGTCTAACCATTGATGATTGCGTTGCCGTACCTCTGGCGGATCTTTCCAGTGCCCAGCGTGCCCTGCAGGAACGCCGGGTGGATGCCATTTTTACGGGCTCCAGTACCACACCTTCCTCGGTTCAGCTGGATGAGTCCATCGGCATTCGGGTTCTTCCTTTGGGGGACCTGACTCCTGCCGATATTGCAAACGGTGTTCCAAAGGAAATCCAGGAGGCTCTTAATCAATATGTTCCCGGTGCCACGGCTCGCGTTTGTCCGGTGAGCGGTACCGTAAAGGAAGAGACTGTACTAACTTCCTATCCCATACAGATGGGTGTTTCCACACGGTTGAGTGAAGATGATGTTTATACCATTATGAAAGCCATTTACGACCATTATAAGGAATTGGCTGACGTTCATGCCTGGGGGCTGGAATGGATTCCCGAGAACTTTGTCATTGAAAACTTCAGTGTTCCTTATCATGATGGTGCCGTTAAGTTCTATAAAGAGGTTGGACTATGGACCGATGCTGCAGAAGCTACCCAAGCAGCTCTTCTGAGCTAAGCTTGTGAAACACGCCCCTGTTTTATTCCATTTATGACATAGCGGGCGGGCGTCCGGTCTATTTCAATCGAGAGGTGGAAGTCGCTTTATGTGGAATAAGCTCTTCGAAAAAATGCGATGGATTGCATTCCCGATCATTGCGGTTATCGGTTTATTAATTATCATCGATGTTCCGTCTTACTTTCGTATTTCCATGTACACCGAACAATATTTAGGCATTTATCTGTCTATGGTTTTATTCGGTACCTATATTGCCAACCCCTATAAAAAAGGAGCCGACTTTAATGCGTTGGATTTGATTCTGGCTTTGTCGGCACTTTCCTCCGGCTTGTACATCGCCTTTGCCTACCCCTCTATTGCCGTCAATATGGGAGTGGTCACCACGGCGCGTACTATTTTTGGTGTTATGGCTATCCTGCTGATTTTGGAAGGCCTGCGACGCTCCATGGGGATATCGCTGACGATGGTCTGTCTGGTATTCCTGCTCTACACAAAATTCGGTGAATTTCTTCCCGGCATTTTGCACTGCCGCTCCTTTACGCTACCCAAGATGGTGAGCTATATTTACGTGGACCCCAACAGCCTGATGTACATGCTCAGTTTTGGAGCCACAGTGGGCGTAGCCTTTATCTTCTTTGGCCAGATCCTGCTGCACTACGGGGGCGGAAAATCCTTTATCGATTTTGCCCTGCTGTTCTGCGGAAAAGCTCAGGGAGGCAGCGCAAAAACGGCTGTTGTGGCATCCAGTCTGGTAGGAACCATTACGGGAGCGCCTATGTCCAATGTGCTGCTGACCGGCAGTGTCACCATCCCCATGATGAAGGAAGCAGGCTATCCCCCCCATATGGCTGGCGCTGTGGAAGCCGTAGCCTCGTCGGGCGGACAGATTATGCCTCCTGTAATGGGCATTGCGGCGTTTATCATTGCCGAAACCTTAGGTGTTCCCTATTCCGAGGTAGCGCTGGCAGCACTGATTCCCGCCATCCTCTTTTATTTGGCCACCTTTGTCCAAGTACATATGGAAGCCGGCAAAATGAACCTGAAAATGATTCCCCCCGAACAGCTTCCAAAGGCAGGAGAGGCATGGCGCAGGGGCTGGTTCATCATTCCACCTATTGCCGTTTTGCTGATCTGTATGTTTAATCTGGGCTTTCCGGCTGCCATTTCGGCCATTCTTGCCGGTGCGGTGGCCCTGCCCTGTCTGGCGCTCAAAGAAGAAAACCGCACCCATTTTCTGAAACAATTTGTAGATGCTTTGCGGGAATGTGGCGAGCTGATCATCGGCATCGGCATTGTCATGGCCATGGCCGGCATTGTGGTTGGATGCATCAATGCCTCCGGTCTGGCATTCAACCTCAGTCTGGCCCTTACTCGCCTGGGACAAGGTAATGTTCTGCTGCTGCTGGTCTGTGCTGCGGTAGCTTCCCTAATCCTGGGAATGGGTATGCCCTCGGTGGCGGCTTATTCTCTGGTAGCCATTCTGGTGGCTCCCTCGCTGATTGAATTTGGCATCCCGGCTATGTCTGCTCATCTCTTTGTGTTTTACTTTTCCGTTATTTCCAATATTACGCCGCCCGTTGCGGTTTCCTGCTTTGCAGCTGCGCCGTTGGCGGAAGCCAACCCCACCAAGGTGGGAATCACGGCGTTCCGATTGGCTATTGCAGCTTACATCGTTCCTTTTGTGTTCTGCTTCGAGCCTACCTTAATTATGATGGGCTCGCCGGGAATGGTTTTTATCAATTTCCTACTATGTTCCTACGCCATCTTTGCCGTATGCATTGCGCTGTCCGGCTATTGGCAGAACAAGGTTTCCATGCTGCGCCGTATTTTGCTGTGCCTAGTATCCACGGTGATTTTATGGCCGACACAACTACTGGTGAATCTGGTAGGTACAGTGCTCCTGACCATATTGCTGTTGCCAGATGCCAGGCTTTCTTTTTCCAAAATGCAGGAACGGCATAAAGCAAAAACAGGTGCTAATCTTGCCTGATTGGATGCTGCTAGCGTTCCAGAAATAGCGATAGGAGATATTTCATTATGGGTTATAATACTCTCTACGACGTCATCGTTTGTGGCGCCGGTACTTCCGGTGTGGCCGCGGCCATCGCTTCGGCAAGAACCGGAGCAAAAACCCTTCTGGTGGAGCGCACCGGAACCATGGGTGGACAGATGAGCCTTTCCGGGCCTCCCGGATTTGCCTATGCCCGCCTCTTCAATCCCCAGGGCAAGCGGGATGTAGGCGGTATTGTGGAGGAGACCTACCAAAGATTGCTCCAATCGGGACATGCGCTGCCCCATCTGCGATATCCCGTGCGGGAAAAGGCAGGCTACAGTTTTTCCTATGTGGATCCCGAATGGTGGACTATGTTGGCGTTTGAGATGATGGAGGAAGAAGGCGTGCAACTGCTGCTGGATACTCTGGTGGTAGGCGTTACCAAGGAAGACGATATTGTCACCGGTATTGTGGTGGAAAATGCCAATGGCCGCAACGAGATCAGCGGAAAAATTGTCATCGACTGCACCGGAGAAGGATACGTTTCCGCCCATGCTGGTTGTGAAATGGACTGTGTCAGCCGGGAGGAAATTCAGCCCCACACTCTGGCCTTTACCGCAGATGGCGTAGATTGGGATGAGTTGCTGACCTATATCCGGGAGCATCCCGAGCAGTTTTCCTTCCGCCAGCTGATCTTCCCCTTTGAGTGGTCCAACACCCAAGAAGATGTCATGAATATGTACCGCAAGTGCCATGACATTACTGAGCTGGGCGAACTAATGGGCTTTTACGAGCTGCGGGATATGGCCTTCAAAAACGGGGACTGGCATCCCTATACCGGGGCGGGCTTTTTCCTTACTCCCAAGGAGGGGGGGCATATCCAGGCACACTTTCAGCATTCTTCCCAGGTGGATCATGCTCTGCCTACCGACGCTTGGGACCTCACCCGTTGCATGGTGGAGTGTCGCAAACAAAACATGATAGCCTGGCGATTTTTTAAGAACTACGTGCCCGGATTCAAGAATGCCTACATCACCAAGGTTTGCACCGAGCTGCGCCTGCGGGAGGGTCCACGCATTGTAGGGGACTACGTCCTCACCCGGGATGACGTGGCCCAATGCCGGCAGTTTGCCGATACGATTGGCAAAAGCTCCTTTAAAGCCGGCGCATATCATGTTTCCTCCATGGACACACTCAACGCCTGTGTTACTTACAAAACAGATCTGGCTTATCCCAAAGATGGCGGGTCCTACGATATTCCTTATCGGTGTCTGGTACCCAAAAAGATCGATAATCTGCTGGCGGCGGGTAAGTGTGTTTCCACCGACCGCCCTGCCTATCTCCGCTACCTGCATCAAACCATGGTCACCGGTCAGGCCGCTGGTACGGCCGCAGGTCTATGCGTTCAAAAGGGTATCACCCCCCGCGCTCTGGAACAGGATATTTCTGGGCTGCAGCAAATGCTGTTGGAACAGGGCGCAATCCTGTTTGAATGCCCCGAACACTGAACCCTCTCTGATCATACAGAAGGCCGCTTTCCAAACAAGGAAAGCGGCCTCTGTAAAACTGATATTTCAACTTAAAAGTGTTGGTCAAAACTGGTTTTTCCTACAAAACGTGCCGTTAAGAACCGCACGAGCGCCTGACAGGCAGCACGGGGTTCTTCTCTGCGCAAAACGGCGCAAAGAGTGAGCCGCAAAGGGTCCTCCAAAGGGATGATATGGGTTTCCGGTAGGAAGATAGCCTGTGCTACCTGCTCCATCATCAGCGAAACCCAGCCTTTTTGCAGAATACACTGCTTGATGGAATCCATTTTCATTTTGGACAGGTGCAGCGATGTATCCGGAAGCTGCGACTCCACCTGATGCACATGATAAGCCGCCACCAAAGGATCGGAATTGAGCTGCACAAAGACATCTCCAGCTGCTTCGGACAAGAAAATCCGATCCCGTTTGGCCAAAGGATGGTCCGATGGTGTAACGAGTACCTGCTGATCATCTACGAGAGGAATAACAAGCAAGCTGTTGGAGTCCCACTCCAGGGGAAGGGAAAGACGCATGATTCCAATATCCAGAGTATGGGCAGAAAGCCGATTGAGAATATCGACGCTTTTGGTTTCCATCACCTCCACATGCAGTTCGGGATGAAGGGTTTCAAACTGCAAAATGGCTTCCGTAATGCCGTAAATACTTAATACTGGCACTCCGCCCAGCTGAATCAAACATTTTTTGTTCTGCTGAGCCTGCTCTGCGCAGCGCATAATTTCCACGTATTCCTCTACCATGCGCGAAGCGTGGGGCAGCAGCCGTTCTCCGATCTCCGACAGGTGGATATTTCGAGTGGTGCGCACAAATAATTCTGCCCCCAACTCCTTTTCCAAAGAAATAATTTGCTTGGAAAGAGAAGATTGGGATATATACAGCTCGTTAGCCGCATTGGTAAAACTCCCATGCCGGTACACGGCTGTAAAATAAACCAACTGCTGAAGGGTCAAGGGCAAGACCTCCTTTGAAAACATGGATTGTGCCGCTGGAAGACATTCGGCACTGCTTAAAAGTTGCCCGCCGCTTTTTACCGGGCAGGCCCCGGCTAGTTTTTATGGATGGAAAGAAATTATAAAGGTTGTGAGAGGATTGACGAGTAGAAAACAAGTGGTCGGCCTGATGACAGGGATCGCAGTAGCACTTATACTGTATGCAATTCCCTTGGAAGGGCTCTCCCCCCAGGGAAAGACCAGTCTGGCTCTGACTATTATGACGGTAATTTTTTGGGCGTTCCAGGTGGCGCAGCCGGGATATATTTCGGGCCTACTTCTGGCGCTGTTTGTCATTTTTAAGGTAGCGGAGCCCGAGGTGGTATTTTTCTCCTGGACCGGAACTACGATGTATCTGATCATCGGTGCCTACCTGATTGCTGCTGCCGTTAAAGGCTCCGGACTGGGAGAGCGCATCGCCTATTGGTTTATTGTACGGTTTATGCACTCTTATCAAAGCGTTATCATTTCCATCTTCTGCATGACTTTTGTACTCAGCATCATGATCCCTCATCCTTGGCCCAGAGCTTTTCTGATTATGTCGGTGATGGCCGAGGTAATTGAAAACGCTAAAATTTCAAAAGAGGATGCGGTTCCCATAGGGTTTGCGGTGTTTGCCGCTTCGGTTCCCATCTCGACCATTTTTTTAACGGGGGACAGCACCATCAATCCTTTGGCAGTGCAATATGCCGGGGTAGAATTAGGGTGGTTTGGCTGGCTGAAAGTGATGGGCCCACCCTGTGCTGTGGCTGCCGTGCTTACTTGCGCTGCCATTATCCTGCTATTTCGGCCCAGACAACCCATTGTCATTGACAAGGAGGCTGCTAAAGGAAAGCTTGCCGATATGGGAAGACTGAAGGAAAAAGAAATCCGCACTATTATCTGGCTATCCATTGCGGTGCTCTTGTGGGTGACCGACAGCCTGCACGGAGTGAACATCGGATGGGTCACCCTCACCATTGCCATGCTCATGTCGATGCCTGTCATAGGGGAGCTGCTTACCGCTAAATCCTGGGGTGAGGTTCCGATTCATGTGCTCCTGTTTATCACGGCTGCCATGGCCATCGGAAAAGTGGGGGCGGTAACCGGCATGAATACCTGGATTGCTTCGACGCTATTACCCTCGTCCGTCCCCTCCAACCCCTTCCTGTTTGCCGCCTTTGTGGGACTGATTTCTGTGGTGATCCACATGTTGCTTGGCAGTGTCATTGCAGTCATGGGGGTTGCGGTACCTGCTGTTTTAGCGTATACGTCAGGCATGCCCGTCAACCCATTGGTACCGACATTGTGGGTGTTTACCGCCATTGTGCTGCACTATGTTTTCCCGTTCCAAAACATGAGCATTCTGGTGGGAATGGGGGAAGAAAATGGCTTGTATTCGCAAAAAGAGACCATTCGGTTTAGCTTGCCGCTTCTGCTGATTACTTTTTTTACCATTGTGGTAGCGGAAGTGCTCTGGTGGATGTTGCTGGGTTTGATCTGATGTTCTGCCACTCTAAAATTCTGCAAACTTTTTATTTCTCCTTTACGATATACCCCAATCAGATTATACATCAAAAGCTCCAATGAAACAATTGCAAGCAGAGAATGCAAACACAGGGGATTCCCTTTAACCAAGCGGATTGTACTGCGTTTTCCTGCGCTACTTCTATGACCTACAAAAGACAATGCCCAATGTTGTGGACATTGTCTTTTTGTGTATCAATATTCTCATGTTAAGGAGTCGTAAAAGGTAAATAAGTTCTAAATTTCGCCGTCGGTAGGATTTATAATAAAAAACCCAATATCGAATCGCCATGATCGGGTTGCTTCTAAAATAACTACCAAAAAATTCAAATGATATTTGTGGAAATTGACTTTTGAGATATAAATATGTTGATAATACGCAGATTTTTATAAAATATTACTTACTAAAATATTTTAACACTTACAAAAAATTGTTGACAAATAGAATAATTATGCTAAACTGAAGGAGAAGTGACGGTGCGTTTGCCCATCTTCAAAGAGAAAGAAGGAAATGGAGGTATTTGTTCATGAGAATCTCAAACGAAGAAATGCGTGCACCAACCGATCTGCCATTTGATAAGGTCCCACCTTATCGGGTGAAAGTTGTAGAATACACCGAGCCTACCACCCGAGACCAGCGCAAAAAGCTAATTAAAGAGGTGCAGTATTCGGCGTGCAACCTCCCGGCAAAGTACGTGTACGTCAACATGTGTACCGACTCCGGCACAGGAGCCATGAGCGACCGTCAGTGGGCGGCCATGTGGTTGGGAGACGAGTCTTACTTCAACTCTAAAAGCTGGGAGCCTCTCAAAAAGACTCTGCAGGAGTTTTCCGGCATGGAGTATGCGGTCCCTACTCACCAGGGGCGCTCGGGAGAGGCCATTCTCTACGAAGCCTTTGTGAGAGAAGGAGATATCGTTCCCTCCAACATGCACTTTACCACCACCCGTGCCCACTGTTACTACTACGGGGCAGAGCCCGTGGATATGACCTGCAAGGAATACTACGACGAGAACGATCCTTCCTGGTTTAAAGGCAACATAGACACCGAAAAGCTCAAGGAGCTCTTTATCGAGCAGGGTGACAAAATTGGATTTGTCGAGCTGGTGGTTCCAAACAACCTCTGCGCAGGACAACCGGTCTCCATGGCAAACATCCGCGAGGTGCGCCGCATCATCGACCAGTACAAAAAGCGGGACGTGATCTTCTCTCTAGACATTGCCCGGATTTCTGAAAACGCCTGGATCATCAAAAAGTACGAGGCCGGCTACGGAGATAAAACCTGTCTGCAGATTGTGCAGGAAATGATGTCCTACGCCGATGTTTCCCACATGAGTGCCAAAAAGTGCGGCCTTGTCAACATGGGCGGCTTTGTAACGGTGCGGGATTATCAAAACTTCATGCGTCTGCAGCCCAAGCTGATCCGCATCGACGGTTTCCTCACCTACGGCGGACTGGCCGGTCGGGATCTGGAAGCTCTTGCCGTCGGCCTGATGGAAGGCGTCAACGACTACTATCTGGAAGATAAGCAGCGCCAGTGCGACGTATTTGCCAACGCCTGCAAAAAGCTGGGAGTAGCCACCTATAACCCCGCCTGCACACTGGGCGTATGGATTATGGCCGAGCACTGCCTGCCACACATTCCCAAGCATCAGGGACCGGGAACAGCTCTGGCATCTCAGGCCTACATAGAAGGCGGCGTGGGACTCACCTCCATGGACTCCCTCCACCGGGGACACCTGGACCCTGATGATCCCACCAACCTTGCCAAGACTCAACTGGCTCCCTTTGAGCTGATCCGCTGCGCTTTCCCCCGGCGGGTCTACACCGACTCCCAGTACGAGTGGTGCGCCGAAGCACTGTACAAAGCCATGGAATGGGGCGAAAAGGTGCCCGGATACCAGCGCTGCGACATGGGCGATCTTCGCCCAGAACTGGAAGCACGGGACATCGGTATGCACACCTTCTTCGACGAGTTTGAGCCGTTGTTCGAGCATCCATAAGCAGCACAGCGCTATGGTGTGCCCGTCAGACCCGACATCCGTTCAATCCCACTATTCCAATCAGGGCAATATGAGAGAAGCTATTAAGGAGGTAAGCGCAAATGAGAATCAGCGATCAGGAAATGCTGGTAAAAACAGATCTGCCATTTGACAAAGCACCGCCTTACCGCATTAAGGTTGTGGAATATTCCATCCCCACCACCCGGGAACAGCGCCACGAAATTATGAAGAAGCACGGCTATTCCGGTCGTTTAATCCCTGCCAAGTACGTGTTTATCAACATGGTCACAGACTCCGGCACAGGAGCTATGAGCGACCGTCAGTGGTCCGCCATGATGGAAGGGGATGAGTCCTACTTCTATTGCCGCAGCTACGAGTATTTTGAAGAAGTGGCCCAAACCTATACCGGTATGCCCTACATTCTGCCCTCCCATCAGGGGCGCAGCGCCGAAGCACCTATCTACGAATGTCTGGTGCAGCCGGGGGATAAGGTTCCCTCCAACACCCACTTTACCACCACCAGCGCCTGGAGCTTCCAGCGGGGGGCAGAACCGGTCGACTTTGTGGACACCACCTACTTTGACCCCAACGACACCACCAGCCAGTTTAAGGGCGGCATCGACACCCAGGCCTTGGAGCGCTACTTTGAGCTTCACGCCGATAAGATTCCCCTGGTGGACTTGGTGGTTCCCAACAACCTCAACGGCGGTATGGGTGTTTCCATGGCGGATATCCGGGAAACCCGCCGGATCATCGATAAGTACAACAAGCGGGGAACCCTGCTTTGCCTGGACATTGCCCGCATCTCGGAAAACGCCTGGATCATCAAGCAGCACGAGGAAGGCTACAAGGATAAGAGCTGTCTGGAAATCGTACAGGAGATGCTCTCCTACGCCGACTGCTGCCATATGAGCTCCAAGAAGACCGGCATGGTCAACATGGGAGGCTTCTCAGCGGTTCGGGATAAGAAACTTTGGCAGAGGATGCAGCCCAAGGTCATCCGCACCGACGGCTACATCACCTACGGTGGCATGTCCGGCCGGGATTTGGAAGCCTTGGCTGTTGGCCTCATCGAAGGCGTCAACGACTACTACCTCCAGGATCGTCAGCGCCAGGTGGACTACTTTGCCAACGCCTGCAAAAAGCGGGGCGTACACATTCTGGAGCCAGCCTCCAGCTACGCAATTTACATCAACGCCGGCAAATGCGTGCCCCATCTGGACCACACTCAGGGTCCAGCCACTTGCCTGTCGGCTCAGGCCTATATTGAAGGCGGATTTGCCTCCACCGCCATGGACTCCCTCCAGCGGGGACGCATCGATCCGGAAAATCCTCTGGATACCAGCAAGCGCACCAAGGCTCCTTACGAGCTCATCCGCTGCGCAATTCCCCGACGCACCTATTACGAGCCCCACTACGACTGGGCTGCAGAATGTCTGGCCAGAGCCATGGCCCATGGAACCAAGCTTCCCGCCTTTCAGCCCATTGCAGATGACCGCCCGCCATTGGAGATCAGCGAAATCGGCCTGCACACCTTCTTTGACGACTATGAACCGGTGACACCCCTGCCGTAAAATATCCAATTGCAATAAAAGGCAGAACCCAATTCAATCTACCCCCAGGAACCAAAGTGTAGGACGCAGGTCCGCACCTTGATCAAATAGACGGCCGAACGGGGCGGCGCGGACCACAAAACAATCGTGTATGCGCCGCCCGGTTCCACACACCTATGGACAACATTTGGGGAGGATTCAATTTATGTGGGCATTGCTATTAATCTGCGCAATCTTTATTGTAATCGGCATTGTACTTTCTAAACGTGTCAGCAGCGCAACAGATTTTCTGGTAGCCGGGCGCGGCATGCCTCTGATTGTGCTGTCCTTCACCATTACGGCTACCCACTTTGGCGGCGGCGCCCTTGGTGGGAGGCGTACAGCAAGGCGCGGAACTGGGCTTGTGGGCCGGCATGTACGGTATTATCGGCTATGCCATTGCCTCTTTTGCCAACGCCTGGATTGCTCCAAAGTTCCGCCGGATGGCCAATAACTTAACCCCGCCGGACTATGTAGAATCCCGATACGGTGCTTCCAAATTCCTACGCGGGTATCACGGAATCGTCTACATCTTCGGTACCATTGCCATTATCGCGGCTCAATTTAACGCCTTTGGAGGAATGGCACAGGCCTTTGGCATTTCCCGTCCGGTGGCCATTATCATTGGTGCGGTGGTTGTCATTGTCTACACCGGAATGTCCGGAATGTGGGGCGTTGCAGTGACCGACGTGGTACAAATCGGCATCTGCCTGGTCTTTTTGCCGATCATCGCCGTGTTGAGCATGAACGTGCTCAACGAGAAGGTTGGGATGACTCTTGGCAGTATGTTTTCCGAGCCGTTCTTTGCCACGCCTTCTGCTGCGGGGACCTTTTTGTACTCCCTGATTCCTACGGTAATCGGCTCCCTGTTTGCCTATGAATACTACCTGCGTTTTCAATCCGCCAAGGATGAACGGGACGCAAGGATTTCCTCCATAATCGGTGGTATCTTCCTGTTAGTGCTTGCCATTCCCGTAGGATTAATTGGTTCTGTGGCTCACGACATTTTTCCGGATATTCCATCCGATGCGGTGTTGAGCCATGTGGTAAACCAAACCCTGCCACCGTGGGCGGCCATCATCTTTTTGGCTGCGGTTCTGGCGGCCATTATGTCCACTGCCGACTCCATGATGACCTCTCTGGCGGGAATGTGCTCCCGGGATATTTACCACAAGCTCTTTCATCCCGATGAGGAGTACAACAATCTGCCCCACTCCATGAAGATTGCCCGCTGGTCTTCTATCATTGGCGCTGTACTGGCAACCATTATCTCCCTGAATTTTCAGAGCATCATGGGCTTGCTGTTTTGGACGTCACCGCTGCAATGTGGCGTGATGTTTGCCCCCATCATCGTGGGCCTGTTCTGGAAGGGTGCAAACAAGCGCGGAGCCTATGCGGCTGTTATCTGCGGCGCCATCATCGCACTCATTGACATGCTTGGGATTTACGCATGGCCGGAACGCATGCTCACCACCATGGCTGTGGGTACGGTAGCCCTGGTTATCGGTAGCCTGACCGACAAAAGCCAAACCCAGCTTCAGAAAGCTAAAGTCACGGCAAAATAATCTGATAAAACCCATAGATACTTAACCAATCCCATCCGGTAACCCTCTATGATAAAATATAAAACCGCAAAAAAACCGCAAACCTTACGTTTGCGGTTTTTATATAGAGATGGAGTATGTCTGATGTTACAGTTGCGATCGGATTTCGTCCAGATAGTTATAGATACTGAACTTAGAGATATTAATGCGCTTGGCAATAAGGTTGACGGCCCCTTTGACCAAAAAAACTCCACGCCGGTCCAATTCGGCAATGAGAGCGAGCTTATCGTTTTTTTCCAGAGAGGCAAAGTTGTTTGCCCCTAGATGCTCTTCCAGAAACTCGGAAATGATGCTGTCCAAAAAACCTTGGATATTACCGGCGGTGTACACTCTGTCTTCCCCTTCGGCGTCGGCGCCCTGCTCGTCGTCGTCCTCCAGGTTATTGGGACGGGTCAGTTCCTCCAAAAAGCTGGTGATCATCTTGATGTGTACGATATTGTGGTGGATGCACAGACACCCGAAGGCTTCCTGGTTTTCCCGCTCTAAAAACTGCACCGATGTGCGCAAAACAAGACTAGGATAAGATTTGTTAATGAATCCGTACTGACTGCGCGGCCCGTTTTCCGCCAGATAAGTTACAAGAAATTCAGGAAGGGGTTCGCCGATACAGGCGTCGGTAGTGGTGCCGCTGACGCCTACAGTGATACCCACCGGGCGCTCCTGCATCAAATCCAGCGAATACAGGATGGCCTGGCAGCTATCGCCAAACTGTCCTCCCAACATTCGCAGAATTCCCTTATAGGGCTCTAACTCCCGGTTTAGAAATTCGCTCATCATATTTTGTCGTATCTCATTTCCATCATATTTCCGCGCCGAAATCTGAAAGTTAATCGGCAATTCCATTTTATCATTGCAGGGTGTGAAAGTCAATTGCGGGCCTAGGTTTAGATGCGGAACATGGCGATATTATGAGGAATTTTTGCTTTGTCTGTCACAGGTTTCTTTTCTTGGAGCCTCGGAATAGTTGTCTGCGCTAGTTTGTCGCAAAATGTAAACCGTTACATTTTGTTAGGATGTTATAGCAAAAGAATCCGATTCGTATTTGGTACAATTATAAAAAAATATACAAGTATTATTAATATTGTTGACAACTATGTGGATATATGATATAAAACAAATGGTGACTTTGATAAACCTATTTAGAGTTTATGATTGCGGTTACATAAAAA
Source organism: Oscillospiraceae bacterium (assembly GCA_018434245.1). Classification (GTDB taxonomy): domain Bacteria; phylum Bacillota; class Clostridia; order Oscillospirales; family Ruminococcaceae; genus WRAV01. The sequence goes on from JAHDPQ010000063.1 coordinate 33,024, forward strand.
GGGGTAATATGCGCTTATGAATGCTACCATTCGGGATGTCTCAAAACTTTCGGGAGTTTCTACTGCTACGGTTTCCCGCACCTTTTTTGATCCCGACCGGGTCAAAAAAGATACGCGGGAAAAAGTGCTGGAAGCCGCCAGGGTGTTAAACTATTCCCCCAACGCAATTGCCCGGGCCATGGCCCTGCAGCGCACCA
>JAHDPQ010000118.1 GCA_018434245.1 Oscillospiraceae bacterium
GGCCAGCTTACCGAAAAGGTTCGCCGACGCCCCTACAGCGTGGTACTCTTTGACGAAATCGAAAAGGCCCACCCCGATGTGATGAACATCCTGCTGCAAATCCTCGACGAGGGGAAGATCACCGATGCCCAAGGGCGAGTGGTCAACTTCGAAAACACCGTCATCGTCATGACCTCCAACGCGGGCAGCCACCTGAAAACCGGAGCCTTGGGCTTTACCGGGCAGCAGGAGCAGGCAGATAAAGAGCGGGCCAAAAAGGCTCTGAGCGACTTTTTACGCCCCGAGTTCATCGGTCGTGTAGACGAGGTGGTGGCCTTCCGCAGTTTGGATCAGGCCAACTACAGGCAGATTGCCGCCTTGATGCTGGAGGAGCTCCGCGGTCCTCTGGAAGAGAAAAAGATTGTCTTCCGCTGGTCGGAGGAGGCCCTCGACATCATCGCCAAAAAAGCCTTTGGCAAAAAGAGCGGGGCTCGGGATTTGCGCCGGGTGATCCGCAAAGAGGTGGAGGATGTTATCTGCAACATCCTCATTGATGCGGGAGAAACCCCTCCCGGTGCTCTTACCCTGACCGTGGCCGACGACAAGCTGATGCTGATGCGCATGTAATGGCAAAAGGGACGGGGCTTTCCCGTCCCTTTTGCCCGTAAAAAAGCCCCCAACTTTGGGGGGAGGCGGTTTGCCACCGGGACCTGTACCACCTGCGTTTCCGGCTTCAAACTCCGGAAAAACACCCGGAAATACCCTTGTTTTTGGACTTGGGTCAATTCAGGGATTTATTTCTAGGGAAAGTTGTGGTATACTATCCTGTGTATCAGCTTTTAACAGCGGGGAAAGACCTCATGGATCAAAAGCATTTGCCCTACAACATTCTGCTCTGCATTACGGTGGCGGCTGTGGCGCTGATGGCTGTCCACAATATGGCGCTGCGCAGCTCCGGATTTTCAGTGCTGGTGGATTATAGCATCCCCACGTCCTCCGACGTGCATCCGGAAATGATCCAGCAGGCTGCCGCTGCCATAGAGGTGGAGTTTCCGCTGGAGCTCAATACAGCCACCCAGGAGGAGCTGATGCTCATCCCCGGAATTGGAGAGGTGCTCAGCCATCGGATTGTCACCTACCGGGAGGAACTGAGAGGCTTTGACGATCTTTCCCGCCTCATGGAGGTGGAGGGAGTCGGAGAGGTCACCTACCAAAAAATTGTCTCCTACCTCTATTTATCGGAGGAGTAAGGGGTATTGCATCGGCCTTGGGATTTTGCAGCACACTGCTTAAGGATTGATATGGTTCCATTGAATGAGCAGGCCCTAAACCGCAGAACATAACAAGGGTTCCATTTATTTTTCCAACAACCACAAGGGGGGTTCCACATGATCCGGATTGAAAACCATTTGGGGCAGATTCAGGTATCCAACGCCTACTTTGCCAATTTGATCGGCCATGCGGTCTCCGAGTGCTTCGGAGTTTCGGGGCTGGTCAACTCCACGCCTTCTCAGGGGCTGCGGGCTCTGATTTCCGGCAAGGATACCGAGGATAAGGGTGTGCGGGTGCGCAGCATCGGCCGGGAGCTGGTGATTGATCTGCACATTACCGTCACCTATGGCGTCAATATTGCCGCTATTGTCAAAAGCATCATCAACAAGGTCACCTACACAGTGGAAAACGCCTGCGGCATGGCGGTTTCCAAGGTCAACGTGTTTGTGGCCGACATGAAAGTACAGTAGTGGAGCCTTGCTCTGTTACCGGCTTCTGATTTATTATAGCTAGCAACTTATCGGCAGGGGGAGTAGATCAACCGTGATAACAGGAAGCACGTTGCGGGACGCTTTTATCAGTGCGGCCAACAGCATCGCCAATCACCGCAAACAGGTGGATGCCCTCAACGTTTTCCCGGTGCCCGACGGGGACACCGGCACCAACATGTCCATGACCATGGGGGCTGCTCTGGTAGAGCTGGCCACCCTTTCCGACGATATTGAATGCGGAGAGGTCGCTCAGGCAGTGGCTCAGGCTTTGCTGTGGGGCGCCCGGGGCAACTCGGGAGTGATTCTCTCCCTGCTGTTCCGGGGCTTTGCCAAGGGGCTTCAGGGCCGGAGCGAAATGGGCTCCGAAGAAATCGTCGCCGCTCTGGAAAACGGAGTGGAATCGGCTTACAAAGCCGTAATGAAGCCTACCGAGGGCACTATCCTCACCGTTGCCCGGGAGTCCGCTGAAAAAGCAGCGGAGCTTTGGCAAGAGGACCCGGAAATTCCACCGGTTCAGCTTTGGCTGGAAGTGGTAGAGCAGGCCCGCAAAACTCTGGATGAAACGCCGGAGATGTTGCCGGTGCTCAAAAAAGCCGGCGTAGTGGACGCCGGAGGCAAAGGTTATCTGGTAATTCTGGAAGGGATGTACGCCGTTCTGTGCGGCGGGAATATTGTTCAGGAAGCCCAGCAATCGGACTATCCCACCGAAATTCCCGATGAGCGCAACGCCGCCGGAGAGTACGAGGGTGAGATCACCTTTACCTACTGCACCGAGTTTATTGTCATCAAGGAGCAGGGCAAGTGCGATTCTGCCGCTTTGCGGGAGTATTTGGAGACCATTGGGGACAGCGCCGTGGTGGTGGAGGACGACGACATCATCAAGTGCCATGTTCATACCGACGACCCTGGCAATGCTTTGCAAAAGGCTTTGGAAAACGGTGCCATCACCAAAATCAAAATCGAAAATATGCGGGAGCAGCACGCCTCCCGCCGCAAGGACGCAGCAGGCACAGGACAAAAGCCTGTCAGCTTCCCCTATAAAGTGGTAGACCCCTCCCAGGAGTACGGCTTTGTGGCTGTGGCGGCGGGAAAGGGAGTACAGGCCCTGTTTAAAGATTTGGGCGTAGACAACGTTGTCAGCGGTGGCCAAACCATGAATCCTTCTACCGACAACATTCTGGAGGCCATTCACGGAACCCCTGCCAAAACCGTGATTGTGCTGCCCAACAACAAAAACATCATTATGACGGCGGAGCAGGCGGTGCGTCTGGCCGACCGGGGTGTTTACGTGCTGCCCACAAAAACCATCCCGCAAGGGCTTTCGGCCATGCTAGCCTTTGACCCGGAGGCTTCTCTGGCCGATAATCAGCTGGCTATGGTCAAAGCCATTGAGCGGGTGGGAACCGGGCTGATCACCTTTGCCGCCCGGGACAGCAGCTTTGACGGCCACAAGATCAAAAAGGATGAGATTCTGGCTCTGGAAGACGGCAAGATTTCCTTTGTGGAAAAGGATGCTTCCAAGGCTTTGCTGCGGCTGGCAAAATCCATGGTGAAGAAAGACAGCACCTTTGTCACCCTGCTGTATGGGGAGGATGTCAACTCCCAGCAGGCGGAGGAACTGGAAGAAACCCTGCGTCAGCGCCTTCCCGACGGAGTGGAGCTGGCAGTCATCAGCGGGGGGCAGCCTGTGTATTATTACATGCTCAGCGTGGAGTAGTGCAGCAAAATCCTTCTTTTTATACACTATAATTTTAAGGCGGTATGTCAAATCGGCGTACCGCCCTTTGCCCGGCAAAAAGCTTCTGTCAGACCGGAAATATCAGCTCTGATTTGGGTGTTGCATTTCCCGGGTGTTGTGTTATAATTTGAAAATACGGACATGTGCTTGGGTGCAAGTCAATTACTTTGGAGGTCGATGTTGTTTTGAAGAAGATTCTTGCGTTACTGCTGACCATACTGATGGTGATAAGTTTAGCGGCCTGTGCCGATCGGGAACCAAAACCTGCCGATGAATCCTCCGCTTCCTCCTCGTCATCCCAGTCATCGAAGGTAGAACCGGAAAATACATATGAATTGCCCGACTTCCCCGATCATGGCGAAGATATTGCCGAAATGAAGGAAATCAACGACGACACCAGAGGTTGGCTGCGGATTCCCGATACCACCGTGGACGATGTTGTCGTGAGTAAGATGGATCCCAACGACTACAACAACTATTATCTGCGCAAGGACGTTTATAAAAACTATAGCATGGAGGGTGTTTACTACGCCGACTGCCGCAACCAGTTTGACGGCACCGCAGAAGGCCTTTCCCACAACACCACCATTTACGGTCACGCTCTGGACTTGAACGACGACCCCGACGAAATCCGCTTCAGCCAGCTGAAAAAGTATTGGGATATTGACTTCGCCAAAGATCACCCCTACGTATACTTCTCCACCGAGGGAGAGGACTTGGTCTGGGAGATTTTCGCCACATTCTTCACAAACTATAAAATGTATGAATACATCGATCCTCTGGAAGGGTATTCCAAGGAGGAGGTTCAGGCATTTTTGGGCGAAGCCATGGCTCGCTCCGATTTTAATTACAACGTAGAGGTAACCCCCGACGATAAATACCTCACCCTTTCCACCTGCGTTTACAAGCTGACCCCCGGCGTGTATCCCAACGATTACCGCTATGTTATCATGGCCAAACTGGTCACTGACGGCAACTACAAAGAAAAGGCCGATGTGGAAGTGAACCCCAACATTCTTGGCCCCGACGAAAAATATACCGGCTAATCCACTTTGCAAACGACACCCCCCGTTGCAGGCACTGCCTGTGACGAGGGGTGTTTTTCTATAGTGCAAAAGGTTTCATCTTGTGGAGGAATCTTTACTCAAATAACATGTGGCGGATGTAATTTTCTGCAAAAGTAGGATTGGCGGCAAGTTCAACGGTGTGTGCCCGCCTTGCAATCTCCTCCGACACCTGAACCAACCCTTGATTTTGCAGCAGCAGGGAGGCCCCGGTATGGGCGGCATTGCCAATGGATTGGGATCGCCCCAGTAGTTCCCTGGGAATTAGGCCGATGTTTGCCGCATTTTCTAGATTTAGATAGCGGCCGAACCCCCCGGCGATGGAGAGAAGCTCCACCTGGGAGGCATTCATTCCGGAGATGAGAAGCAGAGTTTCGATCCCCGCCCGGATGGAGCCTTTGGCCAGCTGGATGTTTCGAACATCCCTGCCGGTGATCCCGATGCCGTCCTGCAGTTCAAAAAAGTCTTCTTCGCCGGTAAAGGCACCGGTTTCGTCCACCACGCCCAGCCTTAGCATCACCGCCAAGCTATCCACAATACCGCTTCCGCAGATACCTACAGCCTTACCGCCACCGATGGTAGAGCAGCGGATCTGACCGTCCTCTAACCAAACACGGTCAACGGCCCCGCCAATGCCGTATACGCCGTGGGCGATGCCGGCCCCCTCAAAGGCGGGACCGGCGGCGGTGGAACAGCAGGTGAGTACTCCCCGGTGCCACAGCACGATCTCGCCGTTTGTGCCCATATCCACCAACAAAGCGGTTTGATTGCGATTGCAGATGCCGCTTGCTGTCACCGCAGTGGTAATATCTCCCCCCACAAAGGCGGACATACACCGGGGCAGATAAACCTTGGCACCGGGCGATATTGGAAGCTCTAATGTTTTGGCGTCCATCCACTCACCGAAGAGTCTGTCCGCCTGAAAAGGCGCATGGGAAAGAGCTTTGGGGTTTTGCCCCGCCAGAAGATAGAGCATAGCCGTGTTTCCGGTGATGACCATGGCGTCCACCAGATCGGGGGAGATGCTGTGGCCTGCGCAGAGCTCCCGGATCATCTCCCCAAGGGCATGGCGGATGCAACGGGATAACTCCTCCAGTTCACCGGATAAGGCTTTTTCGATGCGGCTGATGACATCGGCTCCAAAGCTTGTTTGGGGATTTTTGCGGGTGACGGTGTTGACTGCGCCCCCGTCATCCAAAAGGCTGGCGCAGATGGTAGTGGTGCCGATGTCAATGGCAATGCCATACCGGGAGAACATGGGGTTTTCCAAAGGCATGGATGCAAGCTCTCCCGCCTCAATCTGCCGGAACTGGGCGGGGCTGCTCAGCTCCACCCGGCTATCGCCTTGAACCACCGTCTGACAGGCCAGGCACCTTTCGCCGTTGACCCATACCGAGCAGCCTTTGCAGGTCCCTTTGCCGCCGCAGGGCATGTCGAGATGGGCACCGTGGCGATGGAGGACTGTCGAGAGCAGAGCTCCCCTTTCCACGTGGAAAGCCATCTCAGCCCCGTTTTGCAAAACAGTGACCACAACCTTTTTCAAAATAAAAACCCTCCAAAGTATGTAACGGTATTGGGGCCGCTGATGTACTTCATACCGGCAAGTTCCGCCAGTTCGGACACGGCGATGCCGTATGCTTCCAGTGATGCCATGGCCCGGTGGGGAAAGCGGCAGGGCTGATGATCCAGCTTTGCACAGCGCTCACAAACATGGCAGGCTCCCGCACCCAAACTCAGGGGGCTGTTCAGAAGGGGAGAAAACTGTTGCGCCAGTGTTTGTGTCAATGCGTTGTGCCTTTTGGCAGCTGCCTCCATCCCTTCAATATCAAAGGAATCCTCCAACTGCCCTACCGACTGGAATACAAGGGCATAGCGGTAGGCTTTGGCTCTGGCGATCAGCTCGTCGATGTCCCCCACATCGGGGGGGCACATCCAGCACCTGTCATATTTTCCGCAGGTGTTCTGCTCACAGGCCGCGCGAAATTCCCTGCGAAAGGGAATGGCCTCCACCTTCACGATGGCTGCGTCCGCTGCGCCGTATTCCATTACAATATTTACCAAAGACTTCAAAAAATCCGGTTGATGCAAGGATTTCACCTCTCTCTATCTGCCATCATATCAAATATTTAATGGATTTTCTTGCGTTTTTGAACTATTTTTTGTAATATTACCATAACATCAGATATTTACCAAAACGCTTGCTTTATTACAAGCGACAACAAATCCATATTTGCTACAATAAGAATAACGAGGAGGTTTCTTCCGTGACCGATCGAAGGGAAGACCGGCAGTTCGACCTGAAACTGGCGATAGAATGCGCATCGGCTTATTCCACAGCCAGCGGACTTGGCTGCACGGTTTCGGATACTCAGGGAACTGTTCTGTTCGAAGCCGGCTACGGGTGTGCCGGGTGCAAAATATGCGAAGCCTCCGGGCTAGCCAAGGAGGGCTGCATTCGCTCTCAGGCCTACGGCATGACAGAAGCGGAGCGGTTTGGCGGAAAGTACATCTACTTTTGTCCTATGGGGCTTACCTGCTTTGTTTCACCCATTATGGGGCAACAGGGAAGCACCGCCAAAATAACAGTGGGCCCCTTCCTGATGGTGGATCGGGACGACTATATCGCCTTTGATCTGGAAGAGCGGCTGGGGCTGGACAGTGAAACCATGGAGAGGGTTCTGGCGCTTACCGACAGGCTGCCCCAGATTCCCGCCGGCAGGGTCAATTCTCTTTCCATCCTGTTGTTTATGGCGGTCGGCTTCATGAACAACGTGTCGGCGGCCAACCGAATGCTGGATAGACAGGATTCTGACGAGATTCAGGGGCAGATCACGGAATATATCATGGAGCTTAAGGCCAGTGAAAAGCCGCCCCGATATCCCGTTAAGACGGAGAAGGCTCTTTTGGCCAGCATCACCGATTCCGACAAGCAGACGGCGCAAAAGCTGCTCAACGAGATTTTGGGGTACATACTCTTTTCCTCGGGGGGTAACTTTTCCGAGATCAAATCCCGGATTTACGAGCTGCTGGCTGTCATGTCCCGGGCGGCGGTGGATGCGGGAGCCTGCGCCGATGAAATCTTCCGCATGAATCATAACTTCTATCAGCAGGCCGCCTGCACTGTAAATATCGACGAGCTCTGCATCCTGCTTTCGGGATTGATGAACCAATATATCGACAACCTGTTTGCCTTTCAGGATATTAAAAACGCAGATGTCATCAACAAAGCGGTGCACTTTATGCGGCAAAACTGCACTCGCAAAATAGCACTGGAAGATGTGGCGAGAACGGTCTATCTTTCCCCCACCTACTTCAGCAAGGTGTTCAAGGAGGAAATGGGACAAAGCTTTAATGGGTATCTCAACAAGCTTCGGATCGAAAAGAGCAAGCGCATGCTTTTGCAGACCGATTTGCAGCTAGTGAATATTGCGGGACTTTCGGGGTTCGAGGATCAAAGCTATTTTACCAAGGTATTCAAGCGGGTGACAGGAGTTTCCCCCAACCGGTACCGCAAATCGGGAGGCAGGCTTTCGAATTGATAGAAGGAGGGATTGCAATGGAAATTTTAAATGAGATTTCCCAGCAGCTTCAAAAAGGGAAGGCCAAGATCGTCAAGGAGTTGGTAGAACAGGCGGTGGCAGAGGGGATTCCGGTGAAATCCATCTTGGATAATGGACTGCTCAAGGGGATGGGCATCATTGGAGAAAAGTTTAAAAACAACGAGGTATTTGTTCCCGAGGTGCTGGTTGCTGCCCGGGCCATGAACATGGGAGCCGCAGTCCTCAAGCCCCTTTTGGCCGATGCCGGAGTAGAGTCCGGCGGCAAAGTTTGCCTTGGGACTGTAAAAGGGGACTTGCACGACATCGGCAAGAACTTGGTCAAGATGATGATGGAGGGCAAGGGCCTGGAGGTTATCGATCTTGGAACCGATGTTCCTCCCGACAAGTTTATCGAGACGGTGCGGGAGAACAACTGCCGGATCATTGCCTGTTCCGCACTGCTCACCACCACCATGGGAGTGATGCAGGAGGTGGTGGATGCCGCCAAGAATGCCGGTATCCGGGACGAAGTTAAGATCATGATTGGGGGGGCCCCCATTACCCAAGCCTTTTGCGAGCAGATCGGAGCCGACAGCTACACTCCCGATGCCGCCACCGCTGCCGAGGTTGCCGCCGACTTTTGCAGAATTCACTAAAATAAAACACATAGAAGCAAGGCCTCCAGTTCATTCTGGAGGCCTTGGGTTTTGTCTCCATTTATGTTGTGCGTTCAAGATGTCTTGGTCTGATAAAAGTCCGCAACGGCTTGGAAGAAAGCATCGATATTGTCCCAACTGGAGAGGGGCGGAATATCGCAGCCGGAAGATATGATGAAGTTGGAGTGGGTATGGCACTGTTCCAGCAGATGCAGGGTGGCCTCGCGGATGGCTTTTGGCGTGCCGTTCTTAAACAGGCCTGCGGGGTCAAGGTTGCCCATCACCACCGTATCGGAGGGGATCAGCTTCACCATTTCAGCCATATCAATGGCGTTGCCGAAATGGTATGCCATGGCCCCGATGGTCATGATTTCATCCACCATCTTCGGGGTGCCGCCTCCGCAGTTGTGATAGATCACAGCAAACTCGTCGGTCTGCACCTGCTCCACAATTTCCCGGACATAGGCCACCGAAAATTCCTCGTTGAGGGCGGGGGTCAGCAGTCCGGCCAAAGGTTCGGCAATGACCACCCCGTTGGCTCCCACCGCCTGATACGCCTTGATATAATCGACGAGGAACCGGGTGATTTTGGCAAGGAGAGCATGGACCATATCCGGGTCGTCGTAGCAGTAAAGCATGGCCTCCGAGACATCCAGCAAGCGCCCAGCTAGGGAAAAGGGACCGATGACTCCCGCCAGCACCGGCCGGTCGGTGATCAGGCGGCAGGCTTTTTCCAGAGCTTCGATATACAGTCCGGTCCGTCCGGCTCCCACCTTAGGGATTTCCAGCTGCTCCACCTGCTCTTCATTTTCGATGATGTGGCCGATGACGGTGGGAACTTCATCGTCGGAAAAGCGTATGGTGGAGCCGAAGGCTTCCGCTTCTACCGACAGATCCATCATGCTTACCGATGCGCAGGAATCGGTGCGGTCGGCAACCGCCTTCATTCCCATTGCCTGCAAATCGCTGTCGGAAATCAGGTCCCTCACTCCGATCTCAAGGAGCTGTATCGACGGGAAGGAGAGGATGGGCATCGCCGTTTTTACCGGGGCCTGTTTTAAGCCTTCCACCCACTGGCTCATGTTTCTCTTCATGGGGAATTTCCTCCTTCTGTAAAATTACGTATTGTAAAGTTAAATGAAAGTTGAGAACCCCTCAAGCCTTTTGGTACAATGGTTTCACCACAAAACCCATGTACTCCCAAAAAGAAAGAGAGGTTCTCATGGTGAAAGTATATCAAATAAGCTGTCCGAAGTGCAA
>JAHDPQ010000140.1 GCA_018434245.1 Oscillospiraceae bacterium
CACCCCAAAGGTAGAGGAAATCATCAGGATAGAAGCCGAAAATATGCGCTGAGGGGAGGAAAAACCATCATGAGTAGGCTGCCAAAGCTCTATATAGGCACCAACACCAAAATGTACAAGACCATAGCCGATACCGTTGCCTTCCTGACAGAACTGGGCCGGAATACAAGAGATCTTTCCCGGGACTGTATGGAGCTGTTTGTCATCCCCTCCTTCACGGCTCTGGACCGGGTTGCCCCCATTGCCCGGCAACATGAAATCACTCTGGGCGCCCAAAACATGTGCTGGGAGGATCGGGGCCAATTCACTGGTGAAATTTCTCCGCTGATGCTGCGGGAAGTAGGAGTGGGCATTGTGGAAATCGGCCATTCCGAACGCCGCCATTGCTTTGGCGAAACAGATGATATGCAGAACAAAAAGATACTCTGTGCTCTGCGTCATGGCTTTACGGCGCTGCTTTGCATTGGTGAAACCGGTCCGCAGAAGGAACGGGGTACCGCTGACGAGGTTCTTCGCATGCAGCTAAAAAACGGTTTGGCAGGAGTTGCCCCGTCTCAGGCGAAGAATGTGTGGATCGCTTACGAGCCGGTTTGGGCCATCGGAGTATCCGGCGTACCTGCCACAAAAGAATACGCTGCGCAGCGGCATCAGGTTATCCGCAAAGCTCTGATCGAGCTTTGGGGCGAAGAAGCGGGGGGCGGCGTACCGGTGTTGTATGGCGGCAGCGTCAATGGGCAGAACGCCACCGAACTGATTCAGATGCCCTGCATCGACGGCCTGTTTATCGGCCGCAGCGCCTGGGATCCAGACAACTTTGCGCAGATTATCCGCGCGGTTTTAAGGGAGGGAGCCTATTGTCACAGTTAATGGAGCTGCGGGAGCAGCTGGTGTTAGCATCCAAGCGCGCCTATCACAGGGGAATTCAAACCGGAAGCGGAGGCAATGTCAGTGCCAGAATTCCCGGCCGGGAGCAAATGCTGGTAAAGGCCAGCGGCAGCTCGTTTGAAGACAGCACAACAGACGGATTTATTGTGACAGATTTTGACGGTATATTGGTAGAAGGTGCCGGCAAGCCCACCCGGGAAGCGTTGCTGCATGGATATTTGTACCGCATTTGCCCATGGATCGGTGCGGTGGTTCATGTGCATTCCCCTTATGCCATTGGCTGGGCCTCTACGGGAAAGCCGTTGCCATGTCTGACCCTTCACGCACAGCTCAAGCTTCGCACCGACATTCCCACACTGGATATTCCTTCTCCCATGGTAAGAACCGAGGATTTTCCTCTCATCCGGAAGATGTATGAAAACCATCCGGAGCTGCCCGCTTTTTTGCTGGTGGATCATGGCGTTGTTGCCGTGGCAAAAGATGCAATCAATGCGGAGCACACCGCTGAACTGATTGAAGAAACAGCGCAAATAGCATACTTAAAAGCAATTGCAAAAAAGCTGGAACTGTAATATAATAGGAATTGTTAAGAAATGGATACATAATCCAAAAGCTCATCAGGTTTTCAAGGTTAGGGGGGAACCGCGGATCAGCGGTACACTCATGGATACAAAATCAGGAAAAATCCAGCCGCAGCGCATGCCGGATCTTGTTTTGGAGCAGCTGATGGAATGGATAATGGATGGTAAATTGCATATGGGCCAGCGCTTGAATACCGAGGAATTGGCACAGAGCCTTGGTGTCAGCCGTATGCCGGTGCGCGAGGCATTAAAGAATCTGGAAAAGCTGGGCATTGTGGAATCGGTGCCCTATGTGGGCGCGCGCCTGGTCACCCTGAGCAAAAGCGACATCCGCCAGATTTACATGATTCGACAGGCGCTGGAACCTCTTTTGGGCTACTACGCTTGCCTGAACGCCACGCAGGAGAAAATCGAGGAAGTGTGCCGCTGTCAGGACAGCTTTGAGCGCCTGATGCGGGAAGGTTCGCCTACCGCCAAGGAGGTTTTTACCCACAACCGCGATTTCCATTTTGCCATTTATACTGCTGCAAACATGGAGCGCATCCTGTACATTGTGTCGATGTTATGGGATAATCTTGCCTTTTGCAAATTGATTTTTGGCCAGACCTATGTCACCAGTGCCGAGGCTGCCCAGCGGATGATTCAGGATCACAGAAATTATCTGGACGCCTTAATCTCCCGCGATGCAGCGCTACTGCAACAGCTGCTGACCTCCAATCTCAAACATGTTGCTATTGAGGTGCCGGAAAAGATTTCCCGGTATTTGGAGGAGGGCGAAGATCCTGTATAATTGCAGAAAACAGAAGCGGAAAGGACAAAGCCCTGCGGTAGCCCGCAGGGCTGCCATGGGAGTATTGGCGGTACCGTCATAGCAGAAGCATGTGCCGCAACAGCTTTGAATGCCTGCCGCCAAGGTGAAGCCGCCGAAAACCAAAGGCTTTACCAAAGCCTTACAGGGCTGACTTACCGCAACAAGCTTCCGGATTTGCATAACTGAATCCATAAACGATGCCTCCAAATGTTATTCTTTGGAGGCGTTTTGCTTTACTTAAAGGTTGCCGAATTTTATTCGCACCGCTCCATACTTTATCATCAAATTGTCCCACTTCACAGATGATAGATCCATGGTATTTTGTTGCATATTCAAATGCTTCAAAGCCATTCAAAAATCTGAATTTTTAAAATTTATGGGTATTATATAAAAATACTCTGCGGATTTCTCGAACGAATGCGTTAAAATTGCCTGCGTTTACCCATTTATGGCTTGTATCTTTCCTACAATATTGCTATAATTTATTCTATGGCGGATGGGGACAGAACGTCCGGTCCCTTCCCATTATTTTGATGGTACGCCGAGTGCGCCTTTTGGGGCGCCCTTGCTGGCGATACTTGAAAGGAGCTATAACATGAGGCAATATCTAGCGGGGAAAATACGAAATATTGCACTTGCGGGTCACGGGGGAAGCGGCAAGACATCTCTGGCAGAGGCGCTGCTGTTTAAGGCCGGAGAGCTTGACCGTCTTGGCAAGGTGGCAGACGGAAACACCGCCCTCGATTTTGACCCGGAGGAAATCAAGCGTCAGGCATCCGTCTCCTCCTCCATGTATCCCTTTACATGGGGCTCCGTTAAGATTAACCTCATCGACACTCCCGGACTGTTCGATTTTGCCGGCGGTATGTATGAGGGTGTTCGGGCTGCCGAAAGCGTAGTCATCAACCTTTCTGCCAAGGACGGCGTGGAGGTGGGCACTCACAAGGCTTACGATCTGGCCGGAAAAATGGGCAAAGCCCGGATGTTCTTTGTCGGCAAGATGGACGTGGAACATGCCGATTTCTATAAAGTGCTGGAGGAGCTGAAGGCTGCCTTTGGTCCTTCAGTCTGTCCACTGGTGGTTCCTTTTGTCAACGGGGACAAAGCCGAGTGCTACATCAATTTGGTGGAAAACAAGGCCTACACCTACGATGCCAAGGGTACCCCCAAGGAAACCGCCATGCCCGACTTTGCCCATCGGCTGGAAGGGCTGCAGGGCGCGATTTCCGAAGCCGTGGCCGAAACCGACGAGGCCCTCTTTGAAAAGTACTTCTCCGGGGAAGCCTTTACCCGGGACGAGATTATCGCCGGCATTCACAAAGGAGTCAAAACCGGCTCCATCACTCCGGTTCTCTGCGGTTCCGGCGTGACTCTTGAGGGGATTGATATGCTTCTGGATTCCATTGTGGATCATCTCCCCTCCGCCTACGAGAGCGCCGGAGAAGTGGCCGAAGACGAAAGCGGCGAGCCGGTGGAAATTGTCTGCACCGACGAAGCCCCTCTGGCTGCCTATATCTTCAAAACCGTAGCCGACCCCTTTGTGGGCAAGCTCAGCTATGTCAAGGTCGTGGCTGGAAAGCTTTCCAGCGATGTCACCCCCGTAAACTCCCGCACCGGACAGCAGGAGCGTCTGGGAAAAATCATCTACGTCAAGGGCAAAAAGCAGGAGGAGACCGCCTTCCTCACCGCCGGCGACATCGGCGCCATCACCAAGCTGGGTGAGACCGTGACCGGCGATAGCCTGTGCGATTCCAAGCGGGTGGTATCCTTCCAGAAAACCCAGTTCCCTCGGGCGACCCTTTCCATGGCGGTGCGGGTCAAAAAGAAGGGGGAGGAGGGCAAGGTGGCCGGCGGCCTTTCGCGCCTGATGGAAGAGGACCCCTCCATTGCCTTCGAGCAAAACGCCGAAACCAAGCAGCAGCTGATTTCCGGCTTAGGCGAGCAGCATCTGGATATGGTGGTTTCCAAGCTGAAATCCAAGTTCGGCGTGGAAATTGACCTCATCGCTCCCCGGGTTCCCTATCGGGAGGCCATCCGCAAAAAGGTAAAGGTGGAAGGCAAGCACAAGAAGCAGACCGGCGGCCACGGACAGTTTGGCCATGTCTGGATCGAGTTTGAGCCCTATGACGGGGAGGATCTCCTCTTTGAGACCAACGTCTTTGGCGGATCGGTGCCCAAGAACTACTTCCCTGCGGTAGAAAAAGGCCTGCAGGATGCCATTAAGAAGGGCGTCATCGCGGGATACCCTGTGGTGGGACTCAAGGCCACTCTGCTGGACGGCTCCTACCACCCGGTGGACTCCTCCGAAATGGCCTTTAAAACCGCCGCTTCTCTGGCCTACAAGGCGGGTATGGCTCAGGCCGGCCCCGTTCTGCTGGAACCCATCGGCAATGTCAAGGTGGCGGTTCCCGATTCCAACACCGGAGATGTGATGGGCGAGCTGAACAAGCGCCGGGGCCGTGTGCTGGGCATGCATCCCGTGGAAGGCGGCCTGCAGGAAGTAGAGGGCGAAGTGCCCATGAGCGAAATGCACGACTTTACCACCTTCCTGCGCTCTGTTACCCAGGGACGGGGCCACTTTGTCCTGACCTTTGAGCGCTACGAGCAGCTTCCCGCCCACTTGGAGGATGCCGTGAAGGAAGACGCCAGAAAGATGGCCGAAGAGGAGTAACCTTCTTTCCGTCGGCTCGGTAACGTCAGCCATAGAGGATCAATGCCCCTTGGGTTTCGTTTGGCCCAAGGGGCGTTTTGTTGCCCAGAAGCAGGCCAACCCTCTGCCGCGGGGGGGATGCCTTGCACTGGGGCGACCGGTTCTGGGCAGGTAAGATTCCTGCCGAAAGGGTACTGCCTTATGCCGAAGCGACTGGTTCTCCACAGGTGGGCAGTTTCTCTGCTTGGAGGGGTACCTTGCCCCGGAGTGGTTCCCAACGAAAAACGCCGACCCTCAAAGGGTCGGCGTTGTGGCAGATGGAGGAGAGTAGGGGAGATGGGAGGCTATTCAAAATCCCATTTACCGAACTCCAAACCCTTGGCTCGAATCAGATCGATGGCTTCGCCCAATACCTCGGCATTGGTGCGGGAGACGGCGTGGAGCAGATAGATGGCTCCGGGATGAGCGTTCTCCACAATCTTCTCCTGAGCTTCCACCGTCAGAGGCTGATTCTTTACATCCCAGTCGTTATGGGCAAAGGACCAGAACACCGACTGATAGCCCAGCGACTGAACCAGACCCAGCATCTGCTCGCTGTAGCTGCCCTCGGGGAAGCGGAACAGCTTCATCTCATAGCCAAAATCCTTCTTGACCTTCTCGTGAAGGGCCATCAGGTCTTTGGCGGCTTCGGCAAGAGGAAGATCGGGGTAGTTGGGATGTTTATCCGAATGGTTGCCCAAAATGTGGCCCTCATCAATCATCCGTTGGACAAGATCGGGGTGGGTTTTAACAAAGTGCCCGGTGATAAAAAAGACGGCGGAAACGCCCTTTTCCTTCAGGGTATCCAGGATCATGGGGGTGTAGCCATACTCGTACCCCTCGTCAAAAGTGAGGTACACCTTGTCAGAGTCGGGCAGGATAAAATGGGCGCCGTATTTGCCCAGCTTTTCCTGATGCACCAGAGGGCTCATGGGACGGTTTTTTTCATCTCGGCCGCCACCACCCCAGCCCCAGCCCTTTTTGGTGGCATCCAACTGGGATAAAGCGGAAAAGTCGGCGCTCATGGCCGCCAGAGATTCACTGCTGCTTTCCGACTCCCCGGATTCTTCCGCTTTCGAGCTTTCCTCCTTTGAGGATTCTTCCGGTTCGGAGCTTTCGCCAATGAGGGAGACTTGAGGTTCGCTTACCTCCCCCGATTCGGCAGGGGGAATACTGATGCCCCCGGAAGCTTCCTTCTCTTCATTCCGGGATTTGCAGCCGGCCAGTATTACAAGGGCCAGCACCAAGATCAAAGCAGTCAGTTGTTTCATATAATTCACGCACTTATCCTCCATTGTGTGGTTTTGGTCAAGTACCGGAGACGGGCGGAACCGTCTACCCATAGTGTGTACGAAAACAGGAAAATTCATGCATTGTATTTCTCTATTTTTTCATAAGAATGGATAGAACAGAAAGCAGGATTTTACAATCCCTCAAAATGTTTGCTTTGTCTCAAAACCTTTATACAACCTTTATTGACGGCCACTCCTTTTTGGCGTATAGTAGGGGTGTGTTTGGGACCTGCCCCTGTTTTTTCGACAAAAGGCGGGTGTTCAAGCTGGTCAAAAGTACCGGCGCTTGTCCTTGTCTGACCTTTCTTGACTGGCGTAAACAAAAACGGTATACTTGAATTTAACAGTTGTTACATAGCGCCTTCCACGGAGGCAAGTTAAGTTTTGGTGAGCAAATGAGTTATCGGATCGGAATCGATGTGGGCTCCACCACCTTAAAAACGGTGGTGCTGGATGATCGGGGCCATATCGTAGAAAAAAGCTATCAGCGCCATTTTTCCAAAGTGAGGGAGATGACGCTGAGACATTTGGCGTCTCTGGAACCTTTGCTGCGGGAGCATTCCCTCAAAGTAGCGGTGACCGGATCGGCGGGGCTTGGCATTGCCCGGGATAGTGAACTTGAGTTTGTGCAGGAGGTGTTCGCCACGGCGGGCGCTGTCCGCCGAACAGCGCCGGACACCGATGTGGTGATCGAGCTGGGCGGGGAGGATGCCAAGATTATCTTTTTGGGGGGAACTCTGGAGGAGCGGATGAACGGCACCTGTGCCGGAGGAACCGGCGCCTTTATCGATCAGATGGCGACCCTGCTAGATGTCACTCCCAATCAGCTGGACGAGATGAGCCTGCGGGCGAAAAAGATTTACCCCATCGCCTCCCGCTGCGGAGTATTTGCCAAAAGTGATATTCAGCCCCTGCTCAATCAGGGGGCGCGCAAAGAAGATATTGCCGCCTCCATCTTTCAGGCGGTGGTGGACCAAACCATAACAGGACTTGCACAGGGAAGAAAAATTGAGGGAAAGGTTCTCTTTTTGGGAGGGCCTCTCAGCTTTTTAAAGGGATTGCAGCTGCGCTTTCTTCAAACTTTGGGCCTTGAGGAAGAACATGCCGTCTTCCCCGGGTTGGCCCCCTACTTTGTGGCGCTGGGCAGTGCCTACTATGCGGGAAATCTTTCCCATCAGGCTGCCATCAGCTACCGTCAGCTGATGGAACAGCTCCAGCGGGAGCCTGCCAAAACCTCCGCCACTCACTGCCTGCCTTCTCTCTTTGAAAGTCAGGAGGATTATATCGACTTTAAGGCCCGCCACGATGCCAGAACGGTGGAACACCGGGAGATGGCATCCTATTCCGGGCGGGCGTTTCTAGGCATCGATGCCGGCTCCACCACCACCAAGCTGGTGCTGCTGGACGACGAGGCCCGGATTCTATACAGCCACTATGTAAACAATGGGGGTAACCCCATCCCCGTTATTCTGGAACAGTTGAAGCTGATCTACCACCTGTGCGGCGACCGGATTACCATCGATGCTTCGGCGGTGACCGGTTATGGGGAAGAGCTGATGAAGGCTGCCTTTGGGGTGGACTTTGGTCTGGTGGAGACGGTGGCTCACTACACCGCCGCCCGCCACTTTGATCCTCTGGTGGATTTTATCATCGATATCGGCGGACAGGATATCAAGTGCTTTACCGTCCGGGACGGCGCTGTGGACAGCATCATTCTCAACGAGGCGTGTTCCTCCGGCTGCGGTTCCTTTATCGAAACCTTCGCCAAAAGTCTGGGCTACGACATCGCCGAATTTTCCAAGCTGGCCCTCTTTTCCAAGAATCCTGTGGATTTGGGGACTCGCTGCACCGTTTTTATGAACTCCAGCGTCAAGCAGGCCCAGAAGGACGGAGCCACCGTGGAGGACATCTCTGCTGGGCTTGCCATCTCGGTGATCAAAAACGCCCTGTACAAGGTGATTCGGGCCAGAAGCGCCGAGGAGCTGGGAGAGCACATTGTGGTGCAGGGGGGAACCTTCCTCAACAATGCGGTGCTTCGCTCCTTTGAACAGGAGCTGGGCCGGAATGTCATCCGCCTTTCCATCTCCGAGCTGATGGGAGCTTATGGAGCAGCTCTCTACGCCATGGAAAATGGCCGGGAAACCTCCAGTCTCATCAACCGCAAGGAGCTGGCGGCCTTTTCCCACAAGGCTGTGGCCGCCACCTGCCACAAGTGCACCAATCGCTGTCCCCTCACCGTCAACACCTTTGCCGACGGCAGACGGTTTATTTCCGGAAACAAGTGCGAGCGGGGAGCGGGAGCCGACGAAGCCGGCAATCTGCCCAACCTGATGGGCTACAAATACCGGCGGATATTAGACTCCATCCCCGAGGGCAACGAGGAAAAGACCCGTCTGCGGGTGGGAATCCCTCTGGTCCTCAACCAATACGAGAACCTGCCCTTCTGGGCCGCCTTCTTCCATGCGCTGGACTGCCGGGTGGTGCTTTCGGGGCAGAGCAGTCGCAGCCTCTATATGAAGGGGCAGCACACCATCCCCTCTGATACCGTCTGCTACCCCGCCAAGCTGGCCCATGGCCACATGGAGGAGTTGGTGGAGCAGGGCGTGGACACCATCTTTTACCCCTGCATGACCTATAACTTTGACGAGGGCATTTCTGACAACTGCTACAACTGCCCGGTGGTTGCCTACTACCCGGAATCCATTGCTGCCAATGTGGAAAGCGTGGCAAACACCCGCTTTTTGTATCCCCACCTGAGCCTAGGGGATGAAAAGTTCTTTGTGGGGCGGATTTATACCATCCTGCGGGATGCAATTCCCGACCTGAAGAAGTCCGAGGTGGTAAGGGCATCCAAAGCCGCCTACGCCGCCTATGCAGACTACCGCCAGGATGTGATTGCGGCGGGGCAAACTGCCCTTGCCTATGCCCGGGAGCAGGACAAAAAAGTGATTATGATGGCCTGCCGCCCCTACCACGTGGACCCGGAGATCAACCACGGTATCGACAAGCTCCTCACCTCTTTGGGGTTTGTCATCGTCACCGATGACTGCGTTGCCCATCTGGAGGGCAAGCATCCCTACAACGTCCTGAACCAGTGGACCTATCATGCCAGAATGTATAACGCCGCCCGCTTTACAGTGGAGCACCCCCATATGGAAATGGTACAGCTGATCAGCTTTGGATGCGGACTGGATGCCGTAACCAGCGACGAGATCAAGGACATTCTGCGCCGGGGCGGCAAGCTGTATACCCAACTAAAAATTGACGAAATCAATAATCTAGGCGCTGTTAAAATTAGATTGCGCAGCCTGCTGGCCGCCATGGAGGAACGGGAGGTGACGGTTCATGCGTGATAACAACGGTTTGATGGTTAAGCCCCTTTTTACCGAGGAGATGAAAAAGACCCACACCATTTTGATTCCCGATATGCTCACCTTCCACTTTGAGCTGATGAAAGGGGTATTCATCCAGCACGGCTACAAGGTGGAGGTGCTGAAGACCAAGCACAAGGGAATTGTGGACGAGGGATTGCAAAGTGTCCACAACGATACCTGCTATCCGGCGCTTCTGGTGATCGGCCAGTTTATCGATGCGCTTAAATCCGGCCGGTACGATCTGGACCGCACCGCCTTGCTTATCTCCCAAACGGGAGGGGGCTGCCGGGCCTCCAACTACATCTTCCTGCTGCGCAAGGCTCTGGAAAAAAACGGCCTGAGCCATATTCCGGTGCTTTCCCTCAACTTTTCCGGGCTGGAAAAGGAGCACAGCATGCCCCTGCCCCCCAAGATGCTGGTCAAGCTGGTATACGCTGTCCTCTACTCCGACTTTATTATGGGAATCTACAACCAGTGCGTTCCCTATGAAAAAAACCCCGGGGAAAGCATGGCGCTGGTAGAGGCGTGGAACAACCGCCTACTGGAGCAGATGGGCGGGCCCCTGTTTGTCCGTCTGGGTCACAACTACAAGGCCATTCTGGACGACTTTGCCGCTATTCCCCGAGACAAAACCGACAAGATCAAGGTGGGTATTGTGGGGGAAATCTACCTCAAGTATTCCCCCTTGGGCAACAACGATCTGGAAAACTATCTGATCTCCGAGGGGGCGGAGGTGGTAAACTCCGGACTACTGGATTTTTTGATGTACTGTGTCTACAACTCCATCCATGACAAAAAGCTATATGGATGGGGTGGAATGCGCTATCACGTCAGCCGTTTTGCCATGTGGTATCTCAAGGGCCGCCAGCGGGGAATGATCAAGGCGATTCGAGGGCACGGAACCTTTGAGCCTCCCGCCGATTTTGCCAGCGTCATCGACATGGCCACAGGCTATCTGGACCACGGGGTCAAGATGGGAGAGGGCTGGCTGCTCACCGCCGAGATGATTGAGCTGATTCATTCCGGGGTCAACAACATCGTATCCGCTCAGCCCTTTGGCTGCCTGCCCAACCACATTGTAGCCAAGGGAATGATCCGCAAAATCAAGGATAACTTCCCCGAGGCCAACATTGTGGCGGTGGATTACGACCCCGGAGCCAGCCGCATCAATCAGGAAAATCGCATCAAGCTGATGCTGGCCAATGCTCACCTGTCCCAGAGTCTGGAGGGGCTGGCCCAGCGGGAGGAAGGGATTCCTCTGGATGCCCTGGAAGCTCAGGCCAAGAGGGAAGAAGACAGTGAACTGGAAGTGTCCACAGCCTGAGCCTGTACTCCAAAAGCCATAACAAAAAGCTGACCTCGCCTTTGGGCGAAGTCAGCTTTTCTTTATGATACGTTGGGAGGTTAAATTACTTTTGCAGAGTCAGCCAGAAATCCTGGAAGTTCATCAGCTCGGTGTAGATGAACTCGGGATCAAAGGGAATCAGGTTTTGCTCGGAGAGAATGGCGTTGCCTTCCACCAGGGGAACGTTGCTGCGCACACTGAATCCGCCCAGGGTATTAAAGGGCGCAAAGCCTTTTCCTTTGCCGTCGCTCTCGCCGCACATCCAGCGCACCAACAGCTTGGCGGCATTGGGATGGGGGGCCTCGTTGACGATGTAAAGGTTGTTCTGGGCCGGAATACCGGTGGCGGGCAGGATGTTGATGGGGGCCAGCACCCAACCGTCGCTCTCGTTTTTCCGCAGTTTGGAGGAGGCCGCATAGCCGATGGGAGGATCGGTCTGGCCGGGGGTACCCACAGCCTCACAAACCTCGTCGGAGGAGGTGGTGAACATGGGATCGTTGTCCATCAGCCGCTTAAAGAGCTCGTGGGCGGCAGAGGGGATTCCCTCGGACAGGACAATATCCTCGCCGAATTCCCGCTTGTAATCGTCGGCCAACAGCTGGGGGTTCTGGGTAAAGGCGGTCAGGATGCACATCAGGTTCTGGTTTTGCAGGGGATCGTTGAGGATAATCTTACCCTTCCACTCGGGGCGGGTTAAATCCCACCAGCTATCCACAGGGGGAGCATCGTAAACCTCGGAGTTGTAGAACCATTGATCAAGCTCCACATACAGGGGCATGGCATATTTAAGGTAAGCTTGGTTGTCGATGCTGGCGATGATGTCGTCGGGGCGGTAGTTGTGGAGGATGCCGCTGGTTACCTTTTCCACATAAAGGGCGCCGTCTTGATCCTTGGAGTGGATGACGTCGGCATTGCGAATCCCCGACTCATATTCCCGGGTGACCTTTTCCAGCAGTTCATTGGTGCGCAGGTCGTAGGCGTCCACCACTACGCCGGGATACTGTGCCTCAAAGCTTTCTTTTACCTTGACGCAGCGGCTGGAGATGGAATAGAGCACCACGGTGCCTTCCTCCTTGGCCTTTTCGTACAGTTCCTCGGCGGTTTCGGAACCGTCGTTCATCTTGTGGATTTCGGCCCAGCTTCCTGCCTCGGGAACGGGTTCCGCCTTGGACATGGACTGAGGGGTGGAAGAAGCCGCCGCCTGAGAAGGAGCCGCCTGGGGTGAGGAGCCGGCCGGAGCCGTGCCGGAGCTGCTGCCGCAACCTGCGGCCATCAGGGCAAAGCAGACAATCAGGGTAAAAGCGATGGTTTGTTTCAGCTTCATAATAATCCTCCTTATCTTCTATTACAAGGTGCCGGATGCCTTTTGAGCTTCCAGCTCCACAGCCTCAATATCCAGATCCACGGCAATCTTAATCAGCTTGCCGGTTTCTTTATTGTAAACGGTGAGCATGTTTTCCAATATGGTGGCGTAAACCGATTGGTTGGTGTGATAGTTGCGCACCCCCACCTGTTTGACCAGCAGACGGGTTCCTCCCATCTGGATTTGCACCAGAGTTTCGGAACCGGCAGGCTGGCTGGCATAGACCACCGCCTCCTTGGCATCTTGCCACGGGTTGGACCGCAGGTAAATCTGCTCGGGGCGAATCCCCAGCACACAGTCGAACACCCCGCTTTTGGGGAACTCGTTTTCGGTAAAGTAGTCGCTGTCAAAGGCAAAGCTGCCCACATCGGACTCAATGTGGAGCAAATCCCCCTCTAGCCGGGCTTTGGCCTGGACAAAGTTGATGGAGGGGTTGCCGATAAAGTCAGCCACCCGCAAGTCGGCAGGGTTCTGGTAGACGTTGAGAGGGGTGTCCACCTGAGCCAGCTCTCCTTCAAAAAAGACCGCCACCTTGGTGGACATGGTAAGGGCTTCAATCTGGTCGTGGGTAACGTAGATGACGGTGGTTCCCAGCTCCTCGTGAAGCCGCTTGAGCTCGGAGCGCATATCAATGCGCAGCTTGGCATCCAGATTGGACAGGGGCTCATCCAACAGCAGAACCTTGGGCTCCGAGACAATGGCCCGGGCAATGGCTACCCGCTGCTGTTGCCCCCCGGAAAGCTCGGAAGGATACCGGTCCTTGTACTCCAGAATTTGCATCCGGCTCAGGGCGTTTTCTACCCGGGTTTTGATTTCATCCTTGGGCACTTTCTTGATGGAAAGCCCAAAGGCCACGTTGTGAAACACCGTCATGTGAGGCCAGAGCGCGTAGCTCTGAAAGACCAGATTGAGCATCCGCTTGGAAGGAGGCGCAAAATAAAGTTCCTTTGCGTTGACCATCAGTTCCCCGTCCATGTACAGGGTGCCGTTCTGGGGCTTTTCCAGCCCCGAGACCACCCGCAGAGTGGTGGTCTTTCCGCAGCCGGAAGGCCCCAGCAGGGTCATAAACTCCCCGTCCTCAATGGTGAGGTTCAGGTTCTTCAGCACATGGTTGCTGCCGTAATACTTGTCGATGCCTTTTAGTACAATGGTGCTCATTGCTTAACCCCCCATACTCTTGGAAATGTCGGCATTGCCGAACTTGTTGGTCAGCCAGTAGACAAACAGAACAATCAGGAACATAATCACCGCTACCACGTTGGAGTAGGGCGGCATGTTGCTGTTGGAATAGGAAAATGCCATGTAGGGCAGCGTGGTCATGGTGGGAGTGACCAGCAGCATAATCAGGTCTAGCTCCTTCATGATGGAGATGAAGATCAGCATAAAGCCAGAGACAAATCCCGCCTTGGAAAGGGGCAGCACAATTCTGGCAAACCGCTTAAAGAAGCCTGCACCTTCTATGGAGCCGGCTTCCTCCAGCTCGATGCCGATCTGCATCATGTTGGAGGTCCCCGCCCGGGAAGAAAAGGGCAGGTGCTTGACCACGCTGACCAGAACCAGCAGGGCAAAGGTTCCGTACAGGCTGGGAATCAGTCCTCCTAAGGAGGCGGTGGAAAACATGGAAAGATAGATGGCTCCAAAGGCGATGGAGGGAATCAGATAGGGGACAAAGACCAGCTGTTCCACCAGTTTGCCGGAAAACCGCCCCCGGCTGCGGGAGTTGATGTAGCCGATGAGCTGTCCGCAGAAGGTGGCAAATACCGAGGTGATGACCACCAGCTTGAGAGTGTTCCAGGTGTTGCTCCAGAAGCGGGGGTTGGCCAGTACGCCGGGCTCTCCCTCATAGATGGAGGAATCCCCCGAGCCCACCCAGTAATAGGTGGAGAAGTTATCCACACTGTAGACGCCGGCTTTGAGCATAAAGGTATCTAGGGTGAGGACCAGCAGGGGCCCGATCACCGCAATCACCACAAAGAGGGCCAGCAGCAGGGTGACCAGAGGCTTCCAGTTGCCCAGAGAGATAAGGGTGGAGCGTCCCCCCTTGCCGCCGATGGTGGCATAGCTGCGCCGGGAGCCGATGGCCCTCTGGTTTAAGTAAACGTTGGCGGAGGAGATGAGGATGAGGATCATGGCGATGGCGTAGCCGGTGGTGGTCTGCTGTTGCTTGATGGTGGCGTACAGGCTGGTAGAAATGGTCATGAAGTTGACCTTCATCCCCAGAAAAGCGGGTACGCCAAAGGTTCCCATGGATTTGGAAAAGGTAAGGATAAAAGCCGAGAGGATAGCGGGTAGTACCAGAGGCAGGGTAATCCGACGGAGAATCTGAAGCTTGCCGGCTCCTGCAATCTCCCCCATTTCCTCCAGCTCGCTGTTGATGGAGCCCAGCGCTGCCGACACCAGCAGGTAGGCATAGGCGTAGTAGTGCATGGTCAGCACCAGCACAATGGGAATGGGCCCGTAGGCCAGCCACTCGGGTACGTTGACACCCAGAGCCGCTAAAAATCCCATGTTGCCGCCAATGCGGGGCGTTTTAAACACCGTCATCCAAGCCATTGATTTACACCAGGAGGGCAGCATATAGGGGATGATGATGGCCAGGGAGAAGAACTTCTTGCCGGGCAGATCACTGCGAACCAGTAGCCATGCGGTGGCCGACCCCAGAACGATGCTGAGCACCGATACCGTCAGGGCGATGCAAAGGGAGTTGAGCATCGGCTTGTAAAGCAGGGCGGAGCTGACATCGGAAAAGAGGAGCCTGTTCCAATAAAACAGGGTAAAATCCCCCACTTCCACCCCGGTACCAAGACGGCGCAGGTCCCGCTGGGCTGCCTCAAAGGTGGTGGATACCATGTCAATTAAAGGCACCACAATCAGGTAAACCAGCAGCAGAATGGTTACCATCACGATCACGTTGTAGGGATTTCCAAACAGGCTTTTCACAGCGTTTTTGATTTTGCGGGCCTGAGAGAACTCTTCTTCCGCCGCAAGCTGGGGAGACGTGTAAGTAGCGTTCATATCATCAATCCTTTCCGGCCAGCAGCTTTAAACAGACTTGCAAACCAGCGCAAACGTTTTCGCTATTAATTTCGTGATTACTATTCTATACAAGTTATCTTGATTTGTCAACACAAATATGACTAATATTTATTTAATAAGTGTAACAAAACTATACAAAAAATATTAGCGTTGCCTTGACAAACCCAAAGTAATGGGTTAGTATAAATAAAAAGATTTGCGCAACCGTTTTCGAAAATTTGCGTATGAAAGGCGATCAGGGGTGAAAAAAGTTACCATTAAGGACGTGGCCAGTGTGGCCGGCGTTTCTTACACCACCGTATCCCGTGCTCTTTCCGGCAGTGGAGACATTGGGGAGGAGACCCGCAAACGGATCGTTCAGATTGCCCGGGAGATGGGGTATTCCCCCAACACTGTGGCCCGCTCTCTGGTGGCCCGGGAAACCAAAACCATTGGGCTTGTGGTCAACAACATCAGCTCCCCCTACACTTCCGAGGTGGCTTTGTACATTGAGGAACAGGCTTGGGTTCATGGCTACAGCCTGATCTTGTGCAACTCCTGCGGCAATGTGGAAAAGGAGCAGACCGCCTTTGAGCTGATGACAGGCCGGCAGGTGGACGGCATCATCATTCACCCTGCCGACGAGGAAACCTATCACCGAATTTTGCCCTACACCAAAAACACACCTACGGTTTTTCTCAACGAGGATATGGGGGACCTGCCCGCCAGCTATGTCACCATCGACAACTACAAGGGCACCTGGATGGGGACGGAATACCTCCACTCCCTGGGCCACCGGGAGATTGTCTACTTCGGCCGCCGGTGGGGCAAGCGCACCCGAACCCAGCGGGCCCAAGGCTACAGCGACGCCTGCGAAAGCTACGGCCTTACCCCCCGGTTTATCGATTATCCCCACGCCGTCACCACCTCCCATCAGGCCTACCAGCTAGCCCGGGAGCTGTTTGCGGGAGGGGATCGCTTTACCGCAGTTTTTGCCAACACCGACGTGATGGCTTTAAGCGTCCTGCAGGCTGCCGATGCCTTTGGGGTGCGGATTCCCGAGGATGTTTCCCTGCTGGGATTTGACAATATTGTGTTTTCAGCCCTGCCTAAAATAAACCTCACCACCATCGAACAGCCCAAGCAGGCCATTGCGGCGGCGGCGGTCACCATGCTGCTGGGGCGGATCAAGTTGCCCAAAACCGAACACAGAAGCCGGGTTCTGGTGCCCTCTCTGGTGATTCGGGATTCCTGCCGGCGCATCGACCCGCCCCGGGAAGAACATGCTGTCTGAAGAAAAGCTATGGAAAACCCACCGCACTTATGGTAGAATAAACCGCGGTGGGTTTTTGTATGCCGCCGAAAGGGGAACAAGCGGATGCAGGATTTTAACGAGAGAAGGCTTAGCAGCATTACCATGTTGTCTGGATTTTGCCTGAGCTTTTTATACGTGCTGGCCTTTGCGCTGACCTATATCCTCACCTCGGGGTGGGTAGCGGCTGGGGTCCCCCAGCAAACGGGAAATTTTGCAGCGGTATGGGGCCCGCCCTTTTTGGTCAGCCTAATGGCGGGGATTCCCTGCAGCTGCCTGATCTTTTTTATTAAGAATAAGCTAGTAGTGCCGGTGGGATTTTCTTTTCTGGCCATCTATTACCTGATTTTTCTGGTGGTGCTCCACCGGGACTATTCCGGGGTGGAGCTTGCCTACCTGAGCCAGATGCTTCACCTGTATATGCTGCCCCCTGCGGTGGTGGGGAATCTTCTGGGCTGGGGAAGCTACCTTCTGCTCAAACGCCGGGGAAGCTAACAAACCACCCCGGTACTGAAATGGAAAGGAGCTGCCTTTGGGCGGCTCCTTTTGATAGGATCGGCAAGGGTGGGGGCAATGGCTTTCCACCCGGCGGGGTTTGGTGTATAATACCACTAGGTATCAAAGTCGAAAAACGTTGCATGGGAGGGACTGCCCTTTGTACTGTGCCGTATCCAGCTTTGGACTGGCGGGCATTGAGCCCTATGTGGTTTCGGTGGAGGTAGATGCCCGCCGGGCTCTGCCCGGCTTTGACATTGTGGGCCTGCCCGACGCCGCCGTAAAGGAAAGCCGGGAGCGGGTGCCCCCGGCATCGCAGAATCTGGGGTACAAGGCCACTGTGGTCAAGGTGGTGGCCAATCTGGCCCCCGCCGACCAGAAAAAGGCAGGGTCGGTTTACGATCTGCCTTTGCTGGTGGGGTATCTCTGTGCCTGCGGCTACGAAAGCTTTGATCTTTCTGGCATCGCTATGGTGGGGGAGATCGGGCTGTCGGGGGAGGTGCGGGGCATATCGGGGGTGCTGCCCATGGTACTGGATGCCGCCCGGCTGGGATTTTCCAAGGTAATTGTTCCTGCAGAAAACGCGGCGGAAGCCTCGGTAGCCAAGGGGGTGGAGGTGCTTTGCACCTCCCACGCCGGAGAGGTGATCGCCTATCTGCGGGGAGAAGGCTCCCTGCCTCAGGCAAAGGCCCCCTCCACCCCGGAATGCAGGGAAGCCTATCTGCCCGACCTTTCGGAGGTCAAGGGTCAGGTGGAGGCCAAGCGGGCCTTGGAGGTAGCCGCGGCGGGAGGACACAACCTGTTGCTCATCGGCCCGCCGGGCACCGGAAAAAGTATGCTGGCCAAACGGCTCCCCTCTATTTTGCCCCCCTTGAGTGAAGAGGAGGCGGTGGAGGCCACAAAAATCTACTCGGTGGCGGGGATGCTCCCTGCCGGAGTGTCCCTGCTCCGGGACCGGCCCTTTCGCTCCCCTCATCACACGGTGTCGGCGGCTTCCCTTACGGGGGGAGGCTCCCTGCCCCGGCCGGGGGAAATCTCTCTGGCACACAACGGAGTTTTGTTTTTGGACGAGCTACCCCAGTTTTCCCGCAGTGTACTGGAGGTGCTTCGCCAGCCGTTAGAGGATGGGGAAGTTACCATCTCCCGGGTGCGGCAGCGTCTGACCTACCCCAGCAGGGCCATGCTGGTGGCGGCCATGAACCCCTGTCCCTGCGGCTACTTTGGCCATCCCACCCAAAGCTGCACCTGCACCCCCCGGGCGGTGGAACAATATCTGGGGCGGGTGTCAGGGCCCTTGCTGGACCGAATCGATCTCCACATGGAGGTCCTGCCGGTGGAGTACCAAAAGCTCTCCTCCAACCGGCCGGAAGAAAGCTCTGCCTCGGTTCGGCAGCGGGTGGTGGCCGCCCGAAAGCTTCAAGCCAAACGCTTTGCCGGCAGCGGCATTGCCTGCAACGCCCAAATTCCCCCCGCTTTGCTGGCCCGGTCCTGCCCCTTGGAGCCGGCGGCGGAAAAGCTGCTGGCTGCCGCCTTTGAGCGGATGGGGCTTTCGGCCCGGGGATACGGCAGGATTCTCAAGGTGGCCCGCACCGCTGCCGATCTGGAAGGAGCGGAAACCATCGGCCCGGCACATATTTCTCAGGCCATCCAGTTCCGGGGGCTTGACCGGAAGTATTGGGGCGGGGTATGATAGGGAAAACAGGATGTTAAAGGGAGGATTTATATGGTAAAGCATCTGGTGATGTGGAAGCTGGAGGACGGACTGGATCGAGCCCAACAGGCGAAGGACTTCCGGGAGCAGGCAACCGCCCTGCTGACCAAGATTGAAGGCGTGCTCAAGGTGGAGCTGTGGGAAGGGTACAAGGCTCAGACCATCGACCACGATCTGGCCCTGTACATTGAGTTTGCTGGCCGGGAAGCAGAGGCCGGATACCGGAATCACCCCTACCACATACAGTTCAAGGAGTTTATTAAGGGCAAGGTGCGGGAAAGAGCCTGCATCGACACCGAAGTGTAACAAGCAAATAGAAGCACCTGCGTCTTTGTGGCGCAGGTGCTTTTTGGTTTAGGCTGCAGTCATCGGTAGGGCCGGTCCCCCGGGAAAACAAGAACTGCCCCCGGCCATGCCGGAGGCAGTTGGGGAAGGCTGCGCTGCTATCTTACAGGATGATGCAGACCAGGCCGCCGCAGCCCTCGTTGATAATGCGCTCAATGGTTTCTTGCAGCTTCATCCTCGCGTCGGCAGGCATCCGGTAGAGCTTGTTGTGGAGTCCCTCGTTGACCAGCTCGTGGAGGGATTTGCCAAAGATGTTGGAGGACCAGATTTTTTCCGGGCTTTCCTCAAAGTCGTTGAGCAGGAACATCACCAGCTCCTCGCTTTGTTTTTCGCTGCCCACAATGGGGGAAATCTCGGTGGTGATATCCGCCCGCATCATGTGGATGGAAGGAGCGGATGCCCGCAGCTTGACGCCGTATTTGCCCCCCTGATTGACGATTTGGGGCTCCTCCAAAGTCAGCTCCTCCAGCCCGGGCATGACAATGCCGTAGCCGGTGGCCGCCACTTCCTCCAATGCACCCCTGATCTTATCAAACTCCCTCTTGATCCGGGCCAGCTCGATCATGGTGGGCATAAGGCCGGCCTCTCCATCAATCTCGATGCCGGTGGCTTCCCCCAGAATGGTGTAAAACAGGGCGCTGGGAACTAGGATGCTCATCTTAACGCTGCCATGACCCAGATCGATGTCGTCTACCCGGTGGGTTTGGATGTGGTCGCAGCTGGCCAAATGCTCAAAGGCCGACTCTACATCCCGCACGTGCTCCACCTTGCGGGCACAGTCCTGAATGCAGGTGTAGATACTGCTCTTGAGCCAGTGCTCTTTGTCCAGGGCGCAGATCCAGCCGGGAATATCCACGCAAACTTCCTTGACGGGGAACTGGTAAAGCACCGAGCGCAGAATCTCCTTGATGTCGTCCTCGGAAAGATCCAGACAGCTGGTGGCCACCACCGGAACCTGATACTTTTCTTCCAGACGGTCTTTCAGCTCCTGAGCGGCGGGGGAATTGGGATGGGAGCAGTTGAGCAGAATGGCAAAGGGCTTGTTGATCTCCTTCAGCTCGTTTACCACCCGCTCCTCCGCCTCCTCGTACTCCACCCGGGGAATGTCGGAGATAGAGCCGTCGGTGGTGATGAGCAGTCCAATGGAGGAATGATCGTTGATCACCTTTTGGGTACCGATTTCCGCCGCCATATTAAAGGGGATGGCCTCCTCAAACCAAGGAGTGATCACCATACGGGGCTGCTCGTTTTCGATATATCCCAAAGCGGAGGGAACAATATATCCCACGCAGTCAATCATCCGCACATTCATGCCGGCGTTGTCGGCCAGCTGCACATGAACCGCCTCTTCGGGGATAAACTTAGGCTCTGTGGTCATGATGGTTTTGCCACCCGAGGATTGAGGCAGCTCATCCACCGCTCGCTCCCGGACAAAGTCGCTTTCAATATTGGGGATGACCAAGGTTTCCATAAACTTTTTGATAAATGTGGATTTCCCGGTGCGCACCGGCCCCACCACGCCTATGTAGATATTCCCCTCGGTCCGCCGGGCAATATCGGTATATATATTGCGCTTATCCATGGACGAAATCTCCTCTCCTCTATTACATAATCTAAAACAAATATATTCGCCGAATGGTCAAGTTATGTCCTGTAGTTGGCGTAATCCCTTAAAATTTACGTTGTATCACACAAAACGGCTCCCCAGAGACAGGAAAGCATCCTGTTCCCATCCCAAAAGCCAGAAAGTTCCGAGGACTGGAAGGGAGGAAGCTGCCTAAAAATCGGGCAAAATACAAAGGCCCCGGAAGTTCCGGGGCCCATGGAAACGTATGATTACACAATGGGGATGAGCAGCATACATTTTTCGGGAAGAGCATCTTCCTTGACGCTGTTTTCCTCCCAGATGGCGGTGGGGGAAGTGTTGTAGCGCTTGGCGATTTCCCAGATGCTTTCGCCGGGGTCGGCAAAGTAGATGTAGAGCTTGTTTTGCTCCTTCTGCTTTTGTTTGCTCTCGTCCAAGGTGATGTTGGCAATGGACTGGCGCTTGATGGTACAATAAACACAGCCCTTAATCATCACCTCGCAGCGCAGGTCAATCTTCTCCTTGCCCACCAGAGAATAGCTGGAGGAAAGAACGTCGCTGGTGGGTTCAAAGGTTAAATCATCGCAGGCTGCACTCAGGGGGATGGTGTGGGTAAACTGGCTGGTCTGCTCAAAATAGAGACACTCCCTGTTTTCCATCCGGGCAAAGAGGCTGATGGTCAGGTTAAAGTCCACCAGCAAAGCGTCTGCCTGCTGCTTCCAGGTGATGGAATCCACCTCGCACCAGGCATCCAGCACGCAGTCGATCCCCTCGGGAAGATCCAGAGAGACCTTGTGCATGGCGGTTTCGTTGACCACGTCCACCAGCCGCTGGAAGGAGACGGGGGTGTGCTTGCAGCTGCTCTCGAACTGGGTGGAGAAGCAATCGGAGGCCACCGGAATCTCGGTGTGGCGGTGGGCGGTAACAGCGGCTCCCAGCTTGGCGTCCACCGCAAAGATGCGGCTCTCGCCATCGTCTCCCGCCTTGGGGGATACCATGCAGCTTGCCACAAACAGCTCCACATCGCAGATGCAGTCCTCGTCGGCGGCCTCGCAGTCCAGAATCTGGGAAAGGGGCAGGGTGTACTCCATGACCTCCAGATTCTTCTCCCCCTCCACCGGCTGGTAGAGGATGTGGAGCAGGAAGTCCCCCTTGACCACTACCTTCCCCGACACCACCTTGTAATCCAACAGGTGGACCCGGCAGTCGCTGCGGATAATGTTGCCGATCTCGGGCTTTCCGTAGCCCAGATCCAGCTCCTCAATGAGGGGGAAGGAGCTTTGGCTTTGCCCCAGAACATCGGTGGTTTGTACCATTTCCCGCTTGAACTGCAGGTTGCCTCCAATGGCATCGGAAATAAACTGCACCTGCTTTTGGTCGGTGACCTTGACGGTGAAGGAGATCGCCCCTCGCACATCAAGACGCCGCTGGTTGACCGCCCGGCAGTTGACGTAGTCTACGCTGGGGGTTACGCTGACAATAGGGTCGGCAGGGGTATTGCGCAGCTCTACATTTTTACTGAAAGGAATTTTATATTCCACATGGCGGATCTGGTTGGACTCTGAAGTGTAGTAGATATGACAGACCGTCATTCCCTCAATGGTGAGCCGGTCCGCCGACACCAAAGAAGAGTCCACATGGACTACCGCGCCGCACTTGAGCACCTTGACGATATCCGGGCAGTAGTCGGGCAAAAGCGCATCGCATTCAATGGGTTGCTCTACGCTCCCTTGGAAAACAGTTTCATTTACGGTAATATGTTGCCGCTGCAAGTTCAGTTCCATAAGGATACCCTCTCCTCTATCACATAGTAGTCTAACACAAATATATTCAGAGGTTGTCAGGCTTAGTACAAATCCTGCCCGGAAGGGGAAAACTTCCCGAAAAAGACGAAAACCGGGCGCAAAAGGCCCGGGACAAGAAGAACAGCCACTGTCCGAAAACAGTGGCTGTTTGTGTAAAAAGTCTTGATTATGGTTTGCCCCCCTGCCCAAGCCAGTGGAGGACGGCGGCAGCAGTCCGCTCCGGCAGTTCCATCACCTGACCCGCCTGCGGGGGGAGGATATCCTCCAGATAGTGGGCATCGCTGGCCCCAATCAGCCTCACCTGCTTGAGGGCCGGGTGGGCGGCCCGCAGAGCCGACGGGTTCCCGCTTCGGCTCACCTCGGCCACCGGGAACTGCAGGTGCCCGGGGAAAACGCCAAAGCTGGAAAGGACGGAAAAAGAGGCTCGATCAATATGAGCTGGGTAACAGATTCCCCCGTAACCTGCGGCCAGAGCGGGAGCATCGTCGATGGAGATGCCGCTGGCGGTGACCAAAAGCAGGGGCTCCTCCCCCAAGATACCGTCGCCAGCGTCCATGAGGAGCTGTCGGCCATAAATATCCGGGCGGTTTTGGATGGGGGGCAGGCTTTTATGAACCTCCCGGGCGAACCCCTCGGCCTGTTCGGCAGTGGAAAAGAGGCAGACCATGTGGATTTCCTCGGCGGTGCAAAGCTCTAGGCCGGGGAGCACCAAAATCCCCGCCTGTTCCCCGGCCCGGATGGCACTGCGGCAGTTGCCCGCCGTGTTGTGATCGGTAAGGGCGATGATGTCCAGCCCCAGCAGAGCGGCCATGTTCACCAGATTGGCAGGGGTCATATCCTCATCCCCACAGGGGGAAAGGCAGGAGTGCAGATGTAAATCGTAGGTGTAACGCACCACATTCCCCTCTTTCGTCACCCTTGGTAGGAAGCCAAAAAAGCAACAGGCCATCCCCGGCAGGGTAAACGCTGCGGGGATGGCTTATCTTCTGCCATATTAGCGGGAAAGGAGCCAGATGGCCTCGCTTTCGTGGCGGCTGGGCCGCTTCATCAGATCGGAGACGGCCTCCTGGGGATTCTTGCCCTCATAAAGCACGGCGTAAACCTGCTCTACAATGGGCATGACAATGGAATGTCTGCGACTGAGCTCCCAGGCGATTTTAGAGCAGCCGTAGCCCTCTACCGTCATGCCGATTTCCTCCACGGCTTTGGCAGGCTCCATCCCCTGCCCGATGAGGATGCCGCAGCGGCGGTTGCGGCTGTGCATGGAAGCACAGGTGACAATCAAATCCCCAATGCCGGAAAGCCCTGCAAACGTTTCGCTCTTAGCCCCCAAAGCCACACCCAGCCGGGCGATTTCCGCAATGCCCCGGGTCATGAGAGCTGCCTTGGTGTTGTCTCCCGCCTCCAGCCCGTCCAGAATTCCGGCAGCCAGTGCGATGACGTTCTTCAGGGCCCCGCCCAGTTCCACACCCAGCACATCGTCGCTGACATAGATGCGCAGGTTGCCGCCTCCCAGAGTATCCTGAACGTATTCGGCGGCAGCCCGGTTGCGGGAAGCCGCCACTACGGTGGTGGGAACGCCCCGGGCCACTTCTTCCGCGTGGGAAGGACCCGAAAGCATCACCTGACTGCCTTTGGGCAGCTCCTCCTCCAGCACGTCGGAAAGGGGCTTGTAGCTTCCGGCCTCCAAGCCCTTGGAAACACAGACCACCGGCGTTTCCGGCCGGATGTGCATCGCCAGCTTTTGGGCGGTCTGCCGCACCGCGGAGGAGGGAGTGGCCAAAATCACCAGATCCTGATTGGGGACATTCTCCAGCGAGGTGGTGATGGCAATATCCTCGGCAATTTTAACACCCTTGAGAAGCTTTTGATGCTCCCGGGTGGTGTTTAGCTGCTCCACTTCCTGTGCAAAGGGAGACCAGATGGTGAGAGTGTGCCCCAGATCGTGGGCCATCACCGCCAAAGCGGTGCCAAAGCCTCCCGCTCCCATAACAAAGATTCGAGCCACAGTGTCGTCCTCCTTATTTTTTTGCTCCAAACCGCCGCTCGGTACCGGTGAGCAGGCGCTTTATGTTGTCTCGATGCATGACGAGCAAAAGGCCGCCGATGATTGCGGCGCTGATGGTGTCGTACCAGGGGGAGCCCCCCTGACGGGAGACCACCAGCCAGGTAATGAAGGGATAGAACAAGGCTCCCAGCACCGAGCCGAGAGATACAATGCGGGTGATCAGCACAATGGGTACAAAGACCACCGCAATGATGGCAAAGACCAGAGGGTTGATGCAGAAGATAATCCCCAAGGAGCTGGCGACGCCCTTTCCCCCTTTGAAGTGGAAGTAAAGGGGAAAGAGATGGCCTAGCAGCACACAAAGCCCCGAGACGTAACCCACATCCAGAGGGAGGGTGACTCCCGTTCGGGCCAGAAGCCAGCGGGACAGGGTGATGGCAACGGCCGCCTTGAAAAAGTCCCCCAAAAATGTAAGGGTGGCTGGTCCCTTGCCGTAGGTGCGCAGCATGTTAGTCATGCCGGCGTTTCCGCTGCCATGGCGGCGGACATCGTCCCCGGCCAGAAGGCGGGAAACGATGATGGCAAAGCTGATGCTGCCGATCAGGTAGCTTAACAGGGCAATCGCCGCTGTAACGACAATGGTCATGGCCTTCCCCCCAGAATCGGACTGATTCCCCGCCCCAAAGCAGCGGCTGCAGTCATCAAAGTGATCCGTATTGGTCTGCCGGCTGAAAAAAACCGGAGCAGGTGCAGCAAACGGCAGGCTGTCGATTGCTGCGTCATCGTTAGGCAAGCCCCAAGGCTTCCTGTGCCCGGGCAAGGGTTTGCTCCGGAGTGAGGGCTCCGTCCACCAAAAGCACAGGGTACCCAAGGGTCTGGGCTTCCTCCTGCCGGCGCTTGGCAAAGAGGAAATCCCGTTCCATCCAGCGGCGGAACGCAAGGTTGGGCTGGGTGCAGTTTTGCAGGAACAGGGTCACCCAATCCCGCTTGGAGTAGTGCTCCCACTGGAACTCCCAGGTGGGAATCATACAGAGGTAGCGCTCTGACCCCCCCGTCGCCTTCACGAGAGAGGGCATCCGCCCGGCCCCTTCCGCCAAAACGGGTTTTTCCTGTGCCAGGGCGGAAAGCTCTTGCCAAACCATAGGAAAGATAGATGCGTAGAGCTGCTCCTGCTCCTGGCAAAGCTCCCGGGGATCAGGGGCCCAAGTGTTGTCATCCCAGGGCCGGAGCATTCTTTGACAGAGGGGATTACCCTCCTGGGCCAGAAGCTTCATCATCCGGCCCAGTTCCTCATCCAAAGGGTAGAGGAGCAGATCGTGGCGCCGGGCCAGCAGCTGGGCCACGGTGCTTTTGCCGCAGCAGGGAGAGCCGCCGACTGCGTAGATGGCATGGGGCATGGGAACACCTCCCCAAGGCTGCTATTTGTCGCCCCGCTCTCGCACAATCAGGCGAATAGGGGTTCCTTCCAGCCCAAAGCTTTCCCGAATTTGGTTTTCCAGATACCGCTGGTAGGAAAAGTGAAACAGCTTGGCCTGATTGACAAAACAGACAAAGGTGGGGGGCTTGGTGCTGGCCTGGGTCATGTAGAAGATCTTTAGCCGCTTGCCCCGGTCGGAAGGGGGTTGTACCCGCGCCGTCGCGTAGGAGAGCAGATCGTTGAGCATTCCGGTGGAAATGCGGGTGGCATTTTGATGGGCCACATACACAATCAGCTCAAAGAGGTTGGGGATGCGCTGCCCTGTCTTGGCGGAGATGAACACAAAGGGAACATAGCTCATAAAGGCGAAGTCCTGCTCCAGCTGGCTGCGCATTTCCTGCATGGTTTTGTCATTTTTTTCTACGGCGTCCCACTTGTTCACCGCCACAATGCAGCCCTTACCCTGCTCGTGGGCATAGCCTGCGATTTTAGAATCCTGCTCGGTAAAGCCCACGGTGGCGTCCAGCAAAATGACACAGACATCGGAGCGGTCCACCGCCATGTAGGAGCGGAGCACACTGTATCGCTCAATGGCCTCGTCCACCTTGGACTTGCGCCGGATTCCCGCGGTGTCGATAAAGACAAACTTACCTTTTTCGTTTTCGATGATGGTATCGGTGGCATCCCGGGTGGTGCCGGGAACATCCGAGACGATCATCCGCTCCTCCCCGGCAATTTTGTTGACCAGAGAGCTTTTGCCCACGTTGGGCTTGCCGATGACCGCCACCTTGATGTAATCTTCGCCGTAATCGTCGGTCTCCTCAAAGTTCAGATGCTCATAGACAGCATCTAAAAGGTCTCCGGTGCCGTGACCGTGGGTGGATGAAACTGCCATGGGGTCGCCCAGCCCCAGATTGTAGAACTCGTAAAAGTCCGGGGGCGGCTCGCCCAGACTGTCGCATTTATTGACGCAAAGCACAATGGGCTTGCCGCTTTTTTGCAGCATGACAGCCACATCAGCATCGGTGGCGGTGACCCCCGATTTAATGTCGGTGACCAGAATAATGGCATCGGCACTGTCGATGGCAATTTGAGCCTGACGGCGCATCATAGCCAGCATGGGGCTGTTGTCAAAGGGCTCGATGCCGCCGGTGTCCACCAGCATAAACTCCTTGGCCCGCCACTCGCATTCGGCGTAAAGCCTGTCCCGGGTGACGCCGGGGGTGTCCTCCACAATGGCCAGCCGTTTGCCGGTCAGCTTGTTGAAAAGAGTGGATTTACCTACGTTGGGTCGCCCAACTATGGCGACAATGGGTTTAGACATAGAGGACCCTCCCTCCTTTATCATCTTTTATTATCATCCCTGAAAACACTTGCGGCATCCGCCGAGTGGAAGAAAAGATGGCCTTGTGCCCCACCTTGCAAAGGGGGCGTTTGGATGCTTCAAAACAAAAGGACTCGTCCTTTCAGGGCGAATCCAGTATAGCACAGATAAGCGCCCGAATCCAGCGCTATTTACCGGGCGGAACATTCTGCTCCCGGCTTTGATGGGCAGGGAAAAGGATCAGCAGCAAAACGGCGGCTGCCAGCAAAAGAGGCGGCAGGGGACACCGTGCTAAAGCCTGCAAAGCGGGCAGAAGCCGCTGGGGGTCCCCAAAAAGGAAGATGCCCACCCCCACGCTGACCAGGGCGGCTACCAGTACCCCTCCGGCGGCGGTGTCCTTGGCGATTTTGGCCAAGGGGTGAAACTGGCCGGGGGAGGCCAGGTCGGTCAGATGCTCCACGGCGGTGTTGAGGAGCTCACAGGCAGTCACAAGGCCGATGGTGAGGAGCAGAACCGCCCACTCCCCCCGGGAAAGGCCGTAGATGCTGCTAAAATACAGCGCCCCCGCTCCCACTCCCAGATGAACGCGCAGATTCCTCTCCCGGAAAAAGGCGGTGCCGATTCCCGAAAGGGCACAGGCGAAGGAGCGGTACAACGGGGGATTTTTCTTGAGGGGCAGAGGGGATCGGCGATTGCCTTTCATACCTGCGGCCCCTTTCTATTCACTTGGTTGCAGCGGGGATTTATAAATCTTCGTGGACATAGCTAGCATCCCGCTGAAGTCCCAGCCGGGCGAGAACTTCCTCTTCTTTTTCCCGCATCCGCACTTGAGCGATGCCTCCCTGCTCGTGGTCGTATCCCAGCAGATGGAGCATGGAGTGTACGGTGAGGTAGGCAAATTCCCGGCGGATGGAGTGGCCGTACTGTTCGGCCTGCTTATACACCATGGGGATGGAAAGAGCGATATCTCCCAGCATGGTGGCGCCGGTTTCCTGATTGATGTCGAACTTGCCGTCCTCCCCGCTGGGGAAGCTGAGCACATCGGTGACCGCGTCTTTGTTCCGGTAGTTGCGGTTCAGCTCCCGGATGGATTCGTTGTCCACAAAGCTGACCGAAACTTCGAAGTTGCCGCTCATGCCTTCCAGTTGCAGAACAGCGTGACAGCATTTGCGTATCAGCAGGCGGATTCCCGTGGGGATTTTAATATCCTTCTGCATATTGGTGATGGCAACCTTTAATTTATCCATAATTAACGTCCTCTCCGGTTCTCGTCATAGTATTTTTCGTAGGCTTTGATAATTTCCTGTACCAGCTTGTGCCGCACCACATCCCGCTCGGTAAAGCGGACAATGGAGATGTCCTCAATATGCCGCAGCACCTTGGAAGCTTCGATCAGCCCCGATTTTTTGGGGTCGGGCAGATCGATCTGGGTGACGTCCCCGGTGATGACTGCCTTGGAGCCGGCTCCAAGGCGGGTGAGGAACATCTTCATCTGCTCGTGGGTGGTGTTCTGGGCTTCGTCCAGGATGATGTAGCTGTCGTCCAGAGTGCGGCCCCGCATGTAGGCCAGGGGAGCAATTTCGATATTGCCCCGCTCCATGTACTTATGGAAATTATCCACGCCCAGCATCTCGAACAAAGCGTCGTACAAAGGGCGCAGATAAGGGTCTACCTTGTTTTGCAAATCCCCCGGCAGAAAGCCCAGCTTTTCC
The DNA here is from genome assembly GCA_018434245.1 of Oscillospiraceae bacterium. Lineage (GTDB taxonomy): Bacteria > Bacillota > Clostridia > Oscillospirales > Ruminococcaceae > WRAV01. The sequence continues at coordinate 29,070 of JAHDPQ010000140.1, forward strand.
CCGGCTTCCACCGCAGGGCGGGTGAGAATGATGCGATTGACCTCTTGGGCCCGGAAGGCCCGCACCGCCATGGCCACCGCCAGATAAGTCTTGCCGGTACCGGCGGGACCAATGCCCACGGTGATGGTTTTTTCCCGCATGGCGTCTACGTATTTCTTCTGCCCCAAGGTCTTGGCCTTGAGAGGCTTGCCCCGGGCGGTGATGCAGATGACGTCTTTAGCAAGGGTTTCGATCTCGCTTTCGTTGCCCTCTTCCACCAGTGTCAGCATGTAGCGGACGGACTGATCGGTGAGCTGTTCGCCCCGTTCCACCAGCCGCAAAAGACCCTGAATGGCACGGGCGGCACGGGAGACGTTTGCCTCCTCGCCGGAAACCCGGATTTCTCCGCCCCGGCAGACCACCTGTACGCCCAGGGCGTTTCGCAAAATGTCGATGTTCTTGTCGTAATTGCCAAAAAGCTCTACGGCATGTTCCATCCTGTCGATCCATATCAAATGCTCTATCATGGCGCGGATGCAATTCCCCCAATGATGCGGAGTGTGCCCCAGTCCCGGGTGGGGGCAGAAAAAGCTTCTGTCCAAGCGGCTTTTCGGCACTTTCCTATCAAAATTATGTTAAGTTATCACCATTATATCACATTTGCGAAAGATTTTATTAACTATTTGTAAAAAATTAAAAATTTTATCGAAACTTAACAAATTCTTTCCATGATTATGGGATGAGTGTACGGTTTTTATTCGCTTTGCAGAATTTCTTTTTGCATTGCGATGTTCATATGGCAAATATAATCTGCCTGCAACCGGTAATATCGGCCCTCTAGGCGGCCGGTGAGGGTGCGGTCCAGAATTTTGCTGCCACCTATCTTCACCTGCTCCAAAGCGGCAAGCTCCCGCAGGGCCAAATCCTTGGCCTGCATTTCGGTGTAGACCACGGGGACCTCCCGCATCAGGGTGTACTCCTCCAACCGGCGGGAAAGGGGAAGCTCCAGCGGCCCCACCATGAGGGGGTATTGGTTTCGCTGGGCCAGATAGGGCCGGGGAACCGGCAGGGGTAGAAAGAGGGGGAACTCCACCCCCAACACCCGCAGATAGTGGCGGCGCAGGGTCTTCCCTGTTTCCTCATAGGTGACCTGATCCAGTGGAACTGCCACCTCTAAGGAAAGGCTTACCTGGGCCAGAACATCGGCCCGGGCGTGGCGGAAGGTGTTTTGTCCCCGTTTGTCCTGCGTGATGCCGCTGACGATAATCTGGCCTTCCAGCACCGCCTCTCCCTTTTCCAGAACGGGCTGGCCGCTGTAGATTTGCAGCTCCAAAATCTGCCCCGCATGAGAGGCCACCACATTGCAGGGGGAACCCGGGTCCACCATGGGGGGGACGGGCATGGTTTCGTTGACCTCCACATAAATGGTGGAGCCGTCGATATTCAGGGCGATCCAGCTCAGCTCGGGGAGTTGGAGCAAAGCCTTGCTCTCGGTTTCCCGGACGTTGATGGAGCTGCGCAAAATGCCGGGCTTGACTCCCAGCTCCTCCAGCACGGAAAGAATCCGCTCCGGGGGGACTTTTTCCTGCACGTTGACCTGAATGGACCAAATGAACCGGCTCATGACAAATAAGAACAGGATAAAAATGCTCAGCCCCACCACAAGACCCCGGCGGCGGCTCAGCTTTTTGCGTTGAAAGGGCAGGCCGTGCTTTTCCAAAAGGCGGAGCCTGACCCCTGCCTTTCGGGCTAGAGCCCTCAGCTGGGGGTAGCGGGCGGCGGCCACACAGGCGCAGAGGGAATCCTCCCGGCGCTTTGCGTCCCAGATGACAATCCGCTCCCGGGCCAGAAGGTTCAGAAAGCGTTCCACATACATGCCCCGAATGGAAAAACGCACATATCCTCTGATGTATCGGATGAGAGCAATCAAAAACATGGAGTTCTCCTCTTTGACTGGGAATGTGAAGGGAAAGGGTAGCGGTTCTTATTAAGGTGTGCCTGATCCCCAAGGGAGCCGTCCCCTTTTCTAGGTTGCAAACTCTACGCTCAGGATAAAGCCGGCGATGATGGCACTGTCGTGGGTGAGAACCTTGATCTGAAGACCCCGGCCGGTAAAACGGACGTTCATCTTTCCCCCTGCCAGCCGGATGATGTTCTCGTCGTATTCCAGCACGCCGGTGCAGCCGCTGACCACCGCTTCGGTGTTGCCGGCCAGCTCGATCTGCATGACGCCCGGCATGGCCGCTTTGGGAATGTCAAACAGTTCCCCCAATCCACCCTTGGGCTTTGGCTCGGGAACGGGGGTGGCTTCCCGGTTTCTGCGTCGATTCATGACCTATCCTCCCGCTTTGTTCTATATATAGATCTATGCGCCGGCAAGAGTGGATAGACATGTTTTGCCCCCGCTGTCTCATATGTATAGAGTGAACAGGCGTGTACCTGCCCCTTCTTTGGTGAGAGAGAGGGAGAGAAATTATGTGTGTTTATAATAAGGTAAGGGGGAGAGGGTTTGATAAAAAAAACAGGGGTGCTGCTTCTGTCCTTTCTGCTTGTTTTGTTGGGCGTTGGGCTTCTGATGGATGCTTCGATGGTAGCCGACGGGGTTCGCAGGGGGCTGGAGGTCTGCGGCGGCGTACTCATTCCCGCCCTGTTTCCCTTTATGGTGCTCAGCTGCTTTTTGGTGGGGACGGATATGGCCCGGATTCTCTCCCTGCCGCTGGCTCCCATCACCACCCGGGTGTTTCGGCTGCCCGCCCATCTGGGGGCCACCGTGCTGCTCAGCCTTATCGGAGGGTATCCGGTGGGAGCCAAGATGGTAGCCAACCTGCTGGATAGGGGAGAGATTGACGAGGCCACTGCCCGGCGGATGCTCTGCTTCTGCGTCAACGCCAGCCCCTCCTTCCTCATTTCTGCGGTGGGAGTGGGAATGCTAATGGTGCGCCGGGCGGGAGTGGTCCTGCTGACGGGCCAGGTTCTGGCGACGCTGATCATTGGCGCGGTGGTTTCTTTGGGGCATCCGGTTCCCACAGGGAACCGCAGACCTTCTGCCGGAGGGGCTGGGACATTTGTCCCCGCAGTGGTGGATGCTTCCTCCGCCATGCTGACCATGTGTGCCTTTGCCATTTTGTTTTCGGGGATTCTCTCTTTATTAAGAGGCATAGGCCTGCCCGATGCCGTAGCGGGCATTCTTCATCTGAATCCGGAAATGGTCAACGCTTTCTCCACCGGACTGTTTGAGGTGACGGGGGGCAGCATCGCCGCCGCAGCCTTGGGGGGAGAGGCTGCTATCGTTGCCTTGAGCTTCTGCTGTTCCTGGGGCGGGCTTTCGGTGATTTTTCAGGTCATCTCCTGCTTCCGGGGCAAAAAGCCCCAATTTTGGCCCTATGTCTCCTCCCGAATCGTCCACGGCTTCCTGTCGGCGGGGATCGCCCTCACTTTATATCGAAAGTTTTGCACCGACCTGCCTGCTTGGAGCACCATGGTTCCCCCTGTTCTGGAGATGGACCCTCCTAAGGCGGCGGCCGCCCTTTGCCTGCTGGCCATGTGCAGCATTTTGGTGCTGAGTGCCGGAAAAAGCAGGCGTTGACTTTTTTCGCTGATTAGATACAATAAAAGTGTACTTATAGATAAGGCAGGACAAGCTCTATGACTATTACCGTTGCCTTGATCCGAAGCGGCGTCACCGAAGCAGGTCTGCAAGACCGGTTTCTGGGCGTCATTGATGAACCTCTGTCCAGTCGGGGGGAAACCACTTTGATCTGGCGGGCTTCCAACGGGATTTATCCCGGGGCGGAGCTTGTCTTTACCAGCGGCCGTTCCCGGAGTCTTGCCACTGCTCAGATTATCTACCCCAGAATTCCCGCCATTGTGCTGCGGGAGCTGGAGCCCTACGATTACGGGGAGTTTGCAGGCAGAAACTACCGGGAGTTAGAGGAGGATTTGGAGTTCCGCCGCTGGATTGCCAACCGGTGCCCGGCCCCCGCCCCCCACGGAGAGGAGCCTCATGCCTTTGCAGCCCGTTGCGCGGTTGCCTTTCGGCAGATCATTCGGGAGGCAGAGGGCAAGGGTCTGCAAAACGTCGCCGTCATCACCCACCTTTCGGTCATTCAGAGCATTCTCCGCCGCTACCATATGCCCCGTCCTCTCTACCGGGATTGGCAGGTGGGCTTTGGGGGCGGTTTTATCACCCATTTCGACACAACAACCGGGGTATTGACGATTTCTGAGAAATTTTGAAGAAAACCCCTTGACATAGTTGGGGTGGTATGTTATTATCTTAAAGCTGCCTGCTCCGAGGCGCGAAAGATCGGCCAGAAAACTTCTTCAAAAAAAGAAAAAATAATGGTTGACAAGAGCGATCGGGTATGGTAGAATAAGTA
>JAHDPQ010000097.1 GCA_018434245.1 Oscillospiraceae bacterium
GATAATATAACATGACATCTAAGGTGAAAGTCTTGATTTCGGACGAGACAAAGGAATTCTACGGGAAATGCGCGGCAATCTTCCACAACTATGATTACGAGACCATCTGGGCCCCTCAGGACGGGGTGGAGATTCTCAAGATGATCATTGATTACCAGCCCGATATTGTTTTGATGGAGGTGTATATGCCTCATCTGGACGCTTTGGGGGTAATGAAGAGCATCTATAGCGACAAATCCATCAAGCATCCCATGTTTATGACCATTTCCAGCTCCACCAGCCCCACGCTGGAGCGGGAGCTGACTGCCAACGGATCGGTATACTTCTTCCTTAAGCCCATCGACACCGATGTGCTGGTAGAGCGAGTAATGCAGTTTGCTCAGGCCAGAAACAACCAGCAGAACTGGAATTCTTCCTCCACTCTGCGGCCTTCCAGAAACTCCCCGGATCTGGAGGTTATGGTTACCGACATTATTCATCAAATCGGGGTGCCGGCTCATATTAAGGGCTACCATTATCTGCGGGACTCCATCATCTTCGCCATTCAGGAGCCGGATATCATCAACTCGGTTACCAAGCGGCTTTATCCTACCGTTGCCAAAAAGAACGGTACCACTCCTTCCCGGGTGGAGCGGGCTATCCGCCACGCCATCGAGGTGGCATGGGATAGAGGCGATGTGGATATTCTCAACTCTTACTTTGGCTATACCATCCACAACGGGCGGGGAAAGCCCACCAACTCCGAATTCATCGCCATGATCAGCGATAAGCTTCGCCTTAAGCTGCGCATCGCCGTTGCCGGATAACAAAGCCCCTCTCATTTTTAGGCCTGCATAGATCAAAAAACCTCGCGGGGAATGCTCCTCGTGAGGTTTTTTGACGTTTTAAAGTACAATCAATTCTTTGGAGCTTTTGGTCAAATTTTCAAACCCATCATCAGTGCAGGCAATGACATCCTCGATCCGAACTCCGAACTCACCCGGCAGATAAATGCCCGGCTCCACTGAAAGCACCATTCCCGGCTCCAGCTTGACCTCGCAGGTGGGGTTGAAGGAGGGCGCCTCGTGGACCTCCATACCCAGAGAATGACCAAGGCCGTGGCCAAAGGTTCCCGCAAAGGGAGAAGCGTCAATGAGGTTACGGGCGGCGGCATCCACCTCCCGGCAGACGGCCCCCGGCCTGATGTTGGCAAAGGCCGCCTCTTGAGCCTGTCGGACGGTCTCATAGACCTGCCGCTGCCTATCGCTGACAGGGCCCAGAGCCACGGTGCGGGTCATGTCGGAGCAGTAGCCGTCGACAAAAAAACCAAAATCCAAGGTGATGAAGTCCCCTTCCTCCAGCGCCCGGTGGGAAGGAGTGCAGTGAGGCTGGGAGGAGTTTTCCCCCGAGGCCACAATGACAAAGGCCAGCTGGTCGGCCCCCATTTTGCGGCCCACTACATCCAGCTCTAAGGCAATCTGCTTTTCCGTAACCCCGGCCTTGATGTAGTTTAAGATATGGGTAAAGGTTTTGTCGGTATATTCCTGAGCCTTGCGCATCTTTTCCAGTTCCTGTGGGGTTTTGATGCGGCGGAGCAGACTCAGCAGGTCGGAAAGGCGGTTATCCTCTAACAGTTCCAGATCGGGAAGCTCTTTCCGGTAGGTGGTCAACCCCTTGACGGTGCAGATTTCGCTTTCCACCGCCACTGTTTTGGCTCCGGCATCCCCCAGCAGTGCGCCAATCTGTCGGTAAAGCTTGTCCTGTAGCAGCACCTCGCAGCCCTGAATGGTTTTGCAGGCGCCCTCGTAATAACGGGAATCAATGATGAACACGGGCTTTTTCCGGGTGAGGACCAGAGTGCCCGCACTGGATGGAAAGCCGGTGAGGTACCGGCGGTTGAAGCCCCCGGTAATCAGAGCGGCGTCTATATCGGAGGGCAGGGCCTCCAGCAGTTTTTCAATGGGAGTCACGCGCCTCCCTCCTTTCGCCCTTGGATGCTTGCCGGTACAGTTCCAGCATGGTCATGGAATCCTTCACCTGAGTGCCTGCCGATTCGCAGATGATGGTGGGGCTGAGTTTGCGCTCCTGCAGCAGGCGGGCCAATGGGGAAAAGTCCGGGCCAAAGCTAGGGTCATCCAAGCTAAGATGGCGCTTTTCTCCACCTTTTTCGGTGAATTCAATTCTGGAAAAGTGGGCGTGAAAGCTGCGGCCCCGCTCCTCCCCCAGCTGATTGTGGAGAGCATCCAAAACAGCGGCGGTTTCCTCATAGCCCTCCACTGCTCCCGCCGACCGGGCGTACAGGTGGCCGAAATCAATGCAGGGAATCAGGCGCTCGTCCAGCTGGCAGAAGGCGATCACTTCCTCCAATGTGCCCAGCTGATTGATCTTGCCCATGGTTTCGGGGCAGATGCGGATGTGGGAAAATCCCTCCTCGTCCAGCCGCTCCAGAGCCAGCTGCATGGTATCGCAGGCCAGTGCCATAGCTTCTTCCCGCTCCATCTTCCCTGCGGAACCGGGATGTACTACAATCCGGTTGCCTCCCATCCAGTCCACCGCCCGAGCGGCCTGCAGGATATAGCGGATGGAATTGAGCCGCTTTTCCTCATCGGCGGAGGCAAGGGAGATGTAGTAGGGTGCGTGGAGGGAAATGGCAATGTTGTGACGCTTGCCCTCCTCTCCCAGAGCCTCGGCAGATTTTTGGGAAACCCGCACGCCATGTCCGCACTGATACTCAAAGGCTGTTAGCTTTCGCTGGGCCAGATAAGAGGGCATATGCAGTGTGGATTTGTAAAGGCCGGCGTACTCCTCATCCTGGCCCGCAGGACCGAATTTTACCATGGTGTCTCTCCTTCAATGCTTGGTTGCTGTGGTTCTGCGCCGCTATATGGCAGTGGCAAAATTGACAATGATTTTTTCATGAAAGATACTTGCGGCGCTGTTTGTGTTGCCTCAACGTTGTTCCGATTTATTATTTGCGGTGATAGTGTTAAAATAGCGAGCAACCCCCGCTGGCACGCCGTAGACGTGGGATTGACTATAGAATCCAGTTCTGGCTGCCCTACGACCTACGATTATAATTTCGCAGAATGCTCCGCTCCAGCCGCCGTTTGACCCGGAAAAACCAGGTAGCTTCCAGCTGGATGGGCTCAACTAAAACAGTTTTGGCGCCAAAAAAATTTCCACCCAAAATATCGGTGAAGATTTGATCCCCCACCACCGCAATTTGTTCCCGGGGCAGACCCAGCCGGGCCGCCGCTCTTCTAAACCCCTTGGGAAGCGGCTTTGCGGCATCGGCGGTAAAGGGCAGCTCCAACAGCTCCGCAAAGGGCTCGACTCTTGGCGGATGGTTGTTGGAAAGAATCATCATGGAAATTCCGGCGCTGCGCATCTGCTCCAGCCAGAGGAGAACCTCGGGGTGCGGCTGGGGATTGTCGTGGGTGGTCAAGGTGTTGTCCACATCCAGAATCAGGCCCCGAACGCCCCAGCGCTCCAGCTGCTTGGGTTGCAGGCGGGTTATGGAAGGAAGATAAAGGGTTGGATAGAGCAAACTCATGACAATATGACACCTCGTGAGAGAAAAGGCGGGCTAACTAGTAGCCCGCCTTTTAGGATTACATTATTTGAACTTGCGCTTACGTGCTGCCTCGGATTTCTTCTTGCGCTTGACGGAAGGCTTTTCGTAATGCTCCCTCTTACGCACTTCCTGCAACACACCGGATTTCGCACATTGCCTTTTGAATCTGCGCAGCGCACTATCCAAGGATTCATTGTCCTTGATACGGATTTCTGACACGTCTATTTCCCTCCCCACGCTTCGCAGCAGGAGTTATTCTTTAAACAATCAGGATAAAGAACTCATCTATCATTATAGTACCTGTATGCCCTGCTGTCAAGAAATAAAATCCAACCTTTTACTCTTCGGCTATTTTACCACAAGGTTTACCAGCTTGCCGGGCACTACAATTTCTTTGAGAATCTGCTTGCCTTCCACGGCGGCGGCAATCTCGGGGCTTTCTTTGGCCAAACGCAGCAGTTCTTCCTTAGAGGCGGAAGTGCTCACCGAAATGCGGGCGCGAATCTTGCCGCAAATCTGCACCACAATCTCCGCAGTGGAGTCTTTGCATTTTTCCTCCACATACTTGGGCCAGGTCTGATCGGTGATCATGCCGCCAAAGCCCATCTGCTCCCAAGCTTCCTCGGTGACGTGGGGGGCAAAGGGGTTGGAGAGAATCAGCAGGGTTTTGTATTCGGCCCGGGTAAGCTGCTTTTCCTCGTAAATATCGTTGAGCAAGCTCATCAAAGCGGCAATGGCGGTGTTGTACTTGAGGGTTTCAATGTCCTCCCCCACTTTTTTAATGGTCTTGTGGAAACTGCTTTCCAGCTTGGAGGAGTATTCGTCCCCGTCCCGGCAGATTTCCTGCAGGTTCCAGAGCCTGTCCACAAAGCGCTTGCAGCCCTTGATGGACTCGCTGGACCAGGGAGCGGCCTTTTCAAAGTCGCCGATAAACATCTCGTACAGGCGCATGGTGTCGGCGCCGTACTCGTTGACAATGTCGTCGGGATTGACCACGTTCCCCCGGGATTTGGACATCTTCTCGCC
>JAHDPQ010000091.1 GCA_018434245.1 Oscillospiraceae bacterium
ACCAAGGCGGCGGAAAAAACAGCGGGAGGCAAAACCATCGACATTCTGGTGGCTACCTCCGGCGATACGGGCAAGGCAGCTCTGGAAGGCTTTGCCGGCGTGCCGGGAACTAGCATCACCGTGTTTTACCCCCAAGAAGGGGTCAGTCAGGTGCAAAAGCTTCAGATGACCACGCAGGAAGGGGAAAACGTGGGGGTCTGCGGGGTGTACGGCAACTTTGACGACACCCAGACCGCCGTCAAGCAGATTTTTACCGATCCCGAGCTAAAGGAAGCTCTCGCCACCCAAAATCGGATGTTCTCCAGCGCCAACTCCATCAACTGGGGGCGTCTGGTGCCTCAGATTGTCTACTACATCAGCTCCTACTGCGAGCTGGTGGCCGCCGAGGAAATTGAGTTGGGGGGCAAGATCAACATCGCCGTCCCCACCGGAAATTTCGGCAACATTCTGGCGGCCTACTACGCCAAGGAAATGGGGCTGCCGGTTCACAAGCTGATCTGCGCCTCCAACATCAACAAGGTGCTGGCGGACTTTATCGCCACCGGCATCTACGACCGGCGCAGGGAGTTTGTCGCCACCTCCTCTCCCTCCATGGACATCCTCATTTCCAGCAATCTGGAGCGTCTGCTCCATGCTCTGACGGGGGCCGACGACTGTGCAGTGAAGGATATGATGAACAGGCTCTCTCAGGATGGGGTTTATGAGGTGCCCCATACGGTGAAGAAGACTTTGCAGAAGCAGTTTTATGGGGGTTTCTGCGACGAAAAAGACACTGCCACTACCATCCGGGATACCTTTGAGCGCTACTCCTACCTGATGGATACCCACACAGCGGTGGCCTACAAGGTGTATCGGGATTATGTGGCCCAAACGGGGGATGATACCAAGACGGTGATTGCATCTACCGCCAACCCCTACAAGTTTGCGGGGAGCATCCTGTCCGCCCTCACCGGAGAGCCTGCTCAGGGGGATGAATTCGCTCAACTGAGAGAGTTGGAGCGGTTGACAGGGGAACCCATTCCCAGTCAGATCAGCGGCCTTGACAAAAAAAAGGTGCGCTTTACCAAAACCTGCAAGCGGGAGGAAATCCGTGCGGCTGCCCGGGAACTGCTAGGCATTTAGGAACCCTAGCCTTTGCCGAACGAACCTCTCCCGGTTGTTATTTCCCTTGGTATTGTGATATAATCGGTTAACTTTTGAAAATACTTTGTGTTTTCAAGCAGCGGCATTTGCCGCGCAGCTGCCCTTACGGGCAACTTGCACCGAATTTCATAGGCAATCCCACGCCTACGCCATGCCAGCGATCTAAAGGTATGTATTCTCTCCGTGCGGATAAAAAGAAGCCCGCCCGGTTCACGAAGGTCGGAGAACCGGGCGGTTGGAGAGCTTCTATGCTTACGCGAGGAAGATTCCCCCAGCGAATGGGGCAGGTTAAGGTTTAAAAGTGTTGCAAACAGTGTCGGCAGAGGAGGAGGCATACTGAGGCCCCACTTTAACCTCTTTGGCACTGCAGCTGTCGTCATGCTCATGATACGTGCAGTTGGTCACATCGCAAACAATGTTGTTTTTACCGCTATGGCCGCTCTGCTGCTTTTGATTGGATCCGGTATTCATGATGCTCACTCCTATTAAAATATGGGTGCATCCTTAGGATGTGTCGGCAATTATGATTGATACCTGACAGTATTTGGAATAAATTTTTGAATTTGCCGGATTTTTCCCGGCAGATTGCGTGAAAGAGGGTGAGTTATGGCAATCTATGCAATTGGGGACCTTCACTTATCGGTGGCGGCAAAAAAGCCCATGGATATTTTTAGCGGATGGGATAACCACGCCGAAAAGCTTCAGGAAAACTGGAATAAAAAGATTGCGGCGGAGGATACGGTGATTCTGGCAGGAGACACCTCCTGGGGAATGAGCCTGCCCCAAGCGGTTCCCGATTTTCGTATAATTCACAATCTTCCGGGGCAAAAGCTGATTCTCAAAGGCAATCATGATTACTGGTGGGCCTCGTTGACCAAAATGAATACGGTACTGGAAGAACATGGGCTGACCAGCATCCGCTTTTTGCACAACAACAGCTATTTCGTTCAGGGAGTGCACATCTGCGGCTCCCGGGGCTGGATTTTTGAAAACGGCCAGCCTCATGACGAAAAAATCATCCGCCGGGAGGCTCTGCGCATCGAGGCCTCCCTGAAAAGCAGAGGCCCCCAAAAAGGGGAGACGGTGCTTTTTCTCCACTATCCTCCTCTCTTTGCAGGACAAACTTTGGAGCCCTTTTTACAGCTGATGCACAAATACAATGTCAGGCGCTGCTACTACGGTCATATCCACGGCCCGGCACACAAGTATGCCGTAGAGGGCAGGGTGCAGGGAATCGACTTTTTTATGATTTCGTCGGATTACATCGAATTCGATCCTGTCCTCGTTCTTTAAAGGCTTTGCGCCCGGAGGAATAGCATAAAATACCCCAAAGCAGGGCATATTCCCACCGGTGCTCAAGCCTTAACGATTAATTCTTAATTTATCGGTGATTTTTTGCATTTTTTATGATACAATTATCTGGTTACAGTCCCAAAGGCGGGGCGAATGAGCCGCCCGCCTATTTACAGGAGGTTGAAACATGAGCATCACGTCCAACCAAAAGACGGCTGCCAACACAGTGGAGCTGGAAATTGCGGTATCCCCCGAGGAGCTGAAAGCAGCGACCGACAAAGTATTTCAACGCAGGGTGAAAAGCATCACCGTGCCGGGTTTCCGCAAGGGAAAGGCCCCCCGTTCCATCATTGAGAAAATGTACGGGGAAGGCATATTCCTGGAAGAGGCGGTCAATGATCTTTATCCCAAGGCTTATCGCGAAGCCATTGAAGAAGCCGATATCGAGCCTGTAGACCAGGCCGACATCGAGATTCTGGATGTCGACACCGAAAAGGGCTTTACCTTTAAGGCCGTTGTCACCGTCAAGCCCGAGATCGAGCTGGGCGAATACAAGGGTTTGGCTGCAGAAAAGACCATCTACCCCGTAGAAGACGGGGATATCGAAGCCGAGCTGGGCCGTCAGCGGGAGCGGGGTGCCAGAATCATCACCGTGGAAGGCCGTCCCGCTCAAAACGGCGACATCGCCGTCATCGACTTTGAAGGCTTCACCGATGGCGTCGCCTTTGAAGGCGGCAAGGCCGAGGGCCACAGCCTGGAGCTGGGCAGCCACTCCTTCATCGACGGTTTTGAAGAGCAGATTGTGGGCCACAACATAGGGGACGAGTTTGACGTGAACGTCACCTTCCCCGAGGAGTATCACGCCGAAGACCTCAAGGGCAAGCCTGCCGTCTTTCAAGTGAAGCTCCACGAGATCAAAGAAAAGCAGCTCCCCGAGCTGGATGATGAGTTTGCCAAGGATGTCAGCGAGTTCGACACTCTGGACGAACTGCGGGCGGATATTCGCAGCCGCTACACCGAAACCCGGGAAAAGCGCAGCGCCGACGAACTGGAAACCCGCCTGCTGGACCAGATCATCGAAGGCGTAAAAGGCGAAATTCCCCAAGTGATGTACGACAATAAGGTAGAGGAAATGGTCCGGGACTTCGGCTACCGCCTGCAGGCCCAGGGCATGAATCTGGATCTCTACCTCCAGTACAGCGGCATGGATGAGGAGTCCTTCCGCGAGGGCTTCCAAGAGCAGGCCCAGCGTCAGGTCAAGATGCGCCTTGCTTTGGAAACTATCGCCGCCAAGGAAGAACTTGTCCCCACCGCCGAAGAAATTCAGGCGGAGTACGAGCGTCTGGCCGGACAGTACACTATGGAAGTGGAGCAGCTCAAGAAGATGCTCTCCGAAAAAGACATCGCTTCCGACCTTGCCTGCACCAAGGCTATCGATCTGGTGCGGGACAGCGCCAAAGTCACCGAGGTGACCGAGGAAAAGGCTGCCCAGCAAGAAGAGAAACCCAAGAAGAAACCCGCTGCTAAAAAAGCAGCAACCAAGAAAAAGACCGAGAAGCCTGCCGAAGAAGAGGCTTCTGACGAGACCGCTCAGGACCAGGAGGAATAAGACCCTGTCCCTGCCGCGGGAACATCAGTTGGAGCGCGGCCCTACACTCTCCACGCTCCCAAGGAGGTAATACTATGGCACTGGTCCCAATGGTAGTAGAACAAACCAACCGGGGAGAGCGGAGCTACGACATTTACTCCCGCCTACTCAACGACCGCATCGTCATGCTCTGCGACGAGGTCAACGACGTCACCGCCAGTCTGGTGGTGGCCCAACTGCTCTATCTGGAGGGGATGGACCCGGAAAAGGACATCAACCTCTATATCAACAGCCCCGGCGGTTCCATCACCGCAGGCATGGCCATCTACGACACCATGCAGTACCTCAAATGCGACGTCTCTGCCAGCTGTATCGGCATGGCGGCGTCCATGGGAGCGTTTCTGCTGTCGGCAGGAGCCAAGGGCAAGCGGATGGCCACCGCCCACGCGGAGATTATGATCCATCAGCCCATGGGAGGTACCCGGGGTCAGGCGTCGGACATTAAAATCCATGCCGAGCGGATTATCCGCACCCGCAACACCCTCAACCGGCTGATGGCGGAGCAGACCGGTCAACCCCTGGAGGTAATTGAGCGGGATACCGACCGAGATTACTTTATGGATGCTCCAGAGGCTTTAAAGTATGGCCTTATTGACAAAGTGCTGGAGAAGCGGTAAGATAAGGCCGCAGGTGTTCTTAAAATACCTGGCAGCAAATTATGTTTTTTGCATACACTTTAATAGAGTGTGTTCGCGTATTCATCCCCGAAAGGATTTTTGCCATGTCTAAAACCATCGACAACCGCATACTTCGCTGTTCTTTCTGCGGAAAGATGCAGGACGAGGTTGGCCGAATGATTGCCGGACCCGGCGTTTGCATCTGCGACGAGTGTATCGAGCTTTGTCAGAGCGTGCTGGACGGCGAGGACCCCTATGAGTCCCAGCGCCCCAACCGGCAGCCGCCCAAGCAAACCGGGATGTCTATTCTGCAGCCCAAGGAAATGAAAAAAATCCTTGACCAGTATGTGGTGGGGCAGGACAAGGCAAAAAAGACGCTTTCCATTGCGGTTTACAACCACTACAAGAGGATTTTTTCCGAGGATGAGGGCGAAGTGGAACTGCAAAAGAGCAACGTTCTTTTGCTGGGTCCCACTGGCGTGGGCAAAACCATGCTGGCCCAAACTCTGGCCAAAGTGCTGGGGGTTCCCTTTGCCATTGCCGACGCCACTACCCTTACAGAAGCTGGATATGTGGGCGAGGATGTGGAAAACATCCTGCTGCGGCTGATTCAGGCTGCCGACTTTGATGTGGAGCGGGCTGAGCGGGGCATCATCTATGTGGATGAGATTGACAAGATTGCCCGCAAAAGCGAGAACGCCTCCATCACCCGGGATGTTTCCGGGGAAGGGGTGCAGCAGGCTCTGCTGAAGATCTTGGAGGGGACGATTTCCAACGTACCTCCCAACGGCGGCCGCAAGCACCCCAATCAGGAGTTTATCCGCATTGATACCTCTAACATCCTGTTTATCTGCGGCGGTGCCTTTGACGGCATCGAAAAGATTGTGGATAAGCGGATGCACACCACCACTCTTGGCTTTGGGGCCACCTTCACCGACCAGAAGGATAAGGAGATCAACGCCCTGCTTTCCAACGTGGAACCCCACGATCTGGTCAAGTTTGGGCTGATCCCTGAGCTGGTGGGGCGTATTCCCGTCATCACCACCCTCAACTCCCTTAACGAGGAACAGCTGGTGCAGATTCTCACCCTGCCTAAAAACGCTATCGTCAAGCAGTACCAAAGGCTTTTGGCCATGGATGGCGTGGAGCTTAGCTTTACTCAGGATGCGCTGGAGGAAATTGCCCGTATCGCCATCGAGCGGGGGACCGGTGCTCGGGGACTGCGCTCCATCATGGAGGATGTGCTGGAGGATGTGATGTACAACACTCCTTCCGACCACACCATCGAAGCGGTGGAAATTACCCGGGATGCGGTGCTGAAGCTGGGAACCCCCAGCATCACCATCAACCCCGAGCGCAAGCCCAAGCCTCTCAAGCTCACCACGGCCCCCAGCAAAAAAAGCCGGGCCAGAACCACCAAACCCTCGGCGTAACGTTGCGCCTACCAGAAGCCGCTGTTAAGCGGCTTCTTATTATGAAGAAGCAAAAGGGCAGGGAAAAGGCCTCACCTGCCTCGAATGCCTCTCGGAAAGGAGGCTGCGGCAAATAGAAAACAGAGTGATCAACGCCTCCAAGGGGCTGATTCTGCGGGAGGGAAAGGTGCTGATTTTGCGCCGCTCTCTTTACGATCACACCTTTGCCGGAACCTGGGAGTTCCCCGGGGGGAAGCTGGAGTTTGGCGAAAAGCTGGAGGACTGTCTGTGCCGGGAGGTCCGGGAAGAAACCGGCCTTGAGGTGGAGGTAGAGTGTCTGCTCTACGCCAACACCTTCCTCACCCACCCCTGGCGGCAGGTGGTGGTGGTTACCTATCTCTGCCGGCCGGAGGAGGGAGAGGTCCGCCTGTCCGAGGAGCACACCGAGTATCTCTGGGCCACAGGGCAGGAGCTGCGGGAGCGGATCCCCCAAAAGGTTCTGGAGGAGCTGGAGCGGTACGGAGTCCTCGCCTTGTTGAATTGAGCAAGGGCCACTTTGATGTTCTCCTGGGGCAAGCCTGCGGCATGCCCCGGAGCTGGCTTCCATTGCTTAACTAGAGTGCGAAGCGTATTCCACCTAAAAACATAAAAAAGCCTGAGGAAGATCACCATCTCCTCAGGCTTTGTCTTGGATTAAACGTCGGGCTGAATGCTTTGTTCGGCGTGTTTTTTAATGGCTTCAAAGGTGGTTTGGCTGATGACGTGCTCGATTTTGCAGGCATCGGCTGAGGCAGTTTCCTCATCCACCCCCAGACGGATAAAAAACTTTGCCAGCAAAATATGACGCTCATAGGTCTGCTCGGCAATTTGCCGTCCGCTGTGGGTCAAAGATAAAAAGCCGTCGCCGTCTACGGTAATGTAGCCGTCTTTTTTCAGCAGGCCCACCGCCCGGCTGACACTGGGTTTACTATATCCCATTTGTTCCGCTACATCAATCGCCCGAACGGTCGCAAGCCGGTTGGACAAAATTAAGATCGTTTCCAAGTACATTTCACCCGATTCCTGCAAAGCCATGGCAACCTCCCACTGCACCAATATGGTAAAGTATACAAAAGACAGTGTGAAACAAATTAACAATTTTATCATAACATGGTTATATGGAAAAAACAAGATTTTGACTATTGACAAACAATGTACAATCGAGTAATATAAACGTAGTTAGCAGAACCTAACTGTTGTTTGGTCAAAGTGTTAGCCTATACTAACAATAATAATATAATGAGGAAGGATGAGCCGCGATGCCGTTGACCCTTGCCACCGTGGGCGAAGAAAACATTATCAAAAAAGTCGGCGGAAGGCCGGAAGTGAAAAAGCATCTGGAAAATTTGGGGTTTGTGGCTGGGGGGCAAATCACGGTCATCTCCACTTTGGGCGGCAACGTCATTGTCAATGTCAAAGAGGCCCGGGTGGCCATCAGCAAAGAAATGGCGCAGAAAATTATGGTGTAGGGTGGGAGCTTGCAACCTCACACCTATCAACTTTTAAACATATGAGGGGGAAGATCGGGATGAATACACTCAGGCAGGCCAAGATAGGCCAAACTGTCAAGGTAAAGAAGCTCCATGGAGAGGGAGCGGTCAAACGCAGGATTATGGACATGGGGATTACCAAAGGCGCAGAGATTTATCTGCGCAAGGTGGCTCCTCTGGGGGACCCGATTGAGGTGACGGTGCGCGGCTACGAACTTTCGATCCGCAAGGCGGACGCCGACATGATCGAAATCGAATAGGCCATACGGCAACTCAACTTTTAGAAAATAACCGATTAATCTGCGGCATGGTTAGCATACCCTAACCTGGAAAGAGAGGTAATCCGAGGATGAATGTGCGCATTGCCCTTGCAGGCAACCCCAACAGCGGAAAAACAACCCTGTTTAACGCCCTGACCGGTTCCAATCAGTTTGTGGGCAACTGGCCGGGAGTGACGGTAGAAAAAAAGGAAGGCAAGCTGAAGAAACACAGTGATGTCACCATCACCGACCTGCCCGGCATCTACTCCCTTTCCCCCTATACTCTGGAAGAAGTGGTGGCCAGAAACTATCTGATCACCGAGCGCCCCGACGCCATTCTCAACATTGTGGACGGTACTAACCTGGAGCGCAATCTGTACCTTACCACCCAGTTGACCGAGCTGGGCATCCCGGTGGTCATCGCCATCAACATGATGGACATTGTGGAGAAAAATGGGGACAAAATCAACATTGACGAGCTTTCCCGCCAGTTGGGGTGTCCCATCGTCAAAATATCCGCGCTGAGGGGCACCGGCCTGCAGGAGGCGGCACAGGCTGCTATTCAGGCGGCCCAAAACGGCAAAACCGTTCCCATGCACACCTTTTCCGGTACGGTAGAGCACGCCCTTGCTCATATTGAAGAGGCCGCTGTCCATCATCTGCCCCCAGAGCAGCAGCGCTGGTATGCTATCAAAATTTTTGAGCGGGACGAAAAGGTTCTAGGGCAGCTGGGACTGGATCAAAACATTCTGGTACATATGGAAGAGGATATTCAGGCCGCCGAAGAAGCTCTGGACGATGATTCCGAGAGCATCATCACCAACGAGCGGTATATCTACATCTCCTCTCTGCTCAAGGGTAGCTACAAGAAAAAGGATGCCGGCAAACTGACCACATCGGATAAAATCGACAAGGTGGTCACCAACCGCTGGGCGGCTCTGCCCATCTTTGCGGTGATCATGTTTCTGGTGTATTTTCTCTCCATCTCCACAGTGGGAACCTGGGCTACCGACTGGGTGAACGAGGGTGTCTTTGGCGACGGCTTCCACCTCTTTGGCATCGGAGCTGCCGCCTACGAGGAAGCCGCCGAGGAGTTCGCTGTTCCCGGTGCCATGGTCGAAGCCTTTGAGGCCGCCGCTGAAGAAGCCGACCTTGAGCCGGAGGAGGCTCAGGACTTGACGGTAACCGCCTATATGTATGACGATGAAGGCAATGTCAAGGAAGAAATTGACGTTGACCTTGCAGGCTATCTCGAAGCTACTGCTTGGGAAGAACCGGAACCCGATGATTTTGGCATCTGGATTCCCAGTATCCCTGTGGCGGTGGGTGGCTGGATGGAAAGCGCAGGCACTGCCGATTGGCTTCAGGGACTTTTGCTGGACGGCATCATCGGCGGCGTTGGGGCGGTTCTCGGCTTTGTACCACAAATGCTGGTGCTGTTCCTGCTCCTGGCCTTTCTGGAAGGCTGTGGCTATATGGCCCGCATTGCCTTTATTATGGACCGCATCTTCCGCCGGTTTGGACTTTCCGGTAAGTCCTTTATCCCTATGCTCATCGGCACCGGATGCGGTGTCCCCGGCATCATGGCCTCCCGCACCATCGAAAACGAGCGGGACCGCCGCATGACCATCATCACCACCACCTTTATCCCCTGCGGCGCCAAGCTACCCATCATTGCCCTCATTGCCGGAGCTCTCTTCGGCAAAGCCTGGTGGATTGCCCCCAGCGCCTACTTTATCGGCATCGGTGCGATTGTCGTCTCGGGTATCATCCTGAAAAAAACCACCATCTTTGCGGGAGAGCCTGCTCCCTTCGTCATGGAGCTGCCCCCGTATCACTGGCCCACTCTGGGCAATGTTCTGCGCTCCATGTGGGAGCGGGGCTGGTCCTTTATCAAAAAGGCTGGAACCATCATCCTCCTTTCCGCTATCGTGCTCTGGTTCCTGATGAGCTTTGGCGTTGAGGACGGCTCCTTTGGCATGGTAGAGGATCTGAACAACTCTGTTCTGGCCACCATCGGCAATGCCATCGCCTGGATTTTTATGCCTCTCGGCTTTGGAAACTGGCAGAGTGCCGTGGCTACTATCACCGGGCTCATTGCCAAGGAAAACGTCGTGGGAACCTTTGGCGTCCTCTTTGGCGGCTTCGACGAAGTGGCGGAAAACGGCTGGCAGATTTGGGAGAATATGCGTCAGGTGTTTACCCCCCTTGCCGCTTACTCTTTTCTGGTGTTCAACCTCCTGTGCGCTCCCTGCTTTGCCGCCATCGGCGCCATCAAGCGGGAGATGAACAACGCCAAATGGACCGCCTTTGCCATCGCCTATCAGACCGGCTTTGCCTATGGAATTTCTCTGGTGGTTTATCAGCTGGGACTTCTCTTTACCGGCTCGGGCAATATTCCGGGCACTGTGGTTGCCCTTGCCATCGTAGCCTTCCTGCTGTACATGCTCTTTCGGCCCTACAAGGAAGCGAAAACCCTAAAAACCAAGGTGGTTGTCACCGCAAAATAATCAATTCTAGCAGAAAGCTGCAAAGGAGGAACCCTCATGCTTCCGTGGATCACAGCAAACCTTGCAACCATTGTTCCCCTGCTGGTAATAGCAGCCCTAGTCGGCCTGATTATCGCAAGGATGATCAAAAACAAAAAGGCGGGGAAGTTCTCCTGCGGCAGTGGATGCAGCGGCTGCGCCATGAACGGTGCCTGCCATCCTCAAGAGACCTCCGGCGACAGTCAGGGATAACCCTGCAACCGCAATCAACCAAGACTGGCCCATCAAATGACGTTTATTTTTACAGCCCGGAAGAAACCCCAAGCCGCCATAACGACCGGGTTCCCAAATCCGGCACTGTATGCATAGAATAATCCTCCTCAACAAACCCATGACCGGGGAACAGAATCTCTGTTCCCCGGTCATGGGTTTGTATCTTTGCGGGAACTATTAAGTCGATCGACAGGCAGGGTGGTGAAAACCGTCTGTTTCCAGGCTGCCAGCATGGCGGTATCGCAGATAAGGAACGGACAATGCGTGAGGACGCTTCTTATCTTCAATGTTATCTTTCACCGCAAGCTTATCTATGAGGAGATCGCTATAGTGTCCATCGGCCTCGCATTTCCTGGGTACAAGAAAGACACACCGGCTATAGATGCAGGATCTGTTGCTCAGTGTGTCTTTTTGATTGGGCAGGAAAAATGCAAGGAAAGATTTACAAGCTAGAAAATTCCACCGCAAAACCTCAATATTATACTTTATCAGCGGGGAAAAAGTTTGGGCCGGTAACCTTGCTGATGCTGATCATCCCGTAACACACCAGTGGGATTTCTCTGGAAAATATATTTTGGTATCAATTTTTGGTAGATTAAAAAAATCTCTGCAGCCGGGAGTTCTGATAATCCAATTCCTTATGTCATTAAATATGGATTGGTTAACAAATGATTCTCCCTGTAAGTCTGCTAATACATTAAGTGCAGTTTTAGCGTATACTCGTGCTATATCAGAATTTTCCACAAAATCATGATCTTGCTTCACATGAGATATGGCATGTTTTATGTCACCAATTTTGAATTGATCTATGGCAAACTTAATTTCTCTTTCAATATATTCAGTCTCAATTTTACTGTTTGATGTTCCAATATAATATCTACCTTTAAAGCAACCAACTAAGATATGATTTTTAGGCACATCATTTGAAATAAGAAGTTTGTATTTTCCATTAAACTGCCTTAATATCTCAATAAAACGATAGAATCCCTCGATGCCATCGTTTGGATTCGCGCTAAATATTAACTTGTTATCTCCTCGATAATACTGCGGTATAATATAAGGTGTTCCTAGGGAAGTGTAGCTTAAAACAAGCTTATCCGTATCCTCCTTACTTATTACAATATTTGACTTTGAAGCTTTTTGAGGTGAAAGTGATCCTCTTTTACCTGGGCCAAAAAGAAAGCGGTCTAATGCGATCAATGAATCGTGCATTAGTATAGATTCCATTGGAGAAAAGAGAGCGTTTGCTTGGTCTGAAACGCAACCAATAGGGAGCATTTTATTTCCACCCAAGCCAGCTGGAAAAATATGCTCCCTATTGTTATAGCTCAAATCATTTTGATTTCCATAATAAATACACATCTTTTTAATCCTTTAATTAGCGTTATATATTATTCATGCTTTCGAGAACACTGCCCAAAGCACTTAATTCCGGTAATCCACTCCTCGTACTTTTAATATGGATAATAGCCATAATCAAACCTTACGCAGCATTGTTATAACTTACCATTTATTTTTTAATAAAAACCTGTGTTACTTCCGAGAGTAATTCAGGTTTGTTTGAAAAATTACCGGAATCTAAGTTGCCAGAAGGCTACAGCGCTGGCTGCAGCAACGTTCAAAGAGTCCACATTGTGGGACATAGGGATGCACGCAGTGTAATCGCAATCAGCAATGGTACAGGCCGCCAGACCATCGCCTTCTGTCCCCAGTACGATAGCAAGCTTCTCTTCCGCCATAAGCTGCGGGTCATCTATGCTGACAGCGGTATCACTTAAAGCCATGGCAACGGTCTTAAAGCCCAGCTGACCCAAGCGCTTGATGCCCGGCTGCGGCCATTCTGAGGAATTGTTGCCAATGCGGGTCCATGGCACCTGGAAGATGGTGCCCATGCTAACTCTCACCGCACGCCGGCACAGTGGATCACAGCATGAGGGGGTAACTAGCACGGCGTCGATGTTGAGGGCCGCAGCCGAGCGAAAAATAGCACCGACATTGGTAGAGTCCATGATACCTTCCAGTATGGCCACCCGATGTGCCTCAGCACACAATTCCTCAATACCGGGGAGCTGAGGACGGCGCATGGCACACAGCACACCACGGTTTAAATGAAAACCGGTTAGCCCTGCCAGCAGGTCGTTATTGGCCGTATAGACAGGGATATCTTTGCAGCGGGTGATAATGTCGTGTGCCTGTCCTGCAATATGTTTGCTTTCCACCAAAAGCGAAACAGGTTCGCATCCCGCGTCGAGGGCAAGCGCAATCACTTCTGCACTCTCCGCGATAAAAATGCCCTTCTCCGGCTCCATCCGGTTTCGTAGTTGCGTTTCCGTCAGGCGGGCAAAGACATCCAAATCGGGAGACGAAAGGTCACTTATCTCAATAATGTTTGACATAGGCTCTCCTTGAATAAGAGTGCAAACTGCACAAGCGCTTGTTTATGCGATGTGCAGTTTGCGGTATAGAAGCATAATGGGTAATTGACAGTCTTAAAATTAATGCAAATTACAATTCATCTTTAAGGCATCTATAGGTGACAATAGTCGGTATTCCTTTTCCTTCGTTGCTTTTTATTTTATATTTATCGGGATGTGCTTTCAATAAATCAGTTAATTTAATATATCCATATGTTCGCAAGTCAATAGATTATCACTATCGTGCCCATTATATTTGCTATCGTATGACGATGCTGTATGAATATGAAGATCCCACCGTCTCTATTCTGATCCTCTTGGGAAATTTAACATAATACCCACCTCGTTATATAATGAAATCCTACGGGGAAATCATCGTTCCGCCAAGAGACATAGCGCATACTGCATCAGAACTGCAATCATTAGTTTTCCTGTTGAAAATCATTTAGAGAAAGCGTAAAAGCCGTGATGGAAGCTACGGGAACCTAATATTAGCTGGTATTGCTAAAATCTGCTTGACTATCATAAACATAATGAGAATTTGAATAATATGCTTTGCGTAGTACTTGGCGAATTGCAAAGCCGATACTTTTTCAAATGAACCTCTTAGTTTTAACTCCCAAATATCTATAAAAGACTCATACATGAACAAGCTTACCATTTCGATTCGCTGCGGAAGTTTTTTATCACCTGCAACAGAGGATAGAGACCGCGAAGCTGCTGGATTAGCCCGGTTTGGACAGGATTGAGGCAGACATGTCGGCTGTCAACGGCGAGGGCTTTCCCCGCATGGCTTTTTGCGATGCGGTGGATTTATGGTAAAATAGAGACAGCTTATTAAGATAGAGGAGAACATCATGCTAATCGCTGCGGAAAAGCTGTCGAAACAATATGGCGATACGTCGCTTTTAAAACATTGCTCGCTGTTTATCAGGAGAGGTGAGAAGATCGGGGTGATCGGCCGCAACGGCGCCGGCAAGTCCACACTGCTCAAGCTCATTGCACGACGGGAGCAACCGGATGCTGGAACGGTCACGGTGCATGGCAGCATCCGCATTGGATATTTGCCGCAGATTCCGCTGCTCGCCAACGCCAGCTCCGTATTGGATCAGGTAGTAATGGATGCAGAGGCGGCGGGCGCATTCGTGGAGGAATATGAAGCCAGGCAGATCCTGCACAAGCTGAAGTTCACGGACATGGACGCACTTGTGGGCACACTTTCTGGCGGACAGAAAAAGCGGGTGGCGCTGGCTAGCGTGCTGCTGTCCCGCTGTGAACTGCTCATCTTAGATGAACCTACCAACCATCTGGATGATGAAATGATCCGCTGGCTGGAAAGCTATCTCATCCAGTACAAGGGCGCATTGCTCATGGTGACGCATGACCGCTACTTCCTGGACCGGATTGTGTCCAAAATCGTGGAGATTGAGCAGGGAAACTTGCATCCCTATGAGACAAATTATTCCCAATACCTGGAGATGCGCGCACAACGGGAGGAGATGGTCGCGGGAACCGAGCGGAAGCACCAGAGCCTGCTACGCAAGGAGCTTGCATGGATGCAACAGGGACCCAAGGCTCGCAGTACCAAAAGCCGATCTAGAATCGAGCGCTTTGAGCAGCTGGAGGCAGAATCCGGGCCAGTGGCGGCGCAAAAGCTGGAGCTCCAGTCCATCGCCACCCGGCTGGGGCGCAAAACCGTTGAGCTGCGAGGTGTCACCAAAGGATATGACGGGCGCATGCTGGTGAAAGATTTTGACCAAATCATTGCCCGGGATGCGCGAATCGGCATCGTCGGCTCCAATGGCTGCGGCAAGAGCACTCTGTTGAGCATGATTGCCGGACAGATTCCTCCCGACAGCGGAGAAGTCATCGTCGGCGATACGGTGCAGATTGGCTATTTCATGCAGGACTGCGGGGAAATGCCCCCCCACCTGCGCGCAATCGACTATATCAAGACCTGTGGAGATACGGTCCAGACCGTGAACGGCTCCGTCAGCGCCACTCAGCTGCTCGAACAGTTTCTGTTCCCGTCCGATCTGCAGTGGAACACGATATCCAAGCTATCCGGTGGCGAGCGGCGGCGGTTATACTTGCTGGGCATCTTGATGGCGGCGCCAAACATTTTGCTGCTGGACGAGCCGACCAACGACCTTGACATCGATACGCTGATGGTGCTAGAGGATTATATCGAAGGCTTTCCCGGTGCGGTGGTGCTGATCTCGCACGACCGGTATTTCCTCGACAAGACCACCGACCACATCTTGGAATTTCAGTCGGATGGCCGACTGAAAAAATATTTGGGCGGATATTCCGATTACCTGAACGGCATTGACACCCGCCCAAAGCAAACCCAGGAAAAAAAGAAAAAAGCGAAGAACCCTGAAAAGCGCAAGGCTTCCGCCCAACCAGCCAAGGCCCGCTTTACCTTCAAGGAGCAGCGTGAATATGAGGAAATCGATGCCATGCTCGCTGCAGTTGAGAGGGAAAAAGCCGAGGTGGAGCAGTCGATCGCAGCAGCGAACAGCGATTATGAGGAGTTGCAGCGACTCCTTGTGAGACAGTCACTGCTTGAAGAAACGCTTAGAGAAACGACCGACCGCTGGCTCTATTTAAATGATTTGGCGGATCGAATTGCCCAGGAGAAACCTATATAATGCAGATTTGGCGGGAGCAAGCGCTCCCGCCATTGTTCTATAATGTTTTGTGAATGGATGCATTATAAACATAATGGGCATCTGAAATCCTTGCTATATCATTAGATTTTATGAATAATGATCAGTTGGATTTTGAATTATTTATAAATCCAACCCAGGCATTTTTATTTTCATAATGCTCCATATATTGTTTAGATATTTCTGATATTCCTAAGAAGC
>JAHDPQ010000173.1 GCA_018434245.1 Oscillospiraceae bacterium
CAGTTCATTTTCATATCCACAATAACAGCACCGACTTATAGGTAGGAAAGTTTTATTGATGGATACGCCAAACTTTCCACATTGCTCACATGGAAAGTCAGCGACAAACTGTACTGCACCCTTGTTTTCGTATGCAAGCGCGTTCAACTTTGCTGGATAAGGATTCAAAGACTCAATGGCAGCAAACAATTCATCTCGAAAATCGTCCAGTTCTGAAGTATCATACTCAGAACTATCGCTGGCTACCATAATGCCTTCTTCACCTTCGCAGCCGTCTCCATTATGAAAACGGACTTCTGCCTTATAGACGTCTTCTCCAGTTCCGTCTTTTAGAACTATATAACATGTGCTGTCTTCACCGAGGTCATCATCGATAGAATACTCCGCTATAATTTCAATTCTTGCACTGCCATCTTCCACTGCCGGGCATGATATCGAGAAAACGATCTCCTCCTCATTGGGTGTGGCGAAATCGGAAATTTCATAACAAACATCTAAATGATACCGTTGATAGACGGCATCGAAAAGTTCATGCAGAACTTCATCAAACCAGTATTTGATTCCTTTTTCGTCCAGTATATCCATCCCGGTTTCGCTCGCTAGTCGATCACGATAATACTCGCGCTTGTATTCAGCATCTTCATGTTCCACTTCCCATGTTTGAAGCACTTCGTCTGATGTTTCTTCAAGCTCAAACTTAGCATCAGCTGATAAGATGAGGGAGTCAAATACCTTAAAATCCTTAAGAATTATCTGATAGGAACTCCACGACAACACTTTACTATGGGCAATATGATTCCGATCTTCAATGAAGTCGTGGGCAGCCGTTTTGAAGGCAATTGTATCATCAATGTATGGGGCGAAAAGATCATCCCATATTTTTTTATCCACAGTTCTTCGAGCTTTAATGTAATCAGCTATAAAACCACCTGCGACTTTTTGTTTGACACCCAGCTCCTGAACCTTTGTATAATCCTCTCGGCTCAGAATAACATCCCCCTTGAATATAATACCATCAAATATAACCCCAAACAAAGTTTCAAGCGTCATAGAGAGAAAATCCGTGTTGATGTTGTCAAACTCTGGAACACGCTGGATGAACTTTTCCTTTAGATTCTTTACCGATTCAGTATTTTTTTCTAATCCAGCTCTATTTATCCAGTTAACACCAAGGAAGTGAATAAGTACTTTGCTTGCGAAAGCCCTCAGGTTATTTTCAACTATGAATGCCTTCTCAAAGGCTTCTTTACACAGAATAGCCGATTGCTCATCCTCAAGCCAAGTGCATACTTGCCAATCAACGAGAAGTCGGTTTTTCAGCGCAATTTTAAGATCTTCAAGCTGTTTGTCATAACACTCCGTTTTTGGAGCCGTGATGGTGATTTCCAAACGAGCCACCTCACCGTTATAGGTATTAATAGCGAAGGAGACATTGTATTCCAAACCAACTATTGAAGAGAGTGTGAACATCTCATTTGCAATGCGCTCACGAGAGCCAAGGTATTTCTGATTTGCACATTCTGATGCGGTGAGGACTTTAAGCACGTCCGCTACAACGGTCTTGCAGTAAACATCACCATGGTAATTTTCTTCTCGGAATTCTCCAAATTCTTCGGAATGCTTCACCGTCCATGTATACAGATGATTCATATTCTTAATTCCGTCCATTGAAAAACATATACGCATTCTACTGTTCGCCTCTCTTTCCCCCATGCTATTTGTTTATTGATCTATTGACGCTATTACCTAAAAAACATTTGACTTTTTCAGACGTATATTTTCGCCAAATTGCTATAACAAAGTAACTGTCTCGAATTTCATTTTAACATCCAACCCGACCACACAACCTCAAAAGTTTCCGAAAAAACATCTAACCTGACCACTCGCGACCCCTGACATCTAACTCGGCCACTCGCGGGGCTATGACATCTAACCTGACCACTTGACTATCAAAAAGTGCCTTTATGGACTTGTTTCCGCGAAGCGATATTTTCATATTTTTCGCCTGGTGGGTTTCATACCCATATCTGCTAAAACCCTTGATATATAAGGGTTTTCAGCTCTCTCAATCTTTTACCCTTGACATCAATACCAGACACTCAACGTGCCTTGTTGCTGCAATTCTGATGACCATCGAGCCTGGTACCCCCTTGGTGTCAGGGTATGTTTTCATTAATTGTAACACTCAGCACTTGTTTTTTTACAAAATAGTTGTGCTAATTATAACATGGTAGCTCTCTTTTTAGTCTGTCTAATTCAGCAAAGATTAAAGCTGCCAACAATAAAACCCTCAGCGCACTGAAGGTTTCATTCTTAGCAATTTTTAAGTAGAAGCAGATACCTCCGTTTCTGCTTCAATCTTCTCGGTATATTCTATCTATCTGATTGTCAATAATTATGTGAATAAAAATCTAATATAGGGACATCTTTAGATATTACTGAGATTCTACGTCAGTACTTTATAAACCACCCTCAAAGCATTGATAAATATACGTTCCTTCAAAATTCAGCTTTCACCCATTGGGTGAAAGAAAAATGCTCAAAAATGTGTTGAATTATCAGCTTTTATGAGTCGATATATGGTACAATAATAGTAACAAAAGCAGAAAAAGGGGTTTAAATTATGATTAATAAAATTGATTTCACAGCTAAGAATCTAACATCAAATGCAGGTCTTTTTCTTCTCCTTGAGAACGCAAAAAGTAATGAGATTTTTGATCTAGTTGAAGATGACCTCGTATTTGATAATGACTCCACAAATAAAATCAAGATGAATCATATAAAGACGATGATCTGTGGTCACTTTATTGGTATAGACAAGCTAGAACGTCTAAAGCTCCTTCAAAATGATCCACTCGTTAATGAATTTGATATTTCCGTAAAAGAACCTGAAACAGTGTCACGATTTTTAGGAAACTTCACCTTTAAGACAACACAAATGTTTAGAGACATTAATTTTAAAGTCTTTAAAAAACTGCTCACTAAAAGTAAATTGACATCCATTACGATTGATATTGATAGTAGTGTAATCAACGTAGAAGGTCATCAAGAAGGTGCATCAAAAGGATATAATCCCAAGAAACTAGGAAACCGATGCTACAATATCCAGTTTGCATTTTGCGACGAATTAAAAGCCTACGTCACCGGATTTGTAAGAAGTGGCAATACTTACACAGCTAACGGTGCATCTGAAATGATCAAAGAAATAGTAGCCAACATCAAAACAGATGATTTAGAGATTTTATTTCGAATGGATAGTGGCTACTTTGATGAAAAAATTATTGAAACGATAGAATCTCTTGGTTGCAAATATTTAATTAAAGCCAAAAGTTATTCTACGCTTGCATCCCAAGCAACGAATTCATCGGTTGTATTCGTTAAAGGTGAAGAAGGCAGAGAAACTACAGAACTGTTTACAAAATTAGATAACTGGGAGAAAGACAGAAGGTTTGTTGTGTCTCGCGTACTGAAACCAGAAAAAGAAAGAGCACAAATATCACTTTTAGAAGGCTCTGAGTACGAATACTTTTTCTTTGTGACAAACACTACATTGCTTTCTGAAAAAGTAGTTATATCCTATGAAAAACGTGGCAATGCTGAGAACTATATTAAAGAAGCCAAATACGACATGGCGGTGGGTCATCTTTTACTTAAATCATTTTGGGCAAATGAAGCGGTGTTTCAAATGATGATGCTTTCATATAACCTGTTTTTGTTGTTCAAGATTGATTCCTTAGAGCCTTCAGAATACAGACAGCAAATAAAGACCTTTCGTTTGAAGTATGTATTTCTTGCAGCCAAAATCATTAAAACCGCAAGAACTGTAATTATGAATTTGTCAGAAAACTATCCGTACAAGGAAGTGTATGAAAAATGTCTGGTATAATAAAGATATCATCTTGAAAATCGAGTGTTGCTCTGTGGATAACTTGCAGGGTTTAATAAGTATCTTTACTCCAAAGTTGCAATCAATAATTTATTGAAAAAGATTGAAAGGTGGTGGTAAATAATGTTACAATGTGGGAGTATCAGTTTAAATTCTTCGTGAAATAGTGTTCTTTTAAGCTAATAAAAAATGCACGTGGAATTTAGGTATAAACCAAATCAAAAATAATTGGTTATAATGAGCTCTTAAGATTAGTTCATTATAACCAGCAAGGAGTAGGTTATAATGAAACAGAAAAACCCAAAAGATTCACAAAATTTCATTACATCTAAAAAGCATGTAAAAGAAATATTGACATATACGAATATTAATAAACAAGATAATATAATAGAAATTGGATCAGGAAAAGGACATTTTACTAAGGAACTTGTGGAAATGTGCCAGTGGGTCGATGCTATAGAAATTGATAAAGGACTTTGTCAAACTACGGAAAAAGTAGTGGAATCTTTTCAGAATATAAGGGTTATCCATGAGGATATATTAAAATTTAAATTTCCTAAAAATAAAAGCTATAAAATATTTGGTAATATTCCCTACAATATAAGTACTGATATTGTAAAAAAGATTGCTTTTGATAGTCAAACGAAATATAGCTACCTTATTGTAGAGTGGGGCTTTGCCAAAAGGTTGCAAAACACTCAACGGGCTTTAGGTTTATTGCTGATGGTAGAAATGGACGTAAAAATCCTTAAAAAGGTACCACGAGAATACTTTCACCCTAAACCTAGTGTAGATTCTGTATTAATTGTTCTTGAACGACATAGACCATTGATTTTGAAAGAAGACTATAAAAAGTATCAATCTTTTGTTTACAAATGGGTAAACATGGAATATCACGTTCTTTTTACTAAGAATCAACTAAGGCAAGCACTAAAGCATGCGAATGTCAATAATCTCGATAAATTATCCAATGAACAATTTTTGTCTATTTTCAATAGTTACAAATTGTTTCAATAATTTAAACAATTAGGCGTTCTCTAATTTATAAGAGAACGCCTAATCTTATTCAATTGATAAATGCATGCTATTATTATTTTTAATTCCTCTGATATAAACTATCATCTGGTATAGTTGCTTATTTGTGTGAAAATGAAGAACAGTTCTTATCGGTTATTCAGATAATGTAAAAAAATCATAGAACCAAAATCTTAGCGGTTCAGACCTAAAAATCTGGGCCGCTTTTTTTATTTCCCTCAGAAAGGAGGTTGCCTAGATGGTAAATGATGATGTCAATAACAAGGCTATAAATATTGAAATTAAGGTTGCACAGTATTCTGCAAAAGCTATCTTAAAAGCAATGAAAAAGATTATAGAAGATGCTGCTGAAAAAAGCCAGCCACTTGCAGATTATCTTAGTGAAAAAAGAAAAACTAATTCGAGAAAGCTTAAGGATATGGTAAAGAAGGGTCAACTTGAAAATATTGATTTACAGAAAGGGGAGGCCAAAGAACTAAAGAAGCAGCTTAATAGGTATGGTGTCAATTTTTCTGTTATGAAGAACAAGGAATCAGGGTATTAAATAATTACCAATTCCTCTTTCGATATCATTTCGCGTCAAATTATTTTTGATGTTTTTAAGAGGGAAAATTAATACAAAGGTTTCATCCCAACTTTTATTAACATGATGAACTATGATTCCCGAGGTATTATGCGCCCAGACACGTTTTTCAGTTTTAGAATAAGGGTCGTACTCCTTTTTCCTTTTGTTGTATGCCTCTCTCGATTCTGGAATATCAAAGTTTATATCATTACTTGTTGCGACAACTCCTAAGTAACCATCTTCCGTAAATTTCAGCCAAACAATGTCCCTTACATCTCGAAGGTTATTATCTATCTGGATTTTCTTGTAATCTACATTTCTTCCATCGGCTTTAGGAAAATCTACTTTATCCATATCCAAAAGTCCTAAAAACTGATTAACATACTCAATAATTTTTTCGATCTCAACAGGCTTTAGTTTAGATTGTTCTTCCGCTTTTTTCAATCTAAAATCACTATAATGAACTGACACCTCATATTTTTTGCCATTTAGCGGTGGTGTATCTTTATAAATATTTAGGTATTGATCTATTTCACACATTTAAAGCTTGCCTCCACAAATACAAATTGATTTTTTACTTTACATTCTCACAATCTTCCTCGATACCAAACAGAGTCTGCAAATCATTGAAATTATATGGATATGAATTGTCTCCATCAAAACGAACCTTTTTGTGTCCGTTGTTATATTCAATTTCAATTTCCCATTGTGTGCCGTCCAAAACCATGTAATTAAAACGTTTCGGAGAATAGCTTCTTATCCATTCTCCCATATGCAGTTTTCGAATTCCATCTAGAAAAGTATCTTTTGTGAGAGGTTCGCCATCTTCATCATAAACATCTATCGATTTTTGTTCATCATAACAGTGTGATTCAAATTTTAATTCATTACCGGAAAGATCAGCTACAAATATGCTATTCCCACCAAAAAAGCCACCAATAGAAAACGTAATCTTGATTATATGATTAATATTGTCTGTAAAATCTATTGCACGCTGTTCTGCTTGTGAAGGAATGTAGGTGCCACCAATTTCGACAAGTGCCTGTTTTGCACGCTCAAGATATTCTCGGTTACATGACACTCTCACTGCTTCACTTGGATGCATTATTACCCCAGTGTCATAATCCGGGTGTTCCATCATCTTCTTTAAACGACCCATTTCGTTTTTAAGTCCACGAATAATGGATACAATTTGTCTATAATCTTTTCCTTTCAGATGCTCTTCATAATAACTTTCTGGACTTATCATCATTTTGGACACACCTCCTTTTTCTATTTTCGTCATAGCAACATATATGGAGTACAACAAATTATTTCATTTTCTTAGCGGTTTCCTTTGCTTGACGCTCTTCAATTTTAGCAATATAACTGTTAGCCTTATTTAAATAATAAGATCCCTTATTCTTTTTTATTTTCTGTACAATATCTATCGCATCATCATATCTTTTGGCTTTTATATACAAATCAGGCAGTCTGAACATCCATCCGGAACCTTCAAATTTAGGACCGCCATCTTTCCAAATTTCCTCCCAAAAGTTAATAATCCATTCAAGGTCATTATCTTCAGCATACTTCTCATCGGCAGCTTGAACAGCTTTTATCTGCTTGTCCTGATTTTTAAGTAGCCTATAGCCATCCGGATCTATTGCTTTCAGTTCTTTCATGAAAGTTTTGTTGCTCTCTACATTTCTATTGTCAATATCGGCATGCTTTTTCTCTATGATTTCCATGTAGTTGCTTTTATCGCCAGTGCCCAACAATTGATTTAAATCCCAAACAGTAAATGTAGTGTACTTGCTATGACTATGCATATATGGCACATAGGCATTCTCTTCAAGTTCAGCTTTACCGAGATTTGTAAGTTCGTATTTACCTGTTTTTTCATTAATTATAAGGTAACCACGCTCCATCAGCGACTCGTAAACAGAGCCCACATCACGAATGCCATATTTGTACCACCAATACCCAGGGTATCCGTTCTTAGGGTTAGGATATTTTTTACAAAAGTGTAACATTAAAATTTCAGGAACATACAAGCCTCTATCGGATGGAATAGACGTTTCCTTCCTCTGCTCAAATGATACTACCCCATTTTCAAAAGGTGTTCCTTCATGTGATTTTGCCATGTAATATGAATCCGGCTGATAATATTTTTTCTCAGATTCAGGAATAGCGGCCGTCTGCTTTAATAGTGTTTCCTGCGCCGTTGGTATCAAATTCTTCTCTTTAGTTTTTTTCTTGAAAATATCAAATATTCCCACTTTATAACCCCTCTTTTTTTGGCTAAGTTCATTTATATATTTCAATCTAAATATCCGCAATCACTTTTACTAAGCCTTTAGCGAATATATTTTTTTTTAAACATTACATATTAATCATAACACAAAAG
>JAHDPQ010000181.1 GCA_018434245.1 Oscillospiraceae bacterium
AAGCGGCGGCCATCGGCATTTCCTACCGGGAACTTTGCGAGCAAATTGTCCGGCTGGCCATGGAGCATCCCGCAGGCTGACAGCAGGCGAAGAAGCTGGAGTATTTGCCGCAAATCTTTAGCGGGATTTTTCCGTTTTATTCAGGATTTGGGACTTGCATCACAGGTCGAATTATGCTATTATAACAGTTGCGACTCTGTTTTTCCGTGAAAGAGGTGAAGATACACGATGAAAGAGGGCATCCATCCCAAGTACGAGGAGACCACCATCCGTTGCGCATGTGGCAATGAGATTGACACCGCCTCTACCAGGAAGGACATCCGTGTGGAAATCTGCTCCAAGTGCCATCCTTTTTTTACCGGCACTCAGAAGTTGGTGGACAGCGGCGGCCGGGTAGACCGGTTCAAGAAGCGCTTTGGTATGGACAAATAAGAAGATTTGACCAAAAGCGAAGGTGGCGTTCAATGAGCGCCGCCTTTGTTGGCATGATATGCCAATTTATAATAGTCTCTGCCGAGGCTATAGATTCTGCCTTTTAAAATAAATCGGCAGCTTGAATTTTATATAATCCGTTGAGGAGGATGGGGATGGCAATCCGGCGCTACGAGTACCGCATGGTCACCACAGACACCAAAGGTTGGGGTGGCGGCATTGTGGACGTGCAGTCCACTCAGGAAATGCTGGGTGAGATGGGAGAGCAGGGCTGGGAGCTGGTGAGCGTCGTTTCTACCCATATGGGGCAAGGGACGACCCGCTGCGTCGTCCATTATTTTAAGCGCGAAATCTAATTACAGTCAAGGGGGGAGAGGTTTGGAAGGCTACACCACCATTGCAAAGCAGGTTACCGCTGAGCATGTGGAAAAGCGCTCCCGCTTTCTTTCCCTTGCTGCTCCGGTCAGCGACGAACAGGCTGCCCTTGCCCTTTTGGGGGAGCTGAAAACCAGGTACTGGAACGCCACCCACAACTGCTATGCCTACATACTGCGAGCCGGAGGCGTTCAGCGGTACAGTGACGACGGGGAGCCTCAGGGTACGGCGGGAATGCCGATTCTGGAGGTGCTGCGCCGCCAGGAGCTCAGCGACGTTTTAGTGGTGGTGACCCGTTATTTCGGTGGAACCCTTTTGGGGGCCGGGGGGTTGGTGCGGGCCTACACTTTGGGGGCTACTCTGGTTTTAGAGAGGGCTAAAATTCTGCAGATGCGTCACTGCACCATCTTTACCCTTACTCTGGACTACTCCCTTTACGGTAGGCTGCAAAATCTGCTGCCGGATTTTGGAGCGGTTACCTTGGAGGACGACTTTGGCGCCCAGATTACTCTGACTCTGCGGATGGAAACGGACAAGCTTCCCGCCTTTTCCAAACAGCTTTCCGAACTGAGTGCCGGCAGTTTGACTGCCCACCCCATCGGGGAGGAATTTGCTCCCGTTTAAGGGGCTTTTGGCCGGGTAAAAAGTTTTTATAGGCAAAAGCAGGAATTTCAGGCTGATCTTAACTATAATATGATAGGTAGTTTATGTCATGGTAAAACACGGCCGATGACGGCTTTACGGTTGCATTCTATGGGAGGTGACGTCATGACCATACGGGAACAGACCGAGCAGTTGGAGCGGGAAAGGCTGAGTCCTTGGGCCATGCAGGTCACCGAGACCCGGGGACGGGAAAAACCCACTCAGCCCTGTCCCATCCGCACCGAGTACCAAAGGGACCGGGACCGGATCATCCACAGCAAGAGCTTTCGGCGGCTGATGAATAAGACGCAGGTGTTTCTTTCCCCGGAAGGGGACCATTACCGCACCCGCCTGACCCACACCCTGGAGGTTTGCCAGATCGCCCGCACCATTGCCAGAGCCCTGAGCCTCAACGAGGATTTAACCGAGGCCATCGCCTTGGGCCACGACCTTGGCCACACCCCCTTCGGCCATGCCGGGGAGGCGGTTCTTGCCGAGATTTGCCCCCATGGCTACGTCCACGCCGTACAGAGCGTGCGGGTGGTAGAGGTGTTGGAAAACGCAGGCAACGGCCTCAACCTCACCTGGGAGGTGCGGGACGGTATCCTGTGCCATTCCAGCGGCCCCGAGGCTGCCACCCGGGAGGGCCGGGTGGTCCGTTATGCCGACAAAATCGCCTACATGAACCACGATATTGACGACGCCATCCGGGCTGGGGTTCTCACCCTGGACGATATTCCCCAAAGGTTCCGG
The DNA here is from genome assembly GCA_018434245.1 of Oscillospiraceae bacterium. Lineage (GTDB taxonomy): Bacteria > Bacillota > Clostridia > Oscillospirales > Ruminococcaceae > WRAV01. The sequence continues at coordinate 2,203 of JAHDPQ010000181.1, forward strand.
CAGGAGTTGGGGGAGAGCAAATCGGAACGGATCACCGCCTTTGTCACCGCAGTGGTAGAAAACTCGGGGCAGGAAATCGTCATGGACTCAAAGCATCAGACTCTTTATGAAGAGTTGCGCAGGTTCATGTTCCAGCAGGTGTACACCAATCCCGCCGCCAAAAAGGAAGAGGGTAAGGCCAAAGAGGTGGTGCGGCAGCTCTACCATTATTTTGCCGGGCACCCCCGCAAGCTGCCGGAAGAATACCGCAGCATTATGGAGAAAACCGACGTTCACCGGGCGGTGTGCGACTACATCTCGGGGATGAGCGACCGGTTCTGCATCTCCATCTTTGAAGAAATTTTCGTCCCCAGATCCTGGGGGCTGTAACAAGGGAGATTCATAGCGCAGATTCCCGGAAAAGGAGGTGGGACTGTGATTCCCGAAAGCTTTATCGAGCGCCTGAAAGACGCCAGCGACATTGAAGAGACCATATCCTCATACGTCCCACTCAAACGGTTTGGGCGGCTGCTCAAGGGGCTCTGCCCCTTCCATTCAGAAAAAACCCCGTCCTTCACCGTCTACACCGACGGTCAGCAGCACTTCTACTGTTTCGGCTGCCAAAAGGGTGGGGATGTCATCACCTTCATCCGGGAAATTGAAAATCTGGAATACGTGGAGGCGGTCCGGCTGCTGGCTCAACGGGCGGGGCTGCCCATGCCGGAGGACGCCGCAGACGACGGAACCTCCCGGCTCAAGGCCCGGGTTCTGGAGCTCAACCGCACTGCCGCCCGCTTCTTTCACCAATGCCTGATTGACGAGAGAGGCAAGGATGCCAGGGTTTATCTGGCGGGGCGGGGCCTGAGCCGAAGGACGGTGCGCAATTTTGGGCTGGGATTTGCTCCCGACAGCTGGGATGCTCTGACGGGGCATCTGGCCTCCAAAGGCTTTACCCAAGAGGAAATGCTGGCTGCTGCTGTGGCCTCTCAGGGGCGGCGGGGTATTTATGACCAGTTTCGAGGCCGTGTGATCTTTCCCATTCTGGACCTGCGGGGCAATGTAGTGGGATTTGGAGGCCGGGCCATGAGCGATCGAGGCCCCAAATACCTCAACTCGGGGGACACCCCTGTGTTTAAAAAAAGCCGCCACCTGTATGCTCTGAATTTCGCCAAAGACGACGGTCCGGACAAATTGCTGCTGGCCGAAGGGTACATGGATGTCATAGCTCTTCATCAGGCGGGGTTCACCAATGCGGTGGCCACCTTGGGCACGGCTCTCACCGCCGACCAGGCAAGGCTGATCAGCCAGTACGCCAAAAGCGTCGCCATTGCCTACGACAGCTACGGTGCGGGGCAAAATGCCGCCCGGCGGGCCATCAACCTCTTTTCCCAGCTGGAGGTTCAGGTCAGTGTACTGGATATTCAGGGGGCCAAGGACCCCGACGATTACATCAAAGCTTTTGGTGCTCACCGCTTTCAAAATCTCATCGATTCTGGCAAAAGTGCCCTGAGCTTTGAAATTGATAAGTTAAAATCCGCCCGGGACATGGAAACGCCCGAAGGCAAGACCGCCTTTTTAAACGATTTTTGCCGCTTAATGGCAACCATTTCCAGCGACATTCAGCGGGATGTCTACCTTTCGGAGATTGCCCGGGAGCTGGAAGTGGACAAGGAGCGGCTGAAAACCACCACCGAAGCCATCCGCAAAAAGCGGGCGGGCACTGCCAAGCGGCGGCAGGCACATAATTTGAAGCCTTTTGTGCAGGATAATCCCGCAGGCAAATCTCCAATGGTTAAGCCGGAAGAGCTGGGTTCGGCGGTGGCAGAGCGGAGCCTGATTGCCATGCTGATGCAAAATCCCGATTATTACGACGATATTCCGTCAAAACTGACCGACGAGGACTTTGTTTCTTCCGATCACGCCGCCATCTTCCGGGCCATCTGCGCTCAGCTGGAGCATCACCGCATTCCCGACCCGATTTATCTTTCGGCCTACCTTTCCACCGCCCAGATGGGAATCCTCTCTCAGATGCTGGCCACCGGCAAGGAGGTCGCCTACAAACGGGAGCAGCTGGATGAGTTTATTCAGGCCATCAAGCAAAAGCCCACCTCCCGGGAGGAAATGGCACAGCTCTCACCGCAGGAAGCCTATCAAAGGGCCTTGGAAAGCCGAAAACGGCGGTCATCCACATAATAAACAACATCTGACTGTTGGGTACGTTTCTTTTTTACCGAGGGTTAAGCCCTCTCCCAAACCATATAATGATTGCAAGCCGCCCGGGATGACCCAACCGTACATACCTCCCGGCGGGCCAAGAAGAAATAGGGGGAACTGTATTGGCAACTCACGAAAAACGCAAGCGCCTGATCGAAGAACTGGTGGAGCAGGGCAAGCAGAAGGGCAAGGTTACCACCAAGGAGATCACCGATCTGCTGGAGGAGCTGGAGCTGGAAGTAGAGCAGGTAGAAAAGCTCTACGATTTATTGGAAAACAACGGAATCGATGTCATCGATAATCTGGCCCAAGAAGACAATACCCCCGCCCCTGCCAGCGAGGATTTGGAAGTGTCTCTTTCTGCCGAGGGCATCAACATTGATGACCCGGTTAAGGTGTATCTCAAAGAAATCGGTCGGGTGCCTCTGCTCACTCCCGAGGAGGAAGTGGAGCTTGCCACTCGGATGGATCAGGGGGACCTCAATGCACGCCAGCGCCTTTCGGAGGCCAACCTGCGGCTGGTGGTCAGCATTGCCAAGCGGTACGTGGGCCGGGGCATGCAGTTCCTCGACCTGATTCAGGAGGGAAACCTGGGTCTGATTAAAGCCGTGGAAAAGTTTGACCACACCAAGGGGTTTAAATTTTCCACCTATGCTACCTGGTGGATTCGGCAGGCCATCACCCGGGCCATTGCCGACCAGGCTCGCACCATCCGCATTCCTGTCCATATGGTGGAGACTATCAACAAAGTAAAAAAAGTGAGCAGCCAGCTGCTGCACAAAAACGGCCACGAGCCCACCGCCGAGGAAATTGCCGCCGAGCTGGATATGCCGGTGGATAAGGTGCGGGAAATCATGCGGATTTCTCAGGAGCCGGTTTCTCTGGAAACCCCCATCGGTGAGGAGGAGGACTCCCACTTGGGGGACTTTATCCCCGACGAGGACGCCCCCGCTCCTGCCGAAGCCGCCAGCCACACCCTGCTGCGGGAGCAGCTGGGGGAGGTGCTTTCCACCCTGACCGAGCGGGAGGAAAAGGTCCTTCGCCTGCGCTTTGGTCTGGAGGACGGCCGCAGCCGCACACTGGAGGAGGTGGGCAAGGAGTTCTCGGTCACCCGGGAGAGAATCCGGCAGATCGAGGCCAAGGCGCTGCGCAAGCTCCGTCATCCCAGCCGCAGCAAAAAGCTCAAGGACTTTCTGGAATAAAGCGCTGCTTCTACGGAGACTGCCCCCGCTGGGCTGCTCTTATATAAATCATATTATTTTTGAGGGACGCCGAACAACCGGCGTCCCTTTTCTGTTGCCTTCCTTTGGAATGAGAAAGGAATTTTTGCCCATACTATTACTGCAATCGTTAACCCGTCCGGAACCCCAAGGACAGGGTTCCAACAGGCTTTTAAGCTGTCCCAATGCAAAAAGCCTGTCTGTCGGAACAATACGTAAAAAAGGGGGAAAGCTCATGTCTTTCCGCACAGATCTGGCTGCCGAACTGGTGGCACAGGCACCGCCGATTCCAGGGTTGGAGCAGCAGGAAGAAAGCTTTGGATCACTGTCTTTTCACACGGTGCGCATCACCCAGGAGACAGCGGCCCGCACTGTAGGCAAGCCGGTGGGGGATTACGTAACGGTGACCACCCCGCCTTTTGAAAAGGGAGAGGAAATTACCGAGGAGGAGCTAAACGCCATTGCCCGGCAGATTTCCCACATGCTGCCGGACAAAGGGGTGATTCTAGTGGTGGGCCTTGGCAACAACGACATTACCCCCGATGCCATCGGCCCCAGAACCGCTCATCAGATTCTGGCCACCCGCCACATCGGGGAGGAGCTGAAGCGTCAGGCGGGACTGGAACGGCTGCGCCCGGTGGCGGTTCTGGCTCCCGGGGTGCTGGGTCAAACCGGGATCGAAACCTCCGAGATCATCAGCGCGGTGGTCAAGGATGTCAACCCCGTCGCCGTGGTGGTGGTGGACGCTTTGGCCGCCCGGGAAGCCACTCGGCTGGGCAACACTATCCAGATCGCCAACACCGGAATTTCCCCCGGCTCGGGAGTGCAAAACAGCCGCAAGGAGATCAGCCGGGATACCTTGGGCGTTCCGGTGGTGAGTATAGGAATCCCCACGGTGATTGACGCCACCACCCTGGCCAGTGACCTGCTGGAAGGGGACGAAGACTTGGAAAAGTGCCGGATGCTCTTTGAACCCCGGGGCGCGCAGATGATGATCACCCCCCGGGAAATCGACAATCTGATCAGCCACGCCTGCAAGGCACTTTCTATGGCTTTGAACAAGGCGCTGCAACCGGATATGACATTGGAGGAAATCGGTTATTTGGCGGGCTGACGGCAAAAGAGCTCATGGATCCCCCTTGTTCTTCTCCTCCGGCAGATTAAGACTTCTATCCTGCTCCCTTTCTGAATAGTTATAGAAGGGAAGGGGCCTGTACACTTTGCCCCGACAATCCGCAGGGGGAAGTGATGAGGTCTTGAAGCGGCACGCAAGAAGAAGGGCGGCGGGGTTGAAATCCTACGGCATCATTGTTTTGGTGGCGCTAGTGCTGCCTCTGAGCATCAATATTCTGCTGATGGGAGCCCGAATATTTGGTGGCGTAGGGGAAAAAGTCGCCACCTTTGCGGTGGTGCTGGGAATGCCCGACGCTGGCTTGGATTTGCTGCGGGAGCGGTTTCGCTCCCAGTTGCTGCCGCCCACCGCCACCCTACCCCAAATTCCCATCCTGCCTCTGCCACAGC
>JAHDPQ010000139.1 GCA_018434245.1 Oscillospiraceae bacterium
AACGCCAGCGCCTTTTCCCAGTCGGCCAAGGAGAAAATTGAACAGGCTGGCGGAAAGGCCGAGGTGATTCAAGTGTTTGAGACGATTCGCAACGCGTGGAAGCTTGCCGAGCTTCGCAAGAAGATCCTCTTCACCCTGCTGATCATCTTCATTTTCCGTGTCGGTGCTGCCATTCCGGTGCCTTTCATGATTCCCGAGAATCTGATCAATGTCACCGGTTCGGGACTGTTTGAATACTTCGACATCTTCACCGGCGGCGCCTTTTCTCAAGCAACCCTGTTCGCCATGAGCATTTCACCCTATATCACTGCCTCCATTATCCTGCAGCTGTTGCAGGTGGCTATCCCCGCCCTGGAGCGGCTGGCCAAAGAAGGGGAGGCCGGTCAGAAGAAGCTGGCCAAGATTTCAAGATATGTTACCTTGGGTCTTGCGCTGCTCCAGTCTACAGCCTACTACCTGATGCACCGTTCCAACGGCGCTGTCAAGTACACCACCGGAGCTTCCGGTGCACTGGCGGGTCTGGTCATCGTCCTGTCCTTTACGGCAGGAGCCATGCTGATTATCTGGTTGGGTGAAAGCGTAGACAAAAAGGGAATTGGCAACGGTATTTCCATGATTCTGTTTGCCGGTATCGTTTCCCGGGGCCCCCGTGCCGTTCTGATGCTTTGGGAAATGCTCAAAGCAGGCTACTTGGCCCAGCAGTACCAGTACTTTGTCATGGTACCCGCCATCATTCTCCTCTTCCTTGTGCTGATCTTCCTCATCGTCCTGATGACCAACGCCGAGCGCCGGATTCCTATCCAGTACTCCAAGCGGGTGGTTGGCCGGAAGATGTATGGCGGCCAGAGCAGCTATATTCCCATTAAGGTGACCATGTCCGGCGTTATGCCCATCATCTTTGCAGGTGCGCTGCTCAGCATCCCCAGCATGATTAAAACCTTTGGCAACATCACCAGCGGTTGGGGCGCAAGAATTTTGTCGTGGTTTGAATACACCCATCCTTTTTACGCCATTCTCTATCTGCTGCTGATCATTGCCTTTAACTACTTTTATGTTGCCATCCAGTACAATCCCATTCAGATGGCCAACGACCTGCGCAAGAACAACGGAGCCATTCCCGGCATTCGGCCCGGAAAACCCACCGCCGACTTTATTGCCAAGGTGATTTCTAAAATTACTCTGATTGGTGCTTTGTTTATTGCGTTTGTGGCTATTCTGCCCATTCTGCTGGGTGCGGTCGCCAGACTGCCCATTGCTCTGGGTGGAACCTCCATCATCATCCTTGTCGGTGTGGCTCTGGACACGGTCCGCGCACTGGAAAGCCAGATGATGATGCGCCACTACAAGGGTTTCCTTGAATAGAGGGAGGTTGACACCGTGAAGCTGATTTTCCTAGGAGCGCCGGGCGCCGGAAAGGGCACGCAGGCGGAAATCGTCTGCAAGCTCCTTTCAGTACCGGCTATCAGTACCGGCAGCATCATCCGAGATGCCATGAAGAGCGGTACCGAGGCAGGACTTGCCGCCAAGGAGTACGTGGAAGCGGGAAACCTGGTACCCGATGAAATGGTCATCAAGATGCTTCAGGACAGAATTGCTCTGCCCGACTGCAAAAATGGTTATATTCTGGATGGTTTTCCCCGCAATCTCTCGCAGGCTCAGGCTCTGGACCGCATGGGCGTCATCATCGATATGGTGGTGGACATCGAAGTGCCCGACGACATCATTCTGGAACGGCTGGCCGGCCGCAGAATGTGCGGAAAATGCGGTGCCGGCTACCATATCACCCACAAGCCCTCCGCCAAGGGGGAGAAGTGCGAACTGTGTGGCGGCCCACTGATCACCCGGGAGGATGATACCCCTCAGGTGATCCGGGATAGACTGAAGGTTTATCACGACCAGACCGAGCCGTTAAAAGACCACTATCACGCTGCCGGAAAGCTGGCAGTGGTGGCAGGCACCGGCGACATCGGCGACATCACCAAAATGGTGATGGCCGTGCTCGAGGCATAGGCGCATGATTGTGCTTAAAAATAGCTCCGAGTTGGCGCTGATGCGCATAGCCGGCCGCATTTCGGCCCAAGCTCTTCAGGTGGGGGGCGAAATGGTCCGCCCGGGAGTGACAACGAGGCAGATCAACCAAAAGATTCATAACTTCATTCTAAGTCAAGACGCTATTCCCTCTTTTTTGGGGTATGGAGGATTCCCGGCCAGCGCCTGTATTTCCGTCAACGACACCGTCATCCACGGTATTCCCGGAGATGAGGTCATTGAGGAAGGCGACATCGTCTCCATTGACGTAGGGGCAGTGTACAAGGGATTCCATGGCGATAACGCAGCCACCTTTCCCGCCGGAAAGATTTCCCCCGAAGCGCAGAAGCTACTGGACGCCACTCGGGAGAGTCTTTACAAAGGCATCGAAGCCGCGGTAAACGGCAACCGGGTGGGGGATATTTCCGCAGCGGTTGAGCGCAGCATCGAGCCCTACGGTTTTGGAATCGTTCGCAAGTTTGTGGGCCACGGTGTGGGCAAAGAGATGCACGAATCCCCCGAGGTTCCCAACTACGGCGTTCCGGGCAGAGGTCCAAGGCTTGCAGTGGGAATGACCATTGCCATCGAGCCCATGATTAATCTGGGCACCCACGACGTTAAAATTCTATCCGACGGCTGGACCGTAAAAACAGCGGACAACAGCCTTTCCGCCCACTTCGAACACTCGGTGGCCATTACCGAAAACGGCCCCGTCATCCTCACAAAGCTATGAGGTGGGAGATGTTTGAACCGGGCAGAGTGGTCTTTTGTATCGCAGGACATGACAAGGGCAGATTTTACGCAGTGGTAAAATGGCAGGGGGAAAGGGTGCTGATTGCTGACGGCAAAGCCAGAAAACTGGAAGCGCCCAAGGCAAAGAACCCCATTCACCTAAAGAAAACCAACCATATCCTAGACCTTTCACAGGTTGTAACCAACAAAAAGCTCCGATTAGCCCTGGCTCCTTTCAATGCAAAGGTAACGGCGGCAATCGAAACAGAGGGAGGAGACAGGCTTGTCTAAGGCAGATGTTATTGAAGTAGAAGGCAAAGTGATTGAAAAGCTGCCCAACGCGCAGTTCCAGGTGGAGCTGGAAAATGGACATATAATCCTTGCCCACATCTCGGGCAAGCTGCGCATGAATTTTATCCGGATTCTACCCGGCGATAAGGTTACGGTGGAAATTTCCCCCTACGACCTGACCAAGGGGCGCATCACCTGGCGCTCCAAGTAGCAATTGAAGTGTGTCTGCAGGGTTTGGGCTTCCAAACAGGCAAACACCCTAGCAACTGGTAGTTGGTAGTTGGCGCCAAGACCAATAGCCAGCCACCAAGAACCAACAACCAGAAAAATGGAGGTAATCAAATGAAAGTGAGGCCTTCCGTTAAGCCGATTTGCGAAAAATGCAAAATCATCAAGCGCAAGGGAAGAATCATGGTTATTTGCGAAAACCCCAAGCATAAGCAGCGCCAAGGCTAATGACTAACAAGAACCGGCGGCCGGCGCAAAGTATTTGTGTTGCCGCCAATCAACCAGTAACTATCTGGAGGTGTATGTAAAGAATGGCTCGTATCGCTGGTGTCGACCTGCCTAACCAGAAACGGGTGGAAGTAGGCCTGACCTATATCTTTGGAATCGGCCATACAACCGCCAAGCAGATTCTGGCCCGGACCGGCGTCAACCCCGACATCCGGGTAAAAGACCTGACAGAAGATGATATCGCCAAGCTCCGCAACGACATTGATGAAAATTGCAGAGTAGAAGGCGACCTGCGGCGCGAAACCGCGCTGAACATCAAGCGGCTGATTGAAATCGGCAGCTATCGGGGTGTACGCCACCGCAAGGGCCTTCCTGTGCGGGGTCAGCGTTCCAAGACCAATGCCAGAACTCGCAAGGGACCCAAGAAAACTATGGCTAACAAGAAGAAATAACAGGGGAGGGAAAGCTTAGAAATGGCAAAAGCGCCTAAGAGGACGGTGCGTCGTCGCCGCGAAAGAAAAAATATCGAACGGGGTGCGGCTCACATCCAGTCCAGTTTCAATAACACTATTGTCACCATTACCGATACAAAAGGCAACGCCCTTTCCTGGGCCAGTGCCGGTGGGCTTGGCTTTCGGGGCAGCCGCAAGAGCACTCCCTTTGCTGCTCAAACCGCTGCAGAAACCGCTGCCAAAGCAGCCATGGAGCATGGTCTGAAAAGCGTAGAGGTATTCGTCAAAGGGCCCGGTTCTGGTCGGGAAGCTGCAATTCGCGCGCTTCAAGGTGCGGGGCTTGAGGTTAACATGATCAAAGACGTTACCCCTATTCCCCACAACGGATGCCGCCCGCCCAAGAGACGGCGGGTATAACAGGAGGTGAAATAACCGTATGGCAGTCAGCAGAGATCCTGTTTTGAAAAAGTGCAGGAATTTAGACATTTCTCCCGGCGTGATGGGTTATGCCAAGGAAACCATCCGGGATCCCAAGCGTAACGCTCGCCGCTCTAAGGCCAGTGAGTATGCTTTGCAGCTGAAAGAAAAGCAGAAGGCCAAGTTTATCTACGGCGTGCTGGAAAAGCAGTTCCGCCTGACCTTTAAACAGGCTGAGCGGATGCAGGGCCAGGCCGGTGAAAACCTGCTTTCCCTGTTGGAGCGCCGCCTGGACAACGTTGCCTTCCAGATGGGATTTGGCGAAACACGGCGTCAGGCACGGCAGATTGTGAGCCATGGCCATATTTTGGTAAACGGTCGCCGGGTGGATATCCCCTCCTTCCGGGTAAAGGCAGGAGATGTGGTTTCTGTGAAGCAGAAGAGCCGCCAGTCCGAGCTGTTTAAGGGCTTTGCCGAAAACCCCCATGGGTTTCCCGCTTGGATTTCCGGCAGTACCGCCGCCTTTGAAGGCAAAATCGAGCGTCTTCCCGTGCGCGAAGATATCGATATTCCCGTAAACGAAACCCTTATCGTCGAGCTTTACAGCAAATAATGTTGAGCTGCGCCGATTCCCAAAGGGGTTTGACCTTTGGGCAAACCCCTCAATCAGCATGGGAACGAACACAGGGCGCGTTTTCATCTGCGCCCGTACAAGGAGGGTTTTTATTTGGTTAAAATTATCGAACCGAAAATCGAAACTGCGGAGCTGAGACCCGACGGCACCTATGGCCGCTTTATTGGCGAGCCTTTGGACAGAGGATTTGGTACGACATTGGGGAATAGCCTCCGTCGCGTTTTGCTCTCCTCGCTTCCCGGCGTGGCAGTTATCTCCGTGAAAATAGACGGCATTCAGCACGAATTTTCTACCATCCCCGGTGTCAAGGAAGATGTGACCGAGATCATCCTCAACATCAAGGGGTTAACCGCCAAGCTCTACACCGACGAAGCAAAAACGGTGCGGATTGCGGCGGAGGGTCCGTGCGAGGTAACAGCTGGTTCTATTGAGGCGGATTCCGATATCGAGATTCTTAACCCTTCCATGCACATCGCTACTTTGGGAGCAGATGCCAAGCTCTCCATGGAGATCACCCTCAAAAAGGGGCAGGGCTATGTCTCGGCGGAACGCAACAAGCACACTGAACTGGAAAAAGCACCCATTGGCACCATTCCGGTGGATAGCATTTATACCCCGGTACTCAAGGTGAACTATTGGGTGGAAAACACCCGCGTGGAACAGATAACCGACTATGATAAGCTCACGCTGGAAGTCTGGACCGACGGAACCATATCCGCGAAGGAAGCCGTCAGCCTGGCTGCCAAGATCCTCAATCGACAGCTCAACCATTTTGTTGATCTTTCCGACGAAATGAGCTCTGCTGAGATTTTGGAGCAGAAAGAGGAGTCCGGCAAGGAGAAAGCTCTTGAGATGACCATTGAGGAGCTTGACTTATCTGTTCGCGCATTCAACTGCCTCAAGCGCGCGGGCATCAACACAGTGCAGGATCTGATCACCAAATCCCCCGAGGAAATGATGAAGGTCCGGAATCTGGGCAAAAAATCCCTGGAGGAAGTTGTGACAAAGTTGGCATCGCTCAACTTTACCCTTGCTTCCGATGAGGACTAACCGCGCAACAACAGATAAAGGAGTGAACAATTCATGCCAGGCTCCAGAAAGCTCGGCCGGCCCAGCGACCACAGAAAGGCCATGCTGCGCGCTATGGTGACCTTCCTGCTGGAAAAGGGCAGGATCGAAACCACCGTGACCAGGGCCAAGGAAGTGCGGTCCATGACCGAGAAAATGATAACAGTGGCAAAGCGCGACGATCTCCACTCCAAGCGCCAAGTCCTCTCCTTTGTAACCAAGGAGGACGTGGTGAAAAAGCTCTTCGATGAGATCGCCCCCAAATATAAAGAGCGCAACGGCGGGTATACCCGCATTATCCGCACCGGTCCCCGCAGGGGAGACGCCGCGGAAATGGCTATCATTGAGCTTGTATAACCAAACCGCAACCCGCCGGAATTGTCCGGCGGGTTGTTTTGCACCGTGGTAAGCAGGTAGGGATGAAGGACTCCATCCCAGTCCCCCACCTACCGCAGGAGTAAAGGGGGCTGACTTAAATCGGGGTACCTTGCCAATAGTGGGGGAGGTTACGGGGATGCGGAACTCACCCAAATCACGGAAAAGCCCTGCCGCATCTGCTTTTCCCTTTATTGACAAGGACATAATTAGCAGATATAATAAAATAGTATTCTTGTCTATCGGGCCACTACATACTATTTGAGGTAATATTTATGGAATATATGCAGCAGGATAAGCAGGCAAAGATGGAAGAGTTGCCCCATCTGGTCTTTAAGGTGCAGGACAACTACTACGCTATCGACAGCAAACATATCTCCTCCATTATGCAGTACCAGGGCAGTGAAAAGCTGCCCAATTCGTCTCCGGAAATGGTGGGGATCGTTATCTTCCGGGAAAAAGCGGCTCCTATTATCGATATCCGTTCGGTATTCCGCCTGCCCACCTTGGATGAGGAGTATCAGGAATTTGTGGAGATGCTCACTCAGCGCAGCGCCGACCACATCCACTGGGTCAACGAACTGGAGCGGAGCATAGAGACGGGAGAAGAATTTAAGTTGACCACTGATCCCCACCAATGCGCCTTTGGTCGTTGGTATGATAATTATCACACCGACAACCACAGCATCATGTTCCACCTGCGCAAAATCCGCGATCCCCACGAGAAGCTGCATCAGGCGGCGGTGGATATGCTCCACTGCAAAGAGGCCCACCGCAACCAGGATCAGCAGGAAGAATGCCAGCAAAACGTCATGGGGCAGCTAAAGGGAAAATACATGCCTACAGTGCTGGGCCTGCTGGAAGAAGCTAAGGAGATTTTTAAGACCACCTACAAAGAAATGGTAATCATGATCGGAGAAGAAAACCCGGTAGGCCTGATGGTGGACGAGGTGATTGCCGTTGAGTATCTGGAACAGGGAGACACCCTGGACGCTCTGGGCAGCAACCGCAACGAGCTGCTGACTCGCACCATGCGCAGCAAGCGGGATTCCAGCATCATCTACCTGCTGGATGAACAAAAGCTGCTGCGAAAGTATCATTACGCACAGGAATATGCCTAATCCCCTTTTGAACCTTTGGCGCACCTTGATACCGAAACAAAAGTGTCCTTCCCAAAAAAGCCGGAAGGACACTTTTTATATGATTCTTATCTTCAGCAAGAGCAGGATGGAGCAGGGCAGTTGCATGGCCTGGGCCGCCTGTATCAAAGCAGAATTTTGATGCACCTATTGATAGAAAGATGATTTCCCATGTGGTCACTTCACGATGGAGGAATGAATATGAAACGCTTCCTTACACTGCTGCTGGTTCTGGCGCTGTTGGCCGGATGCGGGGCACAGGACGGCTCCCCGGAGGCCTCCCAAGGGGAAATCTCGCTGGAATCTTCCGAGGGCTTGCAGGCGCCTCAGGGGCCTCCCGGGGCACCTGCCGACGGTGAGGAGTCTCAGGAGGAGCCAGGGGTACCGCAGGAGCCGCCACTAGCACAGCCCGACATTACCCCCCAGCAGGCGGCGGAGCTGCTCCAAGCCGGAGAGGATGGGCTTCTTACCATCTCCACCCCGGAGGAGCTTTGCGCCTTTGCCATTCTGGTCAACGCCGGGGAGGAGGACGCTGTCCATGCCCGGGTGGTGCTGACAGAGGATTTGAATCTTTCCGGTATGGATTTTATCCCCATTGGAAGGGACGGCGCCGAATTTTTGGGAGAGTTTGATGGCGGGGGGCATATTATCTCTGGCCTGACCATTCTGGGAGAACAGGACAACACCGGCCTGTTTGGCATGATCGGGCCGGGTGGAACGGTGGAGAATCTCCATCTGACCGGAGGCTGGGTGTCCGGCGGCAGTCAGGTGGGAGGGATTGCCGGAAGTAACGGTGGCCTTGTGTTTGGTTGCTCCTTCCGGGGAACGGTGGAGGCCACCGGACAAAATGTGGGGGGAATCTGCGGCATCCTGCAGGGAGCCCAGGCCAAGGCCGGCGGGGGCAAGCTAATGCAATGCGCCTCCAACGCCCAGGTTTCGGGTCACGCTCAGGTGGGAGGGCTTGTGGGAGAGGTGCAGGGGGAGGCGGGTGTGGTCGACTGCTACGCTCTGGGCAGTGTCACTGCTGTCAAAGGGCAGGGGGATGAAGCGCCCCACAGCATCGGAGGGTTGGCGGGAGCAGTGACCGGCTACGTCACCCGCTGCTACGCTTCCATCGAGGTGTTTACTCAGGTGAGCTCCAAGGTGGTAGGCGGCCTTGTGGGCCTCATTGATGCCGGAGTAGTCAGCGACTGCTACCTCAACGCTAAGCCGGTGGAAAACTGGAAGTTGGTAGGCTACTCGGCCCAGGACCTGCCCTATGAGGTAACCGGCTGCACCGTGGAGGAAATTACCGAACAAGCGACCTTTTCCGGCTGGGATTTCCAGCAGGTCTGGGACATTGCCGGGGATAAAAACCGGGGGCTTCCCTTTTTGCGGGTGATAGCAGGAGGATAACAGATGAGATATTGCAAAGGCTGCGGTGGGGAATTTTATCAGGGAGAAAAAATCTGTCCCTACTGCGGCACCAACTTGATGACCGGAGCGCCTCCTTCTCCCGAGTCGGAACCGGAGCCGGAGCCACGATCCCGGTGGGATTTTTCCCGGGCACAGGAGGCCTTTCGTTGGGGGCAAAGGGAGTATGACGCCTATCGCTCCAAGCAAAGGGAGTACGACTCCTATCGGAGGGCTGCTCAAGACTATGCCCGGCCCGACGGTCCGCCGCCCCTCCACATGTTTCGACCCCAACGCAGGAACGCCATTCTTCAGGCTGTTCTGGCCATCTGCTTTGGCAGCTTTGGAGCCCAGTGGTTTTACCGGGGAAGATTTGCCCGGGGCCTGCTCTGCCTCCTCTTCTGCTGGACAGGCATCCCCGGCGTATTGGGAGTCATTGAAGGAGTGGGGTTGCTCCGCCGTACCCTGCTGGGCGGACCCTATCTGCCCTAACAAATACAAAACAGCCTGCCTCGAGGGGAAGGCCGGGGCAGGTTTTTTGCCGGAAGAATAGGGCCTGCCGGTGATGAGGCACAATTGCAAAGGGTTTTCCATTCCCTGTAGTAGGACCCGGCGAAAGGGGCATACTACTAGGGATTTATCGGCATTGGGAGAGAGCGGGGCGTTTTAAAAGGGGTTCTCGCTTTCCGCCAAAAATCTTCGGCGGGAAATGCCGCCCACACAAGGAGGGACGGGTTCTGCGCATCGGTTCAACACAAAAGACGATGATCCGTCTGCTGAGTTTTTTCATTCCGGCGGCGATTTTGCTGCTGGTATTTGCCCGGCTGGGAGTCTACCCCTTTGGGCCCAAATCTCTGCTGGTGGTAGACATGAACAGCGAATACATTGACTATTATATGCAGCTAAGCAAGATTTTTCGGGAGCGGGGCAGCTTTTTACGTTCTCAGGATATGGGCATGGGTCTAAATATGCTGGGCCTGATTGCTTTTTACACCGCAAGCCCCCTAAATATTTTGCTGCTTCTTTCCCCGGTGAACCACCTCACCGAGGCGGTGCTGCTGGTCACCCTGATCAAATTTGGGCTATGCGGCCTGTTTTTTTCGCTTTACACCAGCTATACCTTCCGGCGCACCGACGGAGTGAATCTGGGGGCGTCGGTAGCCTATGCCATGATGGGCTACAATTTAGCCTACTCCTCCAACCTGATGTGGCTGGACGGTGTTGCCCTGTTGCCGCTGGTGCTGATGGGGGTGGAGAAAATCCTGCGGGAGGATAAATACCTCCAGTATATCATCGGGCTGGTATTTCTTTTTTGGTGCAGCTACTATATCGGCTATATGGCGGGAGTCTTTGCCTTCCTCTACTTCACCTTCCGCTTTTTTACTGAAAAAGGCCGCCTCATCCATTACTTTAAGCAGCTGCTGCGCTTTGTGGGAGGAGCCCTGTTAGCGGCAGGATGCTGCGCGGTTTTGCTGCTCCCCGCCTTTCTGGGCCTGCTCAACGGACAGGAAGAGTTGATGGCCTTTCCCAAAAGTGCTCTTACTTCCTTTTACCCAATCATCCGGCTGGCCGCCAAGCTGGTGCCCGGAGCCTACGACTCCCTGACCGACTCAGGGCTGCCCCATATCTTTATCACTACGGCGGCGGTGCTGCTGGCCCTTCTTTTTTTCCTTAACAAAGAGGTTCCCCTGCGGGAAAAGATGGTCTTTGCCCTCTTTGCCGGGGGGATGATCCTCAGCCTGTCCTGGACGGCTCTGGACCTTGCCTGGCATGCCTTTGAGGATCCCACCTGGTTTCCCGCCCGGTACTCCTTTGTCTTTTGCTTCTTGGTGCTCCATTTGGGGCTGCGGGGACTTTCCCGTCCCCAGGGACTGGCTCCTGCCCGCATTCTCATCGCCATGGGAATTTGGCTGCTGGTTCTGTTTGAAATTGCGGTGACTCATTTTCCATTTGTGCAGACAAGCAACCTTTTGCTGGCGGTTTTTCTCACCCTCTGTTACGGAGGGGTTTTGCTAGCGATGGGGCGGGAGTTGCCTGTCCGCAGCAGGCAGGTGCTGGCTCTGCTGGGAGTCTGCCTGCTGTGCGCCGAGTGCTTTTACAGTGCCGATGCCCAGATTCAGGGGATTGAGGAGCAGTTTGGCTACCGCACCCGCACCGGATATTACACCTACCGGGAGCGCTATCTGCCTGCCGTGAAGCTGGCAGAGCAGGAGGATTCGGGGGTATACCGGATGGAGGTGCTGGAGCTGCGCAACGCCAACGGCGGAATGGCTTTGGGGTACAACGGCATCTCCCACTACTCCACCACCACCGACCAGACCCTGAACACTCTGCTGCGCAAGTTGGGTTATAACACCGGAACCATCAACGAGATGCGATTTGCCCAAAACAATCCCTTTACCAATGGCTGGTTGGGGATTCGCTATCTGCTCACCACCGAAAACCCTGGCTTTGGCTACGAATTTGTAGATTCGGTGGGTCAGGTGAACCTTTACGAGAATCCCCTTGCCTTTCCTCTGGTCTTCTTTGCTGAAGGGGAAGCATTGGAGGTAGACCCCAAGGAGCCCGATCCCTTTGTCCTGCAAAACCAGCTGGCGATGGCTCTTATAGGGGAGGGGTACCCGCCCCCCTTCCAGTCTCTGGCGGTGGTGGAGGAAGCTGCGGACAATCTGGTTCCCAGCGATAAGTTCCCCGGCATCTACTACTATTACCGCATCCTCACCGACATGCCCGGCTCCCTGAACTTCACCCTCTATAACCCCCAAAGACTGGAAAGCTACGCCTTCTTCCCGGTTTACAACCGCCGGTTTTCCAAGGCGCAGGCCTACAGCGACGGCATTGCCTTGGGGCGGGAGCTTTCCTACCGCAGCAATACGGTGCTGAGCTTGGGAGCGGAGGAATACCCTCAGGTGCGGCTGGAGGTGGACTCCGACCGGATTTATCTGGCGGATACCCTGTTCTACGGGCTGGATATTGAGGCGGCCCAAGGCTTGGCGGACCTTGCCCGGCAGCGGGAGCTGACCTTTACCCGCTATCAGGACACAGCCATTGAGGGGGAGATTACCGCCCCCCGCGACGGGATTCTGGCCACCACTCTGCCCTACGATACCGGCTGGACTGTGCGGCTGGACGGCAAAAAAGTCCCCTTGCGGCGGCTGGCGGGAGTCTTCTTAGCGGTGGAGCTTCCCGCCGGAACCCACATAGTTACCATGAAGTATTGGCCCCCGGGATTTTTTCCGGGTCTGGCGGTTTCCCTGACCTGTGTGATAGGCCTGCTGCTGTGGCAGCTCAGAAGGCGGCAACAGGATAAGACGGACCTTGGCCTTTAATGAACGCTCAAACGCACCGCGCCGGACAGAATGTTCTGTCCGGCGCGGGCCCATGCGCGTAGGGGGATATGTAAGACCGGCGTGGGGCCGGCGGTGGGGGGGCAAAAGCATCAGCCATGCTTTTTTAGCTTGGCAATGAGCTGTTGGGTGAGGGCATCCACCTTTTTAAAATCAGTGGCAGCAATGTAGTATTCCTCCAGCTGATCGTGGAGCTCCTTGGCCTCCCGCAGCAGAGTCTCGGCTTGAGCCACCATTTGAGCGGCAGCCTTCCGATTGAAGGTGAGCCGCTTTTTGTGCTCCTTGAGCTTGTCGGCTTCGGTAAAGCGCTGGCAGTTGACAATGCGGTAGGGGTTTACCACCATGGAAAAATCGTGGAACCGATTGGAAGTCAAGAATCCAATATCTAAGGCGGGGATGAACAGCTGCTCCAGCTTGTCGAAGGGGCCGAGGGGACAGTAGCAGGAGATGACGTCAAACCCTGCGGCCAATGCTTTGGAGCGGAGATAGCAGAGCATCAGGCGCGAAACAGCGCCGTACTCGTCATTGATCAAAAAGAGGCGCTTGGCCAGAAGCTTGGCGGTGTCGGTATACTGGACCACTCCCTGATCGGTGACGGCGGTGAGGAACCGAACCTTTTCCTTGCCGGTGCCGGAGCATTTGCGGCCCAGCTCCCGCTCGGAAAGGCGGCTTAAATAGCCGTTGAGCTTGGGGGTATCTACGCAGCTTAAGGCAATGCGGTAGCTGTCCCCCATCAGGGAGCCGGCTGCAGACAGGAAACGGCAGCAGTATTCGTGACATTTAGTGGTGCGGTTGGAAAGAAGCACGATTTCTTCCCGGTTTTCATACAAAGCGTCGTCGTCCCAGCAGGAGGTGAGATCCACCAGAGATTCCACCGCTCCGGGGTACTTGGGTTCCAGCGCGTGGGGAGGGGTTCCATCAGCAATGGCAAAGCCTCTGGAGGGAATGATCAGCCCATCCAGGCTGTCTACACTGGATGAACAGTGAATATATTCTACTTCGGCGCAGCCGTCATCCAACTCCTGAGCGACCGCCTTCATCAAGGTTGATTTTCCGCTGCCGGGGCCACCTTTGATTATGTAGGTGCGCATCCCCGACTGTGGATCAGTCAACTGGTCATATCTCGAAACAAACCCCTGGGGCGTATTCGCTCCCAGAAGAAAACGCAATCTTTTTTCTTCGGGTTTCATGCAATGGGCCTCCTTCTTCATTGTGAGGGGAAGGCCAGAGGCGCCCAAACGCTCTCTGAAGGCCCCGGATTCGGGGCATTGTTTCCCACCTATTGCATGGTATTCTAAATACCTGAAAATTGTGAGGAAAAAGTAAAGTTACCCCCAGCTGTTCTTCCGACAAGGATACTAAAAAAGAGCCTTCTCCTCACCATGGGGGAAAGCTCTTTTTGCCGGAATAAAAACACCTCTACGGCCCCAAACCATTCGCTTGCCGTCTTTGTTTGCGGAGAAACAACGGATGTGCCCCGTCCATCCAAAGCCTGCTCCGTGGTTAGCTCTTTTTTTCAGGGGAAGGGGAAGAAAGCTCCCGTAGACATTGCAGTACTTGGGCGTACTCCTGCTCCAGAACATCCTTGCGGTCCGGCGGGGCGGAGGAAAGCTCCCCCAGAATCCGGGAAGCCCTCAGCTCCAGCACCAGTTTTTGGGCATGGTCGGGCTTTGGCTTTGCATGAAGCTGCCGGTACTGCTCCCGGGAAAACACCTTGCCCTCCTCCATCAACAGTTGTGTGGTGGCCACCTGCCGAACAAAATCGGCGTTGTGAGAGACAAACAGGATGGTGCCAGGGTACTGGGTCAGCACCTTGGCCACCGCATCCAGAGAGGGGAAATCCAGATAGTTGGTGGGCTCGTCCAGCAAAAGACCATTGCAGGAGGAGGTGAGCAGCATGGCCAGAGAAAGGCGCATCTTCTCCCCGCCGGAAAGCACCTCTGCTGTTTTGTAAACATCGTCCCCAAAAAAGAGCAGCCCCGCCAGCGTGGAGCGCAGGGCGGAAAGGCTCTGCACACTTGCCATCTGGGTGTTTTCCAGCACGGATTTTTCCGGGTTGATGCCGGAAAAATCCTGACGCAGCCAGCCAAGCTTGAGCTTGGGAACACAGGAAATCCCCGGATACCCCTGATTAATCAGCCGCAAAAGGGTGGTTTTCCCCACACCATTTTTTCCGCAAAGGGCTACCCGAGCTCCCCGCTCCACCACAAAAGAAGCCCCCAAGAGCACCACCTTGTCCCCGTAGGAAAAGTGGACGTTTTGCCCGGTGATCACGTGGCGGTTGCCCGGCGGATGGGTAAGGGAAAAATCAATCCGCAAGGCAGGCGGCTCCTTTTCCACATCTTCTGGCTTTAGGTGCTCCAACCGGCGGCCCAGCACTGTGGCCTCCCGTTCCAGCTTTTTTTGCTTGGCGGCCCGCTTGTCCTTGCCCAGCCGGGCCTCCGAGTTCCCCATCCGGGAGGGGGCGCGGGTAGCCTGAGCCGCCTTTTGCTTCTTGTCCTCCAACGCCTTTTGAAGCTGGGCTTTTTGTTTGCGGTACTCCTCCGCCGCCAGCTCCTGCTGCCTTCGCTGAATTTTCAGCGCTGCCTCGTAATCCGAGTAGCTGCCGGTGTAGTGGGTCAAGGCCCCATCTTTGATCTCCACAATCCGGGTGCAGACGGCGCACAGTAGCTCCCGATTGTGGCTGACCAGCACCACGGTCTTGGCACGGCGAAGGGTTTGCAGCACCCACTGCTGGCCCTGAGCATCCAGATTGGCGGTGGGCTCGTCGGCAAACAGTACGCCATGGTTATGGGCGGTTTCCTTTAGAATATTCTGCTTTGCATTTTCCCCACCGCTGCGGGACATATGACTTTCTCCAAACTGACGGATATAGGCGGGGGCGCAGTGAAGGGTGACGGTTCCCTCATCAGGGGCGACCTCCCCGGATAGAATACCCAGCAGGGTGGATTTCCCTACCCCGTTGGCCCCCACAATGCCAATTTTGTCCCCCTCGTAAACAGAGAAGGAGTCAAACTCCAGAATGGTGCGAGCTGCGTAGCTCTTTTTGATCTGAGACGCTTGAATAAAAAGCATAAAAAAACCTCCAATCAAAACAAGGTTGTTTCGTTGGAAGTCATTGCATGGCAAAGGGGCACGTCAAAAAGACGTCCGCTATCAGAGACCGGGACCATTCTCCACTTCCCAATTTGGGCGCAAAAAAATGACAGTGCTCTGCCCAGTGCTGATTCCGACACGAAACAGACCCTGTATGGGTCGGGACCATATGGCCCGGATGTTCGCGGCAAAATCAGTCAATGCGCATTGCTACCTCCATTAACGTGGGATGCTCCACTTTTTCACTCAAAGTCTACCCCAAATTTATTACCTTGTCAACCCCGGCATCGCAACAGTTCCCCATAAAATCCACCCCTTCCCCTTGTGGCAGAGCCTTGGCTGCGCTATAATAAATACCAAATCCTACATCCCATGTTAAAGGAGCCAACTGCGTGAAAACTCCTTCTCTTATTTTACCTTTGCTGCTTTGCCTGCTGCTGGCCTGCTGCGGAGTACAAGTTCAGCCTGCGGGCCTGGCACCTGGGCCGGAGGAATCCCAAGCATCTTTGCCGCCAAAACAGCCGGCCCAAAGCCAAGCAGAATCGTTACCGCCAGCCCAACCTCAACCAGAGGAGGAACCTCCCTTGGAGCCAAAGCCCGAGCCGGAATCGCCGGAAGAGGGCGACGCCTTCTGGGAGGAGCTGGAGGCCCTCACCCTCTCCTTGGAGGATGCTCCCGAGCCGGAGGAGGTCATTCGGACTTATCTGGAGCTTCAGTATCTGGGATATTCTTATTTGGAGCCGGTGGATCTTGGCCCGGTGCTGGATTTGAATCAGGAGTTGATGCGCAACCTTCAGCTCTGGCAGGATCTTTTGATTCAGCGCCGCCGCCTGCTCTACGACAGCAGCCTCTGCTACGTGGAGCGGGAGCGCTTTGATTTTGACCTGACCTTTATCACCCCGGAGGAGCTGACCGACGGCCGGCTGGAGCAGTGGACCAGCTACGATTTTGGGGATAAGGGGGAAGGCGTGGAGTACCACTTTGTGGTGACCGGCCAGCCGGGAAAAGCCTACCCCCCTCTGCTGGCCCCCAACGCACAGCACACGGTGCGCTTGCGTCCCCAAGGGGAGGAATGGAAGATCACCTTTCACTACTTTCCCGGTGCGAGGAGGAAGTTCTACAGCCACTTTTTGAGGGAGCGGGAGGACGACGAGGTGATGGAAGAGCTGCTTCAGGAGCTGGAGCAGGGAGACCGCTACACCACTCAGGGGCCCAAGGATACCTCCATACCCTACCGGGGAATCTTTGCCGCTCGTTACGCCCTGGAGTTTGCCGAGACCCCCAACCCGGATTTTTACCAGGTGGGGGACTGGAACGGCAACTGCATGAACTTTATTTCCCAGTGTGTGCTCCACGGCTTTGGAGAGGGAAGGGTTCCCGATTCCACCCTGAGCCGCCTGATGATCCGGGAGTGGTTTTCCGGTGGGGGAGGGGGAACCCTTGCCTGGGAGAACGTGGACTACTTTTGGGACTACGCAACCGGTGGCGAACCGCTGCGCTGTCAGGTGTTGGGGGGAGCCAAGGGCCTGCGGGCGGGGGATGTGATTCAAACCCGCAGCGATTACCTGCGGGAGGACGAAGATCCCCAGGATTTCTCCCACAGCCTCATGGTGGTGGAGCCTCACACCCTGACTTTAGCTCAAAACAGCCCGGCCAATCTAATTTACTTTTCCGATCTGGTGGGAACCCACAAACGCTATCTCAGGCCCTTATATATGGATTAGCGCATCTGTAATCGCTCTGCCACTCATGGCAGGGCGGAGGACCCTTTTTCAGGAGAGGAGGGCAAAATAAAAACCACATAGTTATTAAATAACTACACGGCATTGGGGATTTGATCTCCTTTAAAGGCGAAGTTGCCGGTTTTGAATTGTCCAGTAAAAAGGTAGAAATTATGTATGTTCTCCTCCTGTTTTTATGCCATTGAAACAACTACTTCACTGTGATAAACTACTTATAAATCTACCAAACAAAATATTTTTTAAAGGATGGAGATTGAACTTTATGCTTGGGAAGCACGTATACAATCTCTATCGAAAACCTCTTAAAGATCTTGAATAATATACGGCCACCACATTTAATGTATAAAATGACGGTAGGGGGATGGAATATGGCGCATTTACTGATAGCTGATGATAATAATCAGATAGCTTCTATTTTAGAGGATTATGCAAAAAAGGAAGGATACACCGCAGTGGTGGCTCATGATGGCGAAGAAGCTTTAAAAAAATTTGAAAGCGAAAATCCAGATTTGCTCCTTCTTGATGTTATGATGCCAAAGGTAGATGGTTTTACTGTTTGCCGTGAAATACGCCGCAATTCAAATGTTCCAATTATTATGGTTACAGCAAGAGGCGAGGATTTTGAAAAAATCATGGGGCTTGAAATTGGCGCGGATGATTACATTGTAAAACCGTTTTCCCCCGGTGAGGTTTTTGCAAGAGTGAAAGCAATGCTTCGCCGCATGAAGTGTTTGGAAAGCAGTAAATCACAGGCTTTCAGCTTTGATAATCTAAATATTAACCTTGATACCTACACTGTAAGGATTGAAGGAGCTTTACTGTCTCTTACTAAAAAAGAAATTGAAATTCTCTGGACGCTTGCGACCAACAAAAACAAGGTCTTTACACGTGATAATCTCTTAAATAGCCTTTGGGGATATGATTACGTTGGGGATAATCGTACTGTCGACAGCCATATTAAACGGTTAAGAGCTAAGATTGATGCACACAAGCATGATGGGTGGAATATTACTACCATCCGAGGGGTTGGATATAAGTTTGAGGTGCTTTCCGATGCTTAAAAGCAGGATAGCAAAAAAACTGAGCGTTTACTTTATGGCTTCGCTGCTGATATTTTCGGTGACTATCGGCAGCTTTTTTATCATGCTGTTTAGAAATCACGTACTGAATATGCATAAAGACGAACTGCAAAAAAGAGCAGAGTCAATTGCAGAGACACTATCTGACTTTTACGCAAGGGGGAACACCGAAGGTGGCAGAGGTGGTTATGGTGTATATATGCGTTTTATTGGCGAGATTGCCGGCGCAGACGTTTGGATAGTTGATGAAAATTACAATCTTGTCACTGCCGGAAAAGGGCAAAATGGCAAAGCATATCACTATAACGATCTGCCGGAAAATGCAAGCGAGGTAATTGAAAAAGTATTTGATGGCAAGACGTTTTTTAGCGAAAACTTTAGCAACGTGCTTTCTGAATTAACACTCACAGTAGGAGTTCCTATCATTGGCGCTGACAGTAGCATTACAGGTGCTGTACTGATACATTCACCTGTCGAGTCTATTAAGCAAACGTCAACACAAGGTATTGTTATACTAGCTGTGAGCATAGCACTTGCACTGCTTATCTCAATAGTGCTGGGCATTGCTCTTTCGGTGTCCTTTACAAAACCGCTGAATAAAATGAAACAGACGGCACTTAGGCTATCAAAAGGGGATTATACTGTCCAAAATGAAATTGTGCAAAATGATGAAATAGGAGATCTTGCAATTATTATTGACGAGCTTGCAAATCGACTTGAACTGGCAAAGCATGAGAGTGAGCGCTTGGAAGAAATGCGGAAGAGCTTTGTGACAAACATCTCTCATGAGCTTCGCACCCCTGTTACTGTTTTAAGAGGGTCTCTTGAGATATTATGTGATAAGATTGTAACAGAACCTGATAAGATTGATAAATATCATACTCAAATGCTATCCGAAACAAGATTTTTAGAGCGTCTTGTGGGTGATTTACTTGACCTTTCGCGTTTGCAAAGTGCTGACTTTATCATTGAGAAAAATGAAGTTGATATGTGTGACCTATTGCCGGAGGTGATGCGTTCAGCCGTTCAACTTGCCTCTGAAAAGCAAATTGAGATTATTGCAGAAAAATGGATGATGGATAAAATAATTGACGGTGATTATAGCAGGCTAAGGCAAATGCTTATGATTGTACTTGATAATGCGATTAAATTCACCCCTAAAAGAGGAAAAATATGGGTTGATGTGAAAGATACTTGCATCAGCATAACAGACAGTGGAAAAGGCATTGATTCTGAATATTTGCCACATATATTCGAAAGGTTTTATAAAACCCATGGCGAGCAAAATAAAACGGGTACCGGCCTTGGGCTTGCCATAGCAAAGCAGATAGCGGTACGGCATGGTATTGAGCTTATAGCAAAAAACAGCGAAAACAAAGGAGCAACCTTTGTATTTAAATTTCCGTAAAAATTACCTCTGTAGCTGTATTAATGCAAGTGGTTATTATTAATGCAAGGATTATAATATCATCAGTAGGTAAAACGATCACTTTTTACCTAATCAATGTGAAGCACCCTGTTATTGCAGGATGCTTTTTTTGTGCGAAAAATGACATTGGTTTTCCCTTGAAACGCCCAAAGAAAAACACTCTGATGACAAAAAAGAAGATTAAAATTTCAATATCAACTAAAACGGGAGGGCAAAATGTATCATACAAAACAAAATTAAAAATACCTTGTAATCGGTACATAAAAGACACACAGTAGACACAAAAGAAAGGTAAATTATAATTAATAAAACCCCATGAATCAGTTTTAAAGGAGATTATCATTATGAAGAATATTCAAAAAACTTTCGCAATCGCTGCTATGGTACTTGCAATGGGAGCAACATCGATTACAGCTTTTGCAGCATCACAGTACAAAACCCCTGCCGAAGCAGTTGCTGGCATTACCGGTCAAACAGTTGAAAGCGTAATTGCTCAGCGTCAGGACACCAGAAAAACCTATGGCGCAATCGCTGCAGAATCTGGAAAACTCGACGAGTTTAAGGCAGAAATCCTTGAGATGAAGAAAGACAATCTTGCCGCTCAGGTAGCTGCTGGCAGAATAACACAAGAGCAAGCAGATGCAATCATCAAGGCTGTCGAAGAAAATCAGGTAAATTGCGATGGAACAGGCACAG
Source organism: Oscillospiraceae bacterium (assembly GCA_018434245.1). Lineage (GTDB taxonomy): Bacteria > Bacillota > Clostridia > Oscillospirales > Ruminococcaceae > WRAV01. The sequence goes on from JAHDPQ010000139.1 coordinate 20,374, forward strand.
CAAAAATTGGCCAAAGTATGAGAGCTAAGTTCGGCTCAAACGGCACAGGTCTTGGTAACGGCGGCACAGGACGCGGCACTGGTATGGGCAGGGGTCAGCGATACCAGCGCATTCGATAGCCAATATGCCATGACCTTGATTTAGAAGGTAGGAGGAGTCTAAAACAGCAAGGTACCTGCATAAGACGCATCATAGGAACGGAAGTCACAGGAGCGAACAATAAATGTGTTTAATGTATAAGGGCAGGCGGTACTTGCATTACATCCTGCCCTTTACATACTTGTTAAATTACAAAAAAGCCTAGGGAACATAGGCTTTTTTGTTTCACAATATTTGGTGAACCATTGGGGATTGGAATCCCGGACCTGATTAAAAGTCAGGTGCCCTGTAAAGCATAGTCCAGGTTTGTTTATCGTTATACCTGGGTAAGCATCGAACCCTATCTCACTCCCAACATCATTGAGCAGGATTTCTCCGCAATTCTTGTCAGGCGTATCTCGCATAACTTGGGTCAATAGGATTTAATTGCTCTGCATAGGTGCACCGCACTCCGAACAGAATTTTTTGCCTGGGGGAACAACCTCCCCGCAGGAAGCACAGTGCATGGGCTCTTCTGTAAGAATGATCGGTGCCTCTTCTGCAGCGGGTTCCGGGGGAGTGATTGGCGTGCCGCATTCGGGGCAGAACTTTTTACCGAAAAGTACCGACGAACCACAGGCCCCGCAGGGGATACTTTCTTCCGCTGTGGTGTTCTGTTGTGCCGGCCCAGCTGTTGCCGCAGCTGTCTGGGGCGGCTCCTCCTTAATTTTTATAATCTCCTGATTAAACGCCTGAATCGCCTCGTTGCTCGCCCTGATTGCAATGCAACATTCCATGGCTTCGTCATTTAGCTGTTCGCCGTTTTCAAACCTTGCCCAGTAAAGATCGGCTAGTTTTGTTTTTTGAGTTGCAATTTTACTTTTCTCTTCATTTATCTTGTTATTAATTTTGGAAACTTCCAGCATCTCACTGGTTTTGTCTCTTAGTTTATCAAAAAATGCCATGGTTGTATCCACCTTTCATTATGTATTATTTTATGCCTAGAACAGAGGATGGCAGCATCTTTCGTTTTTTGGAATTATTCCAACAGCAGCTTGATAAGCTGTATGAGAGCGCTATAATTGGCAACAAAACCTATTATTGCAAGCAATAGAAACATTCCGCTGATAATGAGCACCGCACGGCAATAGTTCTTTCTGGCACGGTTGGTTTTGGCGCCGAACGCCCACACAAAAGCGAGTATGATACCTATGATGGGCACTGAAAGCGCCAGCATGGTAAGAACATAACCAAACACGCTCAGCTGTACGTTATTCTCTGCCGGCTTGGCAATGACGGAAACGGGAGCAGCTGCGGTAAAGATAGGCGCCGCAGCTTGCGGCGGGGGCGCTTGGTATGTCTGCGGCCGGGGGGCAGTCGGAACGGGGATGGGGATGCGGACTCCGCAATCGGGGCAGAATTTGGCCTCCGATTCCAGCTCTGCGCTGCAGGCAGTGCAAATTATTTTTGTCATTCTACTCATCCTCCTGCTTTATAAATTATCAAAATAATACTGCAGCCCTGCATCAAAGCCATCTACAATGCTCGGAAGTGGTACATCAAGCTCCAACTGCAAGTGTGGCTTGCCGGGGATGTGATTCATCCATGGGTCGCCGCCTGCACTGCCGGGCACCATGGATCCTCTGGAATTCGACGTCTTCATGCTCCAGCCTACGCCGCTCGGAGCGAGCTCTTTTGCGCTTTTAACAGCACCGACCATATCAAAAAAGTTGTGTACATACTCCGAAACGGCACTGGCGTAACTTGCCGCCAGTTCAATTGCCTCTCCGTAGTCTCCGGTGATCAGATTAGCCGAGCACATGGACCATAGGCCAACATCAACACCCACCATTGCGCCCACCGCATACTCCACATAGGCTGAACCATCGGGCGTTTTAAGCATATCTAAAAGGGCATATTCGGCAAATCCTCCGTGTTCGCCGGTGTCCAGGACAGCGATGGTTTCGCAGGTTTCAGCATCAATCTCCAACCATGCCCAGCGATCCTGCCCATCTATTTTCGAAGGCATATTCGGAATGATAAACATCTTGCCTTCGGACCCATTCGAAGCGCTTTCCATACTTTGCAGCAGCTTTTCGGGGAATTCGGCCTCCCGGAGAATCGGAAGATTGGCAAAAGTCGTGTCGCTGGCGATAACCAAGGTGACCGCATCTTTGGGAGCCTTTTCCCAAATGGTGGTAAAATCGTAGCCCTGCTTGCCCAGTGCCACACCCTCCATACGGGATGCGGTCAGCCCACTCATAATATGGAATGCGTCTGCCGCCTCTTTGCTGCCATTGTGGATTTGATTGACGACAGAAACAAGGTCGATGCTTGTAGCTATTGTTGCATCCTTTTCTTGCTTGCGTACCGTAACGGCAATGCAGCGCGGCTTTGTGGTTCTGCCTATGGTTAGCTTTAAGTCGGAGGCCAGCTTATCTTCAAAGGCAGTTTGCGCACCGATAAAGCGGTAGAGGTTGCCCCGGGTATACCAGCGCAGCGCAGAAACCTCATTGGGCGCTATGGCGCTCTTATGACTTACCTGAACAGCGTCATTGAGCTCTTTCAGTGCGTCCCCGGGCAGCTCGGGCAGGTTGATGCCAAGGGTTGTAAAAATGCTGTCCAGAGTTTCACCCTTTTTTAGGGTGATTTCATGACTATAATCCTCCCCACCCACCGTCACGGTGATTTTTGTACCAATCGGCTGGTAATACTGTTTTGCAATCGCCACTTTGCTGATGACCCGGCCTGTGGGCGAATCCAGATAGGCGGTATAGGCTTCCCCCTGCGCTACTCCAAAGCCGATGTCGATGGCATCGTTGCTCAGGGCTTCCAGCTCAAGCTGCTCGCTGAGCATTTCAATTTCGATAGTTGCAGAATCGGTGACTTCGATGTCCTCCTCTCCACCCATCGCACCCGAAAAGCTGCCAAACAGGTTGCTGGTGTCCAGCAGGCCACTGGAATTTGCCGCATCCCCAAGGGGGATTGCCTCAACCATAACGGTGACGGTAGCCATTTCACTCGTCACCTCGATCTGCTCGCTTTCCGTTTGTGTCAGATAAACCGAACCGCTAAGCTGGGAAAGCTCCTGCATAAACGGAACTACCAACAGATGGTACTGACCAGTTGTATCCCGATAGGCAAGGGCGGGCAGGGTTTCGATATCCAGTTGATCGTAGTCTTCCAGCTGGAGATAGGCAGCCAGAGCTTTTTTACCCTCTTTTGTGAGGCGGACAGCCATCCTGTCCGGCCTTAGTCCAAGCCGGGAAAACAGCTGCTCCGCCAAAACCGCAAGATCAAATTCATTTCCCCAACCTTGGGTAAGCACTGCCTGGGGCGAAAGATTTGCAAACCATTCATTTGGGCTGTGCCTGTAAGACGGACGCCATGCCAGCCCGCGCAAAAGCTTCAAAACATCCTCCAGCGTTTGGGGATCTGCCAGCCTTTTCGCCCCTACCCCATTCAGCCCCGGAAAGGGGACATTGTGTTTGCCTGCACTCTGGACCAGGGTGACCACTTCGGGCTTTTGACCGCCACCTTGGGCCTTGGACGCCTGCTCCCCTTGGTATTGCCGCACAACCTTTTCGATTTCCATAGCAGCTGCCTCGGCAAAGCTCTGGTCTTCATTTTCTATTTCCACATGTTGCGTCAGCAGCCCTTTGCGGGAAAAGCTTGTGCTTTGCGGTGTAAGCCTTAATCCCTGGAAAAACGGAGATTGCAGCGTGAACTGGCTGTCGGGCAACGCAAACACAAGCAGCCCGCGCCTGCTTTCGCCGTCCATTACGTTCCAACTGCTGTCAATGCCCAAAGCCAGTTGATTGGTTAAATCGCTGGGTGCGATAAAAAATTCATCCGCGCTGAAATCGCCAAGCCCCTCTTGTTCTACACCGTCCACTGTAATGGTGCCCTGCGCGCCGCCCTTCTTTATGCGATTGCTGACAAAGTGGAATGCTTCGGCAATATCCCCGGTGCCAAAGCCATCCTTTTTATCGTAGACGGTGATATCGGCCACCACATAGACGATGCCTTCAGAGGATTCGCTGGGGTCCTCCTCGCTGGCTTCTTCCTCGGCAAGCTCCTCACTGAATTCTTCTTCGGCAGTTTCTTCCTCAACGGGCTCTTCCGCGTTGGCTCCTTCTTCGGCGGGCTCTTCGTCAAAGGCTTCTTCCTCGGTGTACTCTTCCTTGATGAGCTCCTCCCCAAAGAAGTCTTCCACGGCAAGTCGCTGCTGAAGCCGGTCAACGTCCTCCGCAGATAGCAAGCTAAGTTCGTTTATCGTAACATCCATCCACTCGCTTTTGTACTCACCCTTGCCCATGGAAGACGATACGCTTCCACCCTGGATTGGAATGTGGAGGGCACCGTCGGCGATGTCGCCATAAATCTCCGCGCCCACGCCGGCAAGTTCCTTTGGAACAGCAAAAACCCAGCGGATGGGCGTAACTGACCCGGGCGCAAGGAGTTTTGGCTGCAAATAGCCCAGAGGGAGATAACCTGTCACCGGGCTGATTGGAATACGTACCGTCCCCTGATCGGTAGCGATATTTAAAAAGAAGCGCTCGGTGGGCATGATATCCAGCAGCGCCTGTACCTGAGAGGTGATTTCACCCTCCACAATGCGGTAAACTGTATCCTTAGACGCTTTGTGCTGCTGTACTTTATCCATATCGCTGTATGCTTTTGCCGTGAGGGTAAAGGAATCGGAAAGCTTTGCGGGCGCTGTACCTGATAGCTTTTGAAGTTGCATCTCACTTTTTTGTTTGCCGCCCATCAGCAGCATTTGGATATGCCCGTATGCGGTATCATAAAAATTTAGCTGCAAATCCAGAAGCTGCTGGGCGGGTACAAGAAAGATTAGAACACCTGCTGCCGTTTTGCCGGCGTCGATGGTAATTGCGTTTTCACCAGGATTTGCAAGGGGTGTTTGGGCAAGCCATGTCATAATAGAGGCGGGGTATGCCCCCAAATCATTGACGTTTAGATAGAAGTGCGATGCAAAATCGGGGATTTGAAGCGGCCGGTCAGAAAACAAATTCCTGAGCTGCAGATTGACCGCAAGATATTCCATGCCGTTGGGTGCTTCAATACCCCGCAGCTTGCCTATGCGGTAATACTCGGTGGCAGCCATTTCAACTCCGCTGTTTTTATCCTTTGCCTCAAGCGGTACCCGGCTGATAACTTGGGTATCGGTGCTGGGGCTGTCGCCGCCGTACAGCAGCTGGGAAACCTGGGGGCTGTATGGTGCAAAATCACCTTGGGCATCAGCGGCAGGGGGCTGGTTATTTGTACTCAGCCTCTTGGCAAAAAGCTGGGTACCGGGTTGTTTGGTCAAAATTTGAATGGCCTGAGGTGGCGCTTCTATTTTGCCAGAGCTGCTGAGCGGTGAAAGAGTTTGCTCTATGCTGGCGGAATAGCTCTGCAGCTTGCCCTCCTCGCTGGGCAGGGTGATATCCATGCGGATGACTGTTTTGTCGGTGGGGTTTTGCTGTTTTACTTCACCCAGCATTTTGTTCAGGCCATCGCTAAGCTCTTTGGCACTGTTGGGTAAAAGGTAGCTGCCCCCTGCGGTTTTTGCCGCCCAGGCAAAGTTTTCCTCATCTTCTTCCTGCTCCATCCCCAATCCTAGCCAAAGGCTTTTAATATCGGCCTCATTCATTTTTGTAAGAAGTTGACCAAACCTTTCGTTCTCTTTCCCTTCCATGGCGGCGTCGGTGAGAAACACTAAAATTCGGTTAGAGGTAGGGACACTCTTCAGGGTGTCGTAGGCCAGCTGTGCCGAATCTACAATATTGGTGCCTCCGCCGCCCTCCAGCGCAGAAACAGCCTGTAACATGGCCGCCTTATCGGTGGTGAGCACCTGCTCCAGCCACACATCTTCAAAGGTGATAAGCTGGGTCATAATCCCGTCGGGCATCTGCATAAAAAACTCCCGAAACATGTCCTTTGCGATTCGCATTTTTGTGCCTTGACCCTCAATCAGCTCTTCCATCGAGCCACTGCAATCCAGAACCACCGTCACCACAGGAACATCCGTAACAGTTGCCTGCTGCGGGCGCTTGTACACTGCGGTGTAGGTGTTGCCCAAACGGGCGGCAATGGCGTCGAATACGTTTCTGAGCGCATCCTGATCACCTGCGGAGTAATATTTTCCTTCTGAAATATCCGCAAAGTCAACAAGGTCGGAGCCCCCGGCTTTTTGTGCTTCATCGGCCTGATCCGTTCCTGCACCTGCTTGCGCATCTTTTGCCGGAGAGGGGGCGTGTTCTTTGCCAAAGCCTATGGTATAAACCGGCACTCCGGCGGCTTTCATCGCCTCCACAACAACGCTTTTGTCGGTCAGCCCGCCGGGGGCAGGCTCATTTTTTCCGTCGGTAAACATGACAAGGGTGGGGCGTTGTGCACCTTGCAGCAGCTGCAGCACCATCATCGCCGAGTCATACAGTGCGGTGGAGCCGCCTGTAACGGCACTGTCCAGGCTGCTGAGCACCTCCGGCTTGGTTGTTCCGGGAAGCTTTCGCGCGGTGCTGTCAAAATCCACCACCTGAACGCTTGCGTTGTCGGGAAGCCCCTGCACAAACGCTTTGGCTGCCTCTACCGCCGGCTTCATCTGCTCCTCCATCGAGCCGGAGGAATCCAATAAGAGCACCACGCTGGGCGGAATATCCAGCCGCTCAATGGAGATAATCTCCACCGGCCCACCGTTTTCATAAATACTGGTGGTTTGTTTGGTGGGGACAGCGTTTTTGTTCTCGCTGTCGTAGAGCAAAAACGTCAGCTCCACCTGCTCACCTTGCTCCTTTGGCGGATCCAAAAAGGTCATGCCATGCTCGGTTGTGCCCTCTCTCAAATTGCCGGTTTGGGAAAAGATTGAGCCGAGATTGGAGGCCATCTCCACAACCGTCATCTCCCCCTCACTGATAGGAATGATTCTCGCACGGCTTGCGGTGCCCAGCACATCGGAAAAGATGTTCAGGTTCCAATAGCCGGATGGCAGCCAGAACAGAGTATCCCCCTCAGGAGTTTGATCCCCATAAAATGCTTCGTCGCCTTCGGCGATATCCGGATGGGATATGGAATAGAAGGTGTGCTCATCCACGGCATTGATCGGCACGCTCACCGAACCATAAGGTGCCCCCTTCACCAGCAGCGCACCCATATCCTCGCCGTATTTGACAGGCTCAAGATTGGCAATTTCACTAAGCGTGAACGAAACCGTTACTTCATCGCCGTCTACCGCAAAATCCCATAAAATATCTCCCGCTTCCTGGGGAATATCATCCAGGGTAAATACCTTGCTATTGGATGTGCCCGCAGCCAAAACAGTGGTATAGGATATTTCTCGGTTGTATCTCCCTGCACGGTAGCCACCCTGCGCATGAATTTGAACCTCATCGTTTTCCCTAGCGCCGGTTAAGGTTACGATCAGGCTTTGCATGCGGCTGCCATTATGCCTGGTGCTAAAAAACAGCCGGCCGGCTGTGCTCTCAGCCTTTGCCCTGTCCGCGGGCGTTATGGTTAAGGCTTTGCCCACTTGCAGGCGGCGCTCCCTGTAGAGCTCCATTTCGATGGATTGCCCGGGGATGATTGTTCCCCACCAGGCAAAGTCGTCTTCTTCCACAGAGAATACAATTTCCTCAGTGGCCGAAGAAAGAAGCTCTCCGCCTAAGTCCAGAATGTATTTTTCAAGATGGAGCAGGGCGTCAGGTGCGTCATCCTGTAAATCCATTACCCAGTGGTCACCCGCCACCCTGCGCGTTGTCAGCCGATAGTCCTTGTTCATGTACCGGATTTCACCCTCGGCATACTCTTTTCTTACACTGTCGTAACTGCTTTCATCTCCAAGGGGGTCAATCAAGGGCTTTTCGGTTGTCCAATTCCCCTGCCTCAAAGGATATTTTGTCTCGAATCCTTTGGGGAAATGCTCGGCGGGCACAACCTGAAGCCCTATACCCACCGGTACAGGGCGCAGATTACCAGCAGCTTTTAGTACCTTGACCTTACCGGTAAGTCGTTCGATTGCGCCGCTACAACCTGAGAGCAGCAGCAGACAGCAAAGCAGCAGGGCCAGTGCGGTGCGTAGCTTTTGTTTCATGGAAGTTCCTCCTGTTCGCAAGAATGCTGGAATGGAAGGGAGTTTTTTGTGGAATTTCCTGCAAACCAACTCTGTTTTTGCCGCACTGTTGGCAAGGGCCATGGCGCACGGCCTGCATCGGGCAGCTTTGTACCGCCGCCAATTACAAAAATTATGATTGGGAAGTTATTGTCCTTAGAATGATCTGCTGCGTTCCCGTACTACCCGCCTTAAATATGTTGCTGGGTTTTTCAGTTATGCCTTTGTTTTCTGGATTATTTCTCTTTTTCTTTTATATTTTTTCCTCCCACGCTACCGTGATGCTGAGGGTTTTGTCTGTCGTATAAGTGAGAATAACGCCAGTGCCCTTGCTGCTTTTCGCTGCATAGGTTACATTTCCGTCCGACTGCATATCATAGGCTTCCTCGGTAAAGGTCTCCTTGATTTCATTCAGGTAATCTGCAAAGTCTTTCTCAGATGCTTCTTCCAGGATGATCAACAGAGAATCCTTTGTTTCCATCACAGAGATAACCTTGCCGCCTTTGAATTCGGGAATGCTTTTTGCCAGGTCGGATGAGGGCCATTCGCCCTCTCCAATGGTTAACTCCTGGCCATCTTCCCCCTTGATGACCACCTTGTCACCAGTAATGTCTGCATCCACTCCGGCGTCCCCAAGAATCTTTTCCGCAAGGGCCTCTGCGGCCTTTTCCTCCAGTTTTTTCTTTGCCCCGCATCCGGCAAAAGAGAGGGCCAGCAAAAGAGCCAACAACCCGACTAAAATCTTTTTCATAATATCTCTTCCTCACCGTTAAACGCAGCTGTTTACAGCCGCCCTATTTCTGATATTCGATGGATACAAGGTTTTCCTCACCTTTATAGGCAAAGCTCATCATGCTGCTGTCCTTAAAAGCGAGAAATTCCATATGGTCGCTGTCTATATCCGGCTGCGTATCAAAGCTAAAGCCTGACGCTGTTAATTCACCAATGTAACTTTTCACCGTTTCAGCAGTTTCCACCGTAATCTCAAGCCGGATGATACCCTCTTCCCGCAGGATTTGGCCTATGTGGCCCTTTAACTCCGGGACTCCGGGCAGATCTGCGGAGGGCCATGTTTCTCCATCTCCCTCGGGCATCTGGCTTTCACCGCCGGATACGCCTTTCAATCCGGTTAGAACGATGTATACGGATATTTTTCCGGCATATTGGGGGTTGGGATTCATAGCGTCTTTACTAAGCATAATGGTATACCCAACACCATCCATTTTGGCAGAAATCATATAACCGTCCGACGTTTCCGCTACACTTAAATCTTTCGCATCCTTCAGTGCGCCCTCATATAAATCATGCAGTGTATCCATATCGCTGTCACTGACATAGCTAACTTCCAGACCGTTATTGGCAGGGTTTTCCCTCACATCAATAATTTCGGCGTCCGCCGTCAGTGGTAAGATTTCCCTGGGATAGATGGCTGGAAGTGCTTTGGAATTAATGGCAGTTTCGTTTTGAGGTGTATTGAAATCACCAGGCGTTTTACTTGGTTTGGGTGTCGCTGTGGTTGCTCCACCGCTTGTCTCTTTTGGGGCAGAACCTTCTGCCCCGCCGCAGCTGGCAAGCGTCAAAATCAATACAGACATTAAAAGAAAAAGTGCAATCCGCTTCATATCAGTTCTCCTGACATTAATATAATTTTTTTAAAAGTCCACGCCTTATTTCAGAATAGTAAACTTGCCGATCAGGGGCAGCCTCTTTGCTTTTCCGCCGAATCCATTAATGAGTCCCATAATACCCAATATCAAAACGCCGATGCCGAAAAACGGAAGCAGCATCCAGCCGATCACGGGTATGATACCTAGGATTACGTTGCCCGCTATTCCTGTAATCAAGAGCAGCAGCGATTGATTGGCATGGAATTTGGCATATTGGGATTCGGGGCAGGTAATCAGCGGCAAAAAGAACAGCAAATAAGAAAGTCCAGCCATAGTCTTGTTTTTCTCGATATCCTCCGGGGTATAGGCGTTTTCCTGTGCTGTCAGCTCCTGATTTTCCAGATTGTTTTTTTGCTCTGTCATGTTCATTCCCTCCAAAATTTTGATATTTGTTTGCGTTCGGTAATCTTAGGCCAGTTTCCCTTTCTATGTCGTTACAGTTTTCTGCCGCAGCCGCCGCAGAATTTGGTGCCGGGCGAATTTTCTGCACCACATCCAGAACACTTGGCAACGGCTGGCGCCGCCATGGATGAACCGCAGTGATTACAGAAGCGCACTCCCTGCGCATTTTCCGCCTTGCATTTGGGGCAAACCGCCAGTGCCAGCGACGCACCGCAGTTGTTGCAGAACTTGCCTGTTCCGGTAGGCTTGCCGCAGGTGGGGCAGACGGTTGTCTTGCTTTCCAGTTTGCCCTTCCAGACAACGGCGCTTTCAGCTGTTTCCTCAATGTTGCGCCGCATGGCGTCGGCACGAGCCTTGGCTACCGAAATTTCCTGCCGGGGGGCACATTCGGTGCACAGGCCCTCGTCCTCGTTATAGCAGGAATCACACACCCATTTACGGCAGCCGTGACAGCGATGGAAGTGCTGTTGGGCTTCGTTTTTTGCCCGCTCAAAGGCTTTTTCATGTTCCTTCTGCCATTCGGGGCTCATCCCCTCGAACCGATCGGACAAAACGTTTCCGCCCCGCTCCAGTGAATAGCCGAGGTTTCCCAGGCGACCGCCAAGCAGACTGCCCAGCACGCCCGCACCCTGGGCCAATCCCCGCAGTCCGCGGCCCTTTCTGTAGGTTTCGGATTCAATGAAGCTGCTTTTATATCCATCCTCACAGAGATCGCAGTAAAAGGTAAACTGGAACCCCGCCTCGGTGGAGTTGTCTTCATAATTCCTTGTGAAGGATTGCAGCATAAGTTCACCTCATTTTCTTAACGGGTTTCATTTTTTTGCCGCAGGCGGTGCATTTTGTATTTTCAAAGAATTGCTGTGCGCCGCAGCGGGGGTTTTGGCATTGGATCATCAATGATGCACTGCATTGTTCGCATTTCTCCCCCGCAAAAGTCGGCTTACCGCAGGCGGGGCAAGGAATAGATAGCGCCCTGCCGCAGCCGGAGCAAAGAGGCTGACCCTTTTCTATGGGGCGCAGGCAGGTGGGGCAAAGATACCCAAAAGGGTTTATGCTTTGACAGGAGGGACAAAAACGGCAATCCGGCTCTATGTATGTACCGCAGTGGATACACGGCTGCTTATATGAAGCCATGTTGTTCCTCCTGCTTTTTACCACACTCTCCGCAAAAGCGGGTACTGGGCGGCAAAGGCGCCCCACACCGGCTGCAAAGGACTGCCCCAAGCTTGGCGCCACACTCCCGGCAAAACTTTACGCCATCGGGGTTTACATTGCCGCATGAGGGGCAGATCGATTTCTCATCTTCTGCACGCTGGGCCGCTTCTTTGGCCTCTTTTTCTGATTGTACGCTTTGCAGCTTGGCCTGCGCCGCAGACAGGTTTTCCTGTACCAGACGCAGCTTGTTTTCCAGCTCTGGATACTGGACGCAGCCTTCTGCCAAGGTCTGTCGCCCAATCTGCGCATAGAGCTCGGCCTCCTGCTTTTGCAGGTCGCTCACTTCCGATCCGGCCATCATCAGCTTTACATCCGGGTCGTCCTGGGGCATAAAGCCGGAAAGCCCCTTCATCAGTCCTCCGAACAGATCGCTCATCTTTCTTCATCCTTTCCTGCTTCAAATTGTGGGGCGCCGCAGACGGCGCAAAACGCGTCTCCTTTTGACACGGGAGCCTTGCATCGGGTACAGATGCGAGGGACACAGTCTGTACACATCATTCGATTCTCGTTAAAGTGTTCATCGCATACCCACCGGTGGCAGCAAGCGCATCGGTTGAAATGTAACCGTGCGTCCTGTTCTCCCAAATGCAGGGCCTTTTTAGGGGTATCACAGACAAGGGTTGGGGTGGTATATCCACCGCCGCAGACTTCACAGAAGAAGGTTAGGCGAAAGCCGGTGGCTTCCCGCACCGTGCGGCATTTTGCCGTAAACATGGGAAGCCCTCTATCCATCCTCATGGCCCGTACCTTCGCTTTCTTTACCTTGTGCCTTCACGCTTTCCAAACCGGTAATGAAAGCGCTGAGCTTTTGCAAGCTAAAATGATCCAGTTGATAAACGGCCTCAATGATTTCATCCTGCAGCCGCTTTATCCGATTATTTTGCACCGCATCATCCTCTTTCTCAATAGCATAAAACGCTTGACTGGGTTAGGTCGGTTTGGTAATATATAGGCAGTAATCCGGTTGTTTTTCTATTTCATCATACTAAAAATACCACCTGCCGTAATCATCCCGGGGGTGATTGTCAAGTTAAAATAGGGGTGATTTTTGGGGTGATTTTTTATGACTTGCCAAATACTCTAACTATGTCAACGAAAAAACTCTTATCTGGTGTGTTCCGATGGGCAATGAAGAAAGATTTTTCAAAATACGCCTTGCGGGAAGGAATAGATGTTGATGAAAAAGAAATGTGTCGTTTGGGTACTGTTGCTGTCCGTCCTACTGTCTGCCTGTGGACAGACAAGCGGATGGAACCCGAACAGTCCGATAACCCTTACCCTGTGGCATAATTTTGGCGGACAGATGCAGGCCACAATGGATGAGCAGATCGAAGAGTTTAACGCCACGGTTGGCAAGGAAAAGGGCATTGTCATAAGCGTCACCTCTATTTCAGGCTCAGCTGCTTTGCAAGAGAAGCTGACCATGATCGCTGCGGGTGACCCAGGTGCGCCTGAAATGCCCAATATTACCACCTGTTATCCTGCTACGGCAACGCTGCTTGCGGACAAAGGGCTGCTTGTACCGATGGATGGTTACTTTACCGATGCGGAACTCGCGGACTATCTGCCCCAGTTTCTAGAGGAAGGCCGGCTGCCCGACGGAAAGCTCTATGTGTTTCCCTTTGCCAAATCCACCGAGGTGCTTTTTCTAAACCAAACGCTGTTCGAGCGTTTTTCATCAGCCACCGGGATTACAGCGGACAGCCTTGCCACCTTTGAAGGGATCGCCAGGGCTGCGATGCAATATTACCGGTGGACTGATGAGCAGACGCCAGACATACCAAACGATGGAAAATTCTTTTATTCTACCGATTCATTTTTCAATCTGGCTCAGGTTGGAATGGAGCAGATGGGGACCTCTCTCTTTCACCGAGAGAAACTTCGGATGAACACACCGGAATTCGAGCGGATCTGGAATGCTGTTTTTGAACCGGCAGTAAAGGGCGGCTACGCCATTTATGACGGCTATTCCTCGGATCTTTCCAAGACGGGCGATATCCTTTGTTCCACAGGATCGACAGCGGGCATTCTCTTTTATGGAGAGGAAATTACCTATCCAAATAACACAAAAGAAAGGGTAGAATACGCTGTTCTACCGTACCCAGTCTTTGAAGCTGGCAAAAAAATCGCCATTCAGAGAGGCAGTGGCCTGGTAGTGGCAAAATCCACACCGGAAAAAGAAGCGGCGGCCGCTCTGTTCCTGAAATGGTTTGCCTCCCCGGAACAGAACATGCGCTTTGTGGCATCTACCGGCTATCTACCGGTGACCGGACGGGCTTTTACCAACCACATGGAGCAAGAAATTGCCAAAAACAATAACCCAAATATTCAAAAACTACTGCGTACCGCTATGGATGTTTACAAGGAATATGATTTTTATATACCGCCGGTGTTTGATGGCTTCAATCTCATCAGCGGCGATTTTGAGGCCGGGTTCTTTGCCATTGCCCAGAAAAGGCGGGAGCAGTATTTGGAAAACCTGCAAATAATGGAGTCGCAGGCCGCCTATGAGAAGGCGGCAAGTGGCGCCCTAAAAGAGTTTATCGCAGCACAGCCATAAAAAA